>CAYRZX010000243.1:0-10845 GCA_964428665.1 uncultured Gemmatimonas sp.
CACCCCGCCTCGCTGACGCTCGGCTTCCCCTCTCCCATAAATGGGAGAGGGGTGGCAGGCGCAGCCTGACGGGGTGAGGGCCTGTGCGCCAGGCGACATCGTTCCATGCACAAGATTAAGGAGTCAGATCATGCCCCTGGTCAAAATCAGAGAGCGACATCAGATCACCATTCCAAAAGAGATCGTCAATAAGTTGAAGGTCAAAACCGGCGACCTCATGGAAATGGAAGTGCAAGAGGGCAAGGTGACGCTGGTTCCCAAACGGGTCGTGCCGCACGCCCCTGCGCCAAAGCTGTCGGAGAAAGAACAGCGGGTTCTGGAAACGGCCAAAAAGAAGATCGCGGCGATCCAGAAGGACCTGAAAAACTCCAGGGGTCTCACGCGGGAGGAGGCCGGCGTCGCCGCCAAGGTGGGACTCATTGACCCGGACCAAAAGTGGTGGTGGCTGGAGACGTGGCAGGAGGGCGAGCGGGAGGCGCAGCGGGACATCGAAGCCGGTCGCGTCACTGTATATGACAGCCCCGAAGCGTTCCTCAAATCACTGGCCAGGCGGTAGCCCACCCCCCGGAGCGAGCCGCTATGAGAATCGTCGAAAGCGAACGCTACAAAAGAGAGTTCGCTGCCCTGCCACCCCAGATTAAGGCGCGAGCCAGGAAACAACTCGCGCTCTTTTTACAGAATCCCCATCACCCCTCCCTTCAGACAGAGAAAATGGGAGGCCACGGCATCTGGAAAGGTCGGATCACCCAGAAGTACCGGTTCACCTTTCAGATCGTGGGCGACGCCTATGTCCTGCGGCACATCGGTCCCCACGACATCGAACGGAGCCCATGACGAGTGTCGTTCATGGCGCGGGCGGGAATAATATTAGAGGGAAAAGATGAATCCTGTGAATACGGTCTCACCAGAAGTGATCACGGCGACCCAGGAGAAGATTCGGGAAATGACTCGCCGGATCGTGGAACAGTTTGACCCGGAGAAGGTCATCCTTTTTGGTTCCCACGCACGCGGAACCGCCGGACCGGACAGCGACGTGGATCTGCTTGTGGTGATGCCTGTCAAGGGGTCGAAACGGGAGAAAGGGGTGGAGATCGGGGTGGCGCTCCACGATATTCGAGTTCCCAAGGACATCATCGTGACTACGCCTGAGGCGTTCGAGTGGCGCAAGGAGGTTGTCGGGACGATCGAACGACCCGCCGCCCGTGAGGGAAAAGTTCTCTATGCCAGAGCCTGAAAACGTACGTGCCATTGTCCGCGAGTGGGTCGAAAAAGCCGAGAACGATTTGAAAACAGCGGCACACACCCTAAAGTTGGGGTCGAACGGTCCCACGGACACCGTATGCTTTCACGCCCAACAGTGCGTGGAGAAGTATCTGAAGGCGTTGCTGGTGTTCAAAGGCATCGACTTTCCAAAGACGCACGACATCGGCGAGTTGACGGCGCTGGCGACCGACCTTGTCCGGCTGGAAATACCGGTTGCGGAACAGAGGAGATTGACGGCATACGCCACCATAACCCGTTATCCGGGCGACTATGACCCGATCACGCTTTCTGAGGCCCGCCGTGCGGTTGCCCTGGCCCGAAAAGTTCGAAAGGCCATTCGGGTCTATCTTCCGAAGGAAGCAACTGAAGGGGAGTAAACCTGCGATACAAGGGCATAAAACAAGATTCAAACGGAGCCCCTGAAGGATGTTTAAATCCGGCAAGAAACCCGTGGATGTGCGCGCAGACCTGGTCCGCGCCCTGGAACTCGACCTCGTCGGCCCGGAGAACGAGGGGGACCTGGGCCGGGAGGTCCTCCCGCAGTCCCCGTCGCGCTGGTATCTCACTGGTTTCCTGATCCCCACAGAGGCCGGCGAGGCGCAGCGCACGGACGCGACCGCAGAGGAGGGGGTGGACGAGGCGAGCGACGCCGGGAGACGGCGGAGGAACTGCTGAAGCGGGCCGGGATTGCCGCGGACCGAATTCAGCAAGGGATCGCCCTCCTGGACGAACCGGATGTCCTGGAGGCGTTCCGCATCGCCAACCGGGCGATGGCCACGGCCGCGCGGCGGCGTTTCGGCATCCTCACCCAAAGATACCGCCCGCTTGGAAAAAATACAAGGGCCGCCCTTCGACGGGCCGAAAAAAGGAGATGCCACGTGGCTGAAAGACACGATCCATCGAAACCCTGGAAGATGGGCGTCGATATCCTGCGCAGCCCGCAGTACGAAGGGCTCAACGAGGGACTTCTGCATCTGGATGAAGAGGATCGGCTCTGGCTGCCCGTGAACGTCAGCTTCGACGCGACACAGAGCACGGACGCCTGGAGAGCGGTGCAGCGCAACATCGTGCTCATGTCGGAGGACAGAGGGCTGACGTGGGAGATCGCCGACCGGCCGTGGCCTGGGCCCGACCCCCGCCGGGCCACGCTGCCTGACGGCGCCATCCTGGAGATGGGCACCAGCGGCTGGCTCCGATACCCTCGTTCGGAGGTCGCGCGCCTGGAGGCCGAAGGCTACTTCGTCTGGGACCTGGGCCCGAAACACGACTACTGCGCGGTCATCCACGACCTGTGGCAGAAGCGATCGACCGACGGCGGCCAGACCTGGGAGAGGCGCCAGATCGACGAGCAACTCCCCTTCTTCGCGCACTTCGTCGCCCGAGGACCCCTGCGGCTGCTCGACGACGGCTCGCTCGTCTTTCTCGCCTACGGCTACGACAAGGAGGGCCGAAGGCCCTGCCGGATCGAGGGGCTGCTCTCCGGCTACACGTGGGGCCGCAGCAGCGTCTACTGTCTGCGCTCCACTGACGGCGGGGATACGTGGGACCTCGTCCGCATGGCGGATGGCCAGCTCTCTCCGTCTGACCAGGGCTTCACGGAGACCTTCCCGATCATCCACAGGGATGGGGACATATTCGTGATGCTCCGGACCGAACTGGATGCCCACGCCTACTCGGTGGGGTCATCGGACGGGGGCAGGACCTGGACGCAGCCTGCCTGGACGCCGATTCTCGCCAAACACCCGCTCCCCACGGCCCTGCGCGACGGCACGGTTGTCTGCTCCTACCAGCGACGTTTCGCCCAGCCTTTCGGCGTGCGGGCGCGCTTCACCTCCGATCGGGGGCAGACGTGGAGCGAGGAGGTCGTCCTCCGCGACGACATCCCGGTCTCCGACGGCCTCACTGGCCCGAACACCGTGGAGTTCTCTGACGGGACGCTGTTCACTTCGTTTGGCGCGAAGAAGTACGATGATCAGGGCCGCGAGTGGCCTTTCCTCGGCGGCTGCCGATGGACGCGCAGCTACCGCAGGCCTTACGGCCCCGTGCTCGACGTGCCGCCGCCGGGTGAGAAGTACAACTATAAAACGGAGCCCTGACGCTAAGCTGATGATTCCCACGGATGTGCTCGTGGTCAGCGCGGAGCGATTCGAGTACTGGAAAGACACGCCAAATAAGGAGATGCCCATGTCTGTTGCAAAGGGGATCCAGGTGGGTCTGGCGGAGCGGGTCATCACGCCCCCTCCGGGGGCGCCGATGGCGGGGTTCGCCGCCCGAAAGGGGGGCGCGCAGGGCGTCCACGACGACCTCCACGCGCGCGCGATGGTCATCGAGGGGCCGGACACGGCGGTCGCCGTCCTGAGCGCGTCGGTGTGCAGCCTGAGCCAGGAGGTCATCGACGGGACGCGGGAGGAGGTGAGCCGGCGCACCGGCCTGCCTGCCGCGCAAATCCTGATGGCCGCGACGCATACGCACTCAGGCCCCACGCTCACGGAGGCCTATGCCCCGTACCTGAGGGAGCGCTGCGTCGAGTGTCTGGCGGATGCCTGGGGGCGTCGCGAGGAGGGCCGGCTCGGCGTGGGCGTGGGCCACGTGGAGGACGTGGGCCGAAACCGCCGCCGCCTGGACTACGGGGGCCTTCCGGTGGACCCGGAGGTGGGGATCGTCAGGGTCGAGGACCGCGCGGGAAAGATCAAGGGCGTCCTGTTCAACTATGCGTGCCACCCGACCACGCTCGGCCCCGACAACCTGCGGATCACCGAGGACTGGGCCTGCTACGCGACCCGCACGATCCGGGGGCAGGTGGGCCACGACGCCGTGGTGATCTATGTCAACGGCGCGGAGGGGGACATCAACCCCGGCTACAGCTCCGGCCTCTCCTGCATCGGGGCGCCCATCCCCATCCGCACGTTTGCCCACGCCGAGAAGATCGGCGTGCGCCTGGGGCGTGCGGTCCTGGAGGGGCTGGCCGGGGTCGAGACGAAGGCCGCGCCTTCGGTCCGGTCCCTCTCGTCTCA
Organism: uncultured Gemmatimonas sp.; assembly: GCA_964428665.1. Taxonomy (GTDB): domain Bacteria; phylum Latescibacterota; class UBA2968; order SICM01; family SICM01; genus SICM01. The sequence continues at coordinate 4,278 of CAYRZX010000243.1, forward strand.
CGTGGACCTCCCCCTTCGCCGGACCTTTCCGGTGACCCTGGAGGAGGCGGAGCGGCACCGGAGGGCTGCTCAGGAGGCGCTGGAGCGCCTCGATCCGGGGGCCTCCCGCGTGGTGAGACATCGGGCGGAGGTGGAGGTCTTCTTCGCGGGCATGGTGTGCCGTCAGGCAGAGCAGTTCCACTCGGAGGAATGGAGGCCGTCCGTCTCCGTGGAGTTGCAGTCCCTCCGGCTGGACGATGCGGCCCTCACGACGTTTCCGGGAGAGGTGTTTGTGGAGATCGGGCTGGAGGTCAAGCGGCGCTCCCCGTTCCGCAAGACTCTGGTCATCGGCCTGGCCAATGCAGGCCGGACCGGGGGCTATCTCCCCACGAGGGAGACGTTCGATGAAGGGGACTATGAGGTGCTCGCCTCCCGGTACAGCCCGGAGGCGGGCGATGTCCTGATCGAGGCCACGCTCAAACAGCTCGCGCAGATCGCATTCTGAAGGGGACAGCAGGAATCGGACTTGTCGTTTAGGAAAGGGGGCCGGGGGGTTAGGTCTCATACCCGCACCAGGAGAGCAGGGCGAGGGCGATGGCTCTGGTGACGTTGAGTACGTCCGGGACGGGCACGAACTCGTCGGGGCTGTGGGCGCAGGCCAGGTCGCCCGGCCCGAAGATCGCGCCGGGGATGCCCTTTGAGGCGTACCAGGCCAGGTCCGAGGCGGCGTTGAAGCCGGTGATCTGCGAGGGGCAGCCGAGACGCCGGAGGGAGGAGAGGAGGCTGTTCACGACCTCGTGGTCGGGGTCCGTGTTGGCCGGGGGGAAGGAGATGTTGCGCAGGCCCCAGGTGAATCTGGGCGGGTGGGCCTTCAGCCAGGGGTCGTGCTGGGCCAGGGCGTTGACGTAGCCCTCGACGTCGCGTTGGATCTCGTCGAGGGTCTCCTGCGGGTAGTACCAGATGTTGTATTCGATGCAGCAGTAGTTGGGCGTGGTGCCGGGGTTGGTGATCATGTTGAGCCGGCCGTCCCTTCCGCCGCCCGGCCCGCTCATGAAGATGCCGGGGAGGAGGGTGTTGAAGCCGGCGGGGAGGAGGGGGTGGCTCCTGGACAAGGCCCAATTGCGCTCCAGGTCCTGCAGGGCCTGGACGATCTTGAGGCCCTTCTCCACGGCGTTCACGCCGTGTCCCCGGTCGGTCTCGCGGGGATAGATGGAGGCGTAGCGCCGGCCCGCGTGCTCCTCCCGGCCCTCGATCTCGATGCGCACGTGCTCCAGGCCGCCCTCCACGGGGAGGACGTTCAGGCGGGTGGGCTCGGTCACGAGCACGAAGTCGGGGCGGGGGGCGCGTTCGGCGCACTCGCGGCTGCCGAAGCCCACGACCTCCTCGTCGGAGACGACGTGGACGTAGACGTCCCCCTTCAGGCGAAGGCCGCAGTCCCGGATGGCCTTGACGGCCTGGATCATGGCCGCGACGCCGCCCTTCATGTCGCACGCGCCGCGCCCGTAGAGTCTGCCGTCGATCACCTCGCCTCCCCAGGGGTTGTGCCTCCAGGTGGACTCGTCGCCCGCCGGGACCACGTCCACGTGGCCGTTCAGGGCCAGGGAGCGACCTCCTCCGGTCCCTTTGAGGGTCCCGACCAGGACGGGGTGCTCGGGGAAGGTCATGGGCCGGGCCAGCCAGGTGTCCAGGGTGAAGCCCATTCCCGTCAGGGTCTCCGACAGGAAGGCGTGGCAGGCGCGGATCGCGGCGGGATAGTTCTTATCCTCCGGGTTCTGCGTGGGGGTGGGGAAGCTGACGAGTCTGGAGAGGAAGCCGAGGATGTCGTCGTCGGACGCATCCACCTGTTTGCAGACGCGCTGGAAGATGGGGTCGGGCAGGGGAATAGCCTGGGACATGAGACCTCCTGAAAATAGACCACAAGACCACAGACCACAAGACCACAAGACTCTGGGTCAGTGGTCCTGTGGTCCTGTGGTCTGTTTTTTCTGCCTTCTATGCACGAGGCGCTCGTGGCAGGTGGGGTTGCAGAAGGGCTGGCGTTTGCCGTCGAGCTCCTCCATCCAGATGCGCCGGGGGATGAGCTTGCCGCAGTAAGCGCAGTTGTAGACGTCGAACGACAGGTAGCCGGGGTCGCGCTCGATCCATTGGCCCATGATGAAACTCCTCATCGCTTGCTGGTCATGACATACTCCCCCGGCGCGGTCTCCGTGACCTCGACCCCGTAGTCCCTCAGGGCGGAGGCCGGGGTGACGAGGCCCTCGATCACGTCCCGCAGGACGCGCTCGGGCTCCCGCTGGAGGGGGTCTCCCCAGCCGCCGCCGCCGGGGGCGATGATCCGGACCTGGTCGCCCTGTTTGAGGACGATGCCGGAGAACTTGGAGGGGGAGGTCGTGCCGAAGGCCTCTTTAAAGGTGCGCCAGGCCTGCTCTCCGGCGCGGCGGACGTGGATGCCGCTGGACATGCCCGGTTTGCCGCCGTGCAGGCCGAAGGGGCGCACGAGCATCCGGTTGAAAATGGCGCTGACGGTGATCTCCGGGCTCCTCACGGTGAAGACGCGCTCGATGCCGAGGCCGCCCCGGTGCTGCCCCGGCCCGCCGGAGTCCTCCAGGAGGCGGTAGGCCTCGATGGCGAGGGGGTAGCGGGTCTCGAAGATCTCCACGGGGGTGTTCCGGCAGTTGCCGTTGATGACGATGACCTGGCTGTTCCCGTCCTTGGTGGGACGCCCGCCCCAGCCGATGCCCTCGAAGTGGAAGTGGGAGTAGAGCTGGCCGGTGTCCGGGTGGGTCCCGCCGAACAGGAAGCAGCAGGAGGTCCCGCCCAGGGAGGCGGGCACGCGGTCGGGGATGGCCCTGGCGAGGGCGCCGAAGACGATGTCGGTGACGCGGGGGCTGACCTCGGTGTTGCCGCCCACGAGGGCCGCCGGGTACTGGCAGTTGACGATGGTGCCGGGGGGCGCGACGATGTGGACGGGGCGGTAGCACCCCTCGTTGCGGGGGATGGTGGGGTCGGTCAGGTGGAGCAGGGCGTTGTAGACCGCGGACCCGGTGACGGCGTAGGTGGCGTTCATGGGGCCGGCGCACTGGGGGGAGGAGCCGGTGAAGTCGGCGGTGAGTTCGTCCCCCTCCACGAGGACCTCGCAGCGGATAGTGTAGGAGGTGTCCGGGGTGACGCCGTCGTCCTCGATGACGTCCTCGAACTCGTAGACGCCGTCCGGGATGCGGCGGATCTCCTCGCGCATGCGGCGCTCGGCGATGGCGATGAGGTCCTGAGTGGCCGCGTAGACGGTATCCAGACCGTAGGACCGGATCAGGTTGAGGAGGCGGGTCTCGGCCACGTGCACGGAGCCGATCATGGCCTTGAGGTCGCCGTAGGAGACCATCGGAGTGCGGTGGTTGGAGAGGATGATCTTCCAGATGTCTTCCTGGTCCTTCCCCTCCCGCATGAGCCAGACGGGGGGGATGCGGAGGCCCTCCTGAAAGATGTCGGTGGCGTCCCCGGCCAGACCGCCGGGGGCCTTGGCCCCCGGCTCGGCGAGGTGGGCGCAGTTGGCCACGAAGGCCACGGCCCGGCCCTCGTGGAACACGGGCTTGAGGATGGTGTGCTCGGGCACGTGGCCGCTGCCCCGGTAGGGGTCGTTCATCAGGAGGATGTCGCCGGGTTTATAGACGTCGTAGCCCAGCTCCTCCAGCATCCACTCGACGGTGTATTTGATCGTGCCGATCTGGGAGGGGCAGAACTCGGCCTGGGCGATCATCTGGCCCCGGCTGTCGAACATGACGCAGGAGAAGTCGAGGGACTCGTTGAAGATGGGGGAGTAGGCGGTGCGCATCATGGCCAGGCCCATCTCCCGGCAGGTGGTGGTGAGGTAGTTGTCGATCACGGTCAGGGTGACCTGGTCGAGGGACAGGTCGGGGGATTTATCCGTCATGACTTGATCTCCAGAAGCAGGACGTCGTGTTCGGTTCGGGTCAGGCGCATGCCCGGCTCGACCAGCGTGGTGGAGCCCTCCTCCTCCACGATCAGGGGGCCGGTCAGCCGCTCCCCGACGGGGAGGGCGGGACGCCGGATAATTCTGCAGGGGACGTGGCCGTGTCCGGCGAAGTAGACGGGCCGCTGGCGGAGGGGCTCCGTCTGAACGGACTGAACCGTTCCGAGGCGGGGCTTGGGGATGGACCCGACGGCCGTCACCTTGAAGCTGACCAGCTCGATGATGGCCGAGGGGATGCGGTAGCCGTAGGCGGCCTCGTGCATCCGGTGGAAGGCCTCGCAGGCGTCGGTCAGCCGGACCTCATCGGACGGGATCTCGACCTCGGTCTCGTAGTTCTGGCCCAGGTAGCGCATGTGGACGAAGTAGCGGAGGTCGGGCTGGCCCGTGTAGCCCTGCCCGCGCAGCTCCGCGAGGGCGGCGTCGGCGATCTGCCGGAAGCGGGCCTTTATTTCGTCCGGGGAGACGCGGTCGGAGCGGAAGGCCTGGGTCCAGACCTTGTCCACGCGCAGGTCGGCCATCAGCAGGCCGATGGCGGAGAAGGCCCCCGGAAACGGGGGGATGACGACGGCCGGGATGTCGAGCTTGCGGGCGATGGCGGCCCCGTGCAGGGGGCCGGCCCCGCCGAAGGCGATCAGGGCGAAGCGGCGGGGGTCGTGGCCGCGCTCGATGCTGACCATGCGGATGGCGTTGGCCATGTTCTCATTGGCGATGTCCACGACGGCGTGCGCCAGGCCGAGGGTCTCCAGGCCGAGTTGGGCGGCCATCTCCGCCGTCCGGGCGGCGGCCAGGTCGGCCCGGAGGCGCATCTTTCCGCCCAGGAAGTAGTCGGGGTCGAGCCGGCCCAGGAGGAGGTTCGCGTCCGTGAGGGTGGGCCGGGTCCCGCCCTGTCCGTAGCAGACCGGGCCGGGGTCCGCGCCGGCGCTCCGGGGGCCGACCTGGAGGAAGCCTCCGGCGTTCACCCAGGCGATGGAGCCGCCGCCGGCCCCGATGGTCTTGAGGTCGATCAGGGGGATGGCCGCGGGGATGCCCCACTCGATCTCGAACTCGGTGGTGTGGCGCAGCTCGCCGCTCACGAGGATGCCGACGTCGGCGCTGGTCCCGCCCACGTCGATGGTGACCGCGTCCTTCAGACCGAGCAGTCCGGCGATGTACTGACCGGCCACGAGGCCGCCCGCCGGGCCGGAGGTGGCCAGGTGGATGGGGTGGTCGGCGGCGGCCCCGGCGTGCATGACGCCGCCGTTGGACTTCATCAGGGCCCAGGGGGCGCGGATGCCCTCCTCGTCCAGGCCGCGCTGGAGGCTCCCCACGTAGCGCTGGAGGAGGGGCTTGAGGTAGGCGTCGGCAATCGTGGTGCTGGAGCGCTCGTACTCGCGCCAGATGGGGGCGACCTCGTGGGAGATGGAGAGGGGGACCCCGCGGAGACGCTCCCGGAGCCTCCTCCTGAGGGTCTCCTCGTGCGCTGTGTTCAGGTAGGCGAACAGGAGACAGACGGCGATGGCCTCGAACCCGCCTGTTGCGAGCCGGTCGCAGAGGGCGTCCACCTCGGCCATATTTAGAGGGGTGACGACCTGGCCCCTGGCGTCTATGCGCTCGCGGACGCCGAGGCAGTGGCGGCGGCTGGTCAGGAGGGGGCGGGGCTTGTCCCAGTCCAGGTTGTAGAGTTCGCGCCGGTTGACGCGCTGGATGTAGGGGATGTCCTCGAACCCGGCGGTGGTGACGAAGGCGACCCGCGCGCCCTTGCGCTCGATCAGGGCGTTGGTGGCCACGGTGGTGCCGTGCACCAGTCCGGCGATGTCGGGGGGCGCCGCGCCGGACTCCCGGATGGCCCCGATGAAGGCCCGGAGGGGCTCACGCGGGGTGGAGGCGACCTTGAGGGATTGAATCTCGCCGGTCTCCACGTCGAAGCGGATGAGGTCGGTGAAGGTCCCGCCGGTGTCGATGCCGATGCGGTAGGGCATGGGTTCCTCTGTGGACGGTTGACATTTCACGCCTTCCTGCCGATATTTCAAGTCCGCTCAGGTCACGTGAACAGCGACTCGGCAGGAGATGCGCAGTGCGACTGAACCGGTCTCTGAAGATAGCGATTTTATTCTGTTTTTTCAACGCCGTCGCGGTGGGGGCATCGGGTTGCGGCAAGGACAACCCCCCTTCTCCGTCGCCCACCCCATCCAGCCCGGTGCCTGCGACGAAGGTGCACCCGCTCCAGGTCAACCGCCACGTCACGGCCAGCCTGGATGAGGCGAGGGTGGACCTGATCCTGAGGGACGCGAGCGCCGTGCTTCAGGTCAGAGACGGGCCGGAGGACATGGTCTGCCCGGTCGAGCTGCGCCGCGCAGGGGGCGTGACGACGTTTACTGTAAGCAACGGGAGCGTCAACAGCGAGGCCGATTACAGGGCCATCCTGGCGCTGCCCGGACAGGTCAAGGTAGTGAATCAGATCAACTGGTGCGGGGGGTTCAGGGCCAACATCATCGGCTGCGCCCCGACGCCGGGAAACTCGCTCATCGTGGTGCGCCACGCACTGAGCGAGGAGGGCATCCTCTGGGGGCACGAGTTCGGCCACAACAGGGGACTGGTGCACCGGGTTGAAACGACGGCGAT
>CAYRZX010000244.1:0-10800 GCA_964428665.1 uncultured Gemmatimonas sp.
ACCACCCAGGATGGCCTGGCGCACGATGAGATGCATTCGATTTTTCAGGATCGGGAGGGGCGCCTCTGGTTTGGCGACGAACATGGCAGTGTGAGCCGATATGATGGGAAGACCTTTACGGTCCTTGTTCCACAATACGGCCTTATCCACAACAGGGTATGGGCGATCCTGGAGGATCGGGAGGGGTATCTCTGGTTCGGCACCCGGCACGGGGGCGTCATCCGGTATGATCCCCTTCGACAAAGCTCAGGGCAGGCTTCGACAGGCTCAGAGCCTGCCCTGCCTGTCCTGAGCACCGTCGAAGGAAGTGAAACGAAGGGACAAGGCGGCGAGGCGTTTACCCCCTTCACGGCCCTGGAGGGGCTGGCGGACGATGAGGTGTATTCGATTCTGCAGGACCGGGAGGGGTATCTCTGGTTCGGCACCCGGTATGACGGCGCGTGTCGGTATGACGGCAAAGCGCTCACGGCCTTCACCCAGGAGCATGGTCTGGCGAACAACTGGGTGCGTTCTATCTTTGAAGACCGGGAGGGGCGTCTCTGGTTTGGCACCAATGGGGGGGTGAGCCGGTGCGATCCCCCCTTCGACTCGCTGACGCTCGCTCAGGGCAAGCTTCGACTCGCGGATGCTCGCTCAGAGCCTGCCCTGAGTGAAACGAAGGGGCAGGTTTCGGCGGAATCGGGACGAGGCGGAAGGGCCATCATCACCTTCACCAAAGAGGACGGGCTGGAAAACAACAGCGTATGGCCCATCTTGCAGGATCGGGAGGGACACCTCTGGTTTGGCACCTCCGGCGGGGGTGTGAGCCGATATGATGGGCAGGTCTTCCAGACGATCACCCGCCAGGACGGACTGGCGCACGACGGGGTGCGGTCGATCTTTCAGGATCGGGAGGGAAATCTCTGGTTTGGCGCCAACGGCGGGGTGACGCGCTATTGTCCCCCGGCGCCGGCGCCCCCGCCTGTGTTCATCGATGCGGTGGTGGCGGATCGTCGATATGAGGGAGAGAGCGATCTGTCGGCCCCCTTTCGCGCGGGGCTGGTTGTCTTTGAATTCCACGGGATGAGCTTCAAGACCCGGCCAGAGGCCATGGTCTACCGGTATCGCCTGAAAGGCTACGAGGAGGAGTGGAGGAACACGCGGGAGCGCCGAGTGGAATACCAGGACCTCCCCATCGGCTCGTACACGTTTGAGGTCGTGGCCGTGGACCGGGACCTGGTCTATTCGGAGGAGCCGGCCAGGGTAAACCTGACCGTCGTGCGGGACACGCGGGACGAGCAGATTGACGAGCTGGAAAGGCGCGTCCAGGAGCGCACCAGGGAACTCCAGGAGGCGAACGAGGCGCTGTCGGGTGTAAACAGGGAACTGTTTAAACTCAACCGCGAGCTTCAGGAGAAGACCCGGGCCCTGGAGGAGGCCAACCGGCAGGTGCAGGAGATGACCGAGAGAAAGTCCCGGTTCCTGGCCAGCATGTCGCACGAGTTGCGCACGCCGATGAACGCCATCATCGGGTTCACGAACCTGGTGCTGAGACGCTCAGGAGACGCGCTCCCGGAGCGGCAGCGAGACAACCTGACGAAGGTCAAGCAGGCATCGGACCATCTGATGGCCCTGATCAACGATATATTGGACCTTTCCAAGATCGAGGCCGGGAGGCTGGATGTCAGGCCCGTGCAGTTCGAGGTGAGGACGTTGATCGCCTCCTGCTGCGCGACCGTCAGCCCTCTGGTGAAGCCGGGAGTGACGTTGAGCCATCAGATTCTGGACGGGGTTGGGGAGGCGCACACGGACGAGGCCAAGCTGCGGCAGGTGGTGATCAACCTGTTGAGCAATGCGTTGAAGTTTACGGAAAGTGGGGAAGTGCGGGTGTCCGTCAGGCCCTCACCCCGCCTCGCTTCGCTCGGCTTCCCCTCTCCCACAGGTGGGAGAGGGGTGGACCGCGCAGCGGGCCGGGGTGAGGGCCTGTCCCCCAGCGAAATCTCATCAGAGGACAAGATTTTGGAGATCGCCGTGTCCGACACCGGCGTCGGCATACCTGCCGATTCTCTGGGGCTGATCTTCGACGAGTTCCGTCAGGTGGAGGGGAGCTATCAGCAACAGAAAGGGACAGGGCTGGGGCTGTCGATCACGAAGAAGTTGACGGAGTTATTGGGTGGAACGATTGGTGTGGAGAGCGAGGTCGGGAAGGGATCCGTGTTTACGGTCAGAATTCCGCTGGTATATCAGGAGAGGCAAGACGATGAGATTAAGCGCGGGGATTCATCCCCGCGCAAGGGGTGAGGGGAAGGGGTTTGTGCTATTGTAGCGCGGCGATTTATCGCCGCGAAGAAAGGGATCCGTGTTTACGGTCAGGGTTCCGATGATTTATGCAGGTGAGAGAGGTGTTCGACCATGAAAAATATCATTGAAAATTACAAACTGAAGATTGAAAATTGCAAATTGTGGATCGTGATGCTGGTCCATTTTTCATTTTTCATTTTTCATTTTTCAATCTTCAATCCCACGGCCTGGGCTGATCCGCCGGTTGCTCCTACATTGGCCCGCCTCTCCTTCTGGGTCCCGCCGCAGCGGATGGCCGAGTTCGAGGCCGCCTACGAGGCGAAGGTCGTTCCTATCCTGAAGGCGCACGGCCTGACAGAGTCCTCCGAGCGAGGCCGGGCCACGCCGGACAGCATCTTCACCCGGATGTTTGAGTTCAGGACGCCGACCGAGCTAATAGATAAGCAGACGGCGCTCCAGGAAGACGCGACGTGGACCGTAGCGTTGCGGGATCTGGGGGTGGCCTTCGGGACATCGCAACCGGACAGTCTCATTCGAAACGAGTTTCTGCTCTACACTGCGCCCACCGGGCCGGGCAAGGTTGTATCTGCCGGGTCTGGAAAGGTCACGCCCGCCGGGCTGGGGACAGGCCACTGGCGCACCTACGATGTGACAGATGGACTCGTAAATGCGGCTGTGCCGTCAATGCTCCAGGACCGGGAGGGGAATCTCTGGTTCGGCAGTTGGGGCGGTGTGAGCCGGTACGATGGAAAAACCTTTACCACCTTCACCGAAAAAGACGTAGCAGGTTCTCCCGTGCGCTCAATCTTTCAGGATCGGGAGGGGCATTTCTGGTTTGGTACCGATGACGGTGTAAGCCGATACAACGGCAGGGCTTCTGGACATCGCTTTGTCGCCTTCACTAAAGAGGACGGTCTGGCAAGCAATAGGATAAGATCCATCTTCCAGGATCAGGAAGGGCATCACTGGTTCAGCACCGGGGGAGGCGGCGTGAGCCGGTACGACGGGAAGGTCTTTCAGACGCTGTCTCAGCAGGACGGTCTGGCGGACAACAGCATCAATGCGATTCTTCAGGACCGGAGCGGCGACCTCTGGTTCAGTACGGTCAACGGGGTGACCCGTTACCGAAAGCCGGCGCGGGTTCCTCCTCCCATATACATCGACGCAGTTGTAGCGGACCAGCGGTATGAGAAAGCATCGTCGCTGAGGGTTCCGTCCACCATCAAGTTGACAGCCTTCGAGTTCCACGCGGTCAGCTTCAAGACGAGACCGGAGGCCATGGTCTATCGGTACCGGCTGAATGGATATGATAAAGATTGGAGGACCACGCACCAGCGCCGGGTGGAGTATCAGAATTTGCCGAGGGGGAATTACACCTTTGAGGTCGTGGCCGTGGACCGGGACCTGGTCTATTCCGAGAAGCCCGCGACCGTGATGCTTCAGATCCATCCGCCCTACACCCTGTTTGGTCTGGTCGCGGCGCTGGGCATCGCCCTGGGGCTGGCGGCCTGGCAGACGGCGCGGGTGGTCCGGCGGGACCGGAGGCTGCGGGAGGCCAACGCGGCGCTGTCGGCGGCGAACAAGGAGCTGTTCGGACTCAACCGGCAGGCGACCCGCCGGGGGGCCGTGGACCGGATGCGGGCGGAGGTCGGGGCGATGCGCGCCAGCGTGGACCTGGAGCGCATCACGCCGACGATCTGGAAGGAGTTGAGGGAGCTAAGAGTGCCGTTCCTGCGGTGCGGGGTGTTCATCATCGAGGAGCAGGAGAAGCGTCTCCACGCCTACCTGACGAACCCTGAGGGCGCTTCCCTGGGCGTCCTGAGCCTGGCGTTCGACAGCCACCCCGTGGTCAGCAGGGCCGTAAACTGCTGGCGGACGAAGGAGGCTTACGCGGAGGAGTGGGACCGGCAGGCGCTTCTGGAATGGGTGCAGTTTCTGGAGGCGCAGGGGCAGCCGATCCGGCGCGAGCGGTACCTGGACTCGGAGGCCCCGCCGGAGTCCCTGGCGCTCCGGCACGTCCCCTTCGCCCAGGGCATCCTCTACGTGGGCAGCGCGGCCCCGCTGCCGGAGGAGGACGTGGACTTGATGCGGGACCTGGCGAACGCCTTCTCCATCGCCTACGCCCGATATATGGACTTTCAGAAGCTGGAGGCGCAGAACCGGCAGATCCAGGAGGCCAACCGGCTCAAGTCACAGTTCCTGGCCAACATGTCCCACGAGCTGCGCACGCCCATGAACGCGATCATCGGGTTCACGAACCTGGTGCTGCGAAGGGCCGGGGATGTCCTCCCGGAGCGTCAGCGGGACAATCTGACGAAGGTGAAGCTGAGCGCGGACCATTTGCTGAACCTGATCAACGACATCCTGGACCTGTCCAAGATCGAGGCCGGGCGGGTGGACATCCAGAAGAAGTGGTTCGACATGAGGGAGCTGATTGCGGGCTGCTGCGCCACGGTCAGCCCCCTGGTCAAAGAGGGCGTGGCGTTGACCCACGAGGTGGCCGGGGATGTGCGGGAGGCCTATTCGGACGAGGCGCGGCTGCGGCAGGTCATCATCAACCTGCTCAGCAATGCGCTCAAGTTCACGGAGAAGGGGGAGGTGAAGGTCCTCGTCACCCGCCAGGCGTCCCTCGTGGCCCGCTCGGAGGCCCTGGAGATCGCGGTCTCCGACACGGGCATCGGCATCCCGGCGGACGCGCTCGGCTACATCTTCGACGAGTTCCGGCAGGTGGACGGGTCGAGCACGCGGCAGTACGGGGGCACGGGGCTGGGGCTGTCCATCACGAAGAAGCTGACGGAATTGATGGGAGGGACGATCGGCGTGGAGAGCGCGGTGGGCAAGGGGTCCACGTTTACGGTACGGATTCCGGTGGTCTACGATGAACGTAGGGGCGACCCTCGTGGTCGCCCGTCAGTATCCGATCAAGAATCCCCGTCTGCCGTATCACGTCTCACATCTCACGGGGATGAGGAGGAGAAGGGCGGACGGACCATCGTGGTCATCGACGACGACCCGAACGCGGCGGCGCTGCTGCGACAGGAGCTGGTCGAAGAGGGCTACCGGGTGGTGGGCGCCCTGAACGCCGATGATGGGGTGGCCCTGGCCAGGAGGATACGCCCGGCCGCAGTGACGGTGGACATCATCATGCCGGGGAAGGACGGGTGGGAGACGATCGCGATGCTGAAGGGGGACCCGGAGACGCGGGACATCCCGATCATCGTGATCTCGGCCTCGGACAACCGGGAGCTGGGGTATCGCCTGGGGGTGCGCGACTACTTAGTCAAGCCCATAGACCGGGAGGCCCTCCTGTCCGTGCTGGGGCGTCTGGACTCCGGCCAGTTGAAGGATATCCTGGTGGTGGACGACGAGCCGCTGGTGACCACGATGATCTGTCAGATGCTGGAGTTCAGCGGGTTTGCGGCCCGGAGCGCGTCCAACGGGGAGGAGGCGCTGGCCCAGATCGGCAGGGCCAGGCCCGACGCCGTCCTCCTGGACCTGATGATGCCGGTGATGGACGGGTTCGAGGTGATCGAGCGCCTGCAGGCCGACCCGACGCTCCGGAAGGTCCCGGTGGTGGTGGTGACGGCCAAGGACCTGACCAAAGCGGAGCGGGAGTTTTTGCAGAGGCGGGTGAGCCGGGTGATTCAGAAGGGGAGGATGGACCCGATGGCCCTGACGCAGGACCTGCGGGAGATGCTGAAGGGATACGAAAGATAGACGAGGAGCCTGCCATGCTCGAACGGAGACACACGGTCCTGATCGTGGACGACGACCCCGGCATCCTGGAGGCCCTGCGGCTCTCCCTGGAGCTGGACTATGAGGTGCTGGTCGCGCCGGGGGGGGCCGAAGGGCTGGAGCTGCTGGCCCGGCGCGAGGTGGCCCTGATCATCGCGGACCAGCGGATGCCGGGGATGATGGGGGTCGAGTTTCTGGAGCGGTCGCAGGAGATCTCCCCCCGCAGCGTCCGGATGATGCTGACCGGGTTTGCGGACCTGGACGCGATCGTGGGGGCCGTCAACCGGGGGCAGGTCTACCGGTATATCTCCAAGCCCTGGGAGCCCAAGGACCTGGAGATAGACGTCCGGCAGGCCGTGGAGACCTACGAGATGCGGGTCGCCCTGGACCGGCGCATGCGGGAGTTGAAGACGCTCTGTGAGGTCGGGGCGGCCATCACGTCCGTGCTGGACCTGGATGAGGACATCCAGATGATCCTGGAGGCGGTGGTGAACACCCTGGGGTTTGAAAGGTCGTTTCTGATGCTGGTGGACGAGGGGGCCGGGATGCTGCGCAGCCGGGCGTGCGCCGGGGCGAGTGAGGAGGCGCGGGCGTTCTTCCTGCAGCTTGAATACGGGCTGGATCGAGAGGACGTGGCGGTGGTGTTGACGGTCCGCCAGAACCGGTCGATCCTGGTGGAGGATGTGGATGACGCGCCGGTGGGCGTGGATCAGGAGGTCGTGCGCCGGATGGGCGTCCGGTCCTTTGTCACGGTTCCCCTGGTCGCCGGAGAGCGGAGGATCGGGGTGCTGGTGGCCGACCGATCGGGGGCCGGAGAACGGGTCGCGGAGCACGACCGGCTGCTGCTGATGGGGTTTGCCAACCAGGCGGCCATCGCCCTTGAAAACGCCAGGCTCTACGGGGAGGCGCTGGAGAAGCAGCGGCTGGAGCAGGAGCTGGCGGCGGCGGGCCGGATCCAGCAACTCCTGCTGCCTCAGGCCCTGCCGGAGGTGAAGGGGTTCGACATCAGCGGGACGAGCCGGCCCAGCCGGGGGGTGAGCGGGGACTACTACGACGTGGTGGAGGACCGTTCGGGAAGGGTCTGGGTGGCGCTGGGGGACGTGTCCGGGAAGGGGATGCCGGCGGCGTTAACCATGGCCACGCTCCGGGCGCTGTTCCGGTCCGAGCTGGAGCGGGAGGCGTCGCTCGCGGAGGCGATGCGCCGGATCGGTGAGGGGCTCTGGCGCTGCACGGCCCCGGAGGTCTTCGCCACCTTCTGCTTCGGCGCCCTCGACCCGGAGGAGATGGCCTTCACCTTCGTGAACGCCGGGCACCCCTATCCCCTCCTGATACGGGGGGATGGGAGTTCCCCCTCTCCGGCAGGGACCGGGGGCGGCCTGCCTGTGGGGGTGGACCCGGCGCTGGCCGGTGTTTCGCCCTACCTGGAGCAACGGGTGGACATGAGGGCAGGAGATGTGTTTGTGATTTACAGCGACGGGGTGACGGAGGCAGGGGACGGCGAGGGGGACATGTTCGGGGAGGAGCGCCTGGAGGCCGTCCTGTTTGAACATCGGACGAAGGACGCGGCGGCCGTGCAGGAGGCCATTTGCGGCGCGGTCTCCGCGTTCCTCGGAGATGCGCCGCCGGGGGATGACCTGACCCTGGTGGTGATCAGGGCAAAGTAGAAGGAGGGGGACGCGGTGAAACGGCATCGGATCCTGGTCGTGGACGACGAGACGGATATCCTGGACTCCCTGCGCCTGACCTTTGAGGACGACTACGAGGTGCTGACGGCGGTGGGGGGGGCAAGGGGGCTGGAGGTCCTGGAGAAGAGCGAGGTGGCGGTGATGATCGTGGATCAGCGGATGCCGGGGATGAGCGGGACGGAGTTTCTGGTGAAGGCCGTGCCTCTGGCCCCGAAGGCGATCCGGATCATGCTGACCGGATACACGGACATGGACGCGCTGATCGCGGCGGTGAACTCCGGGCAGATCTATCGCTACATCGCCAAGCCCTGGGAGCCGGAGGCGCTGAAGGTGGACATCCGGCGGGCCGTCGAGAGCTATGAAATGGTCATCGAGCTGGAGGGGCGCTACGCCGAGATCCTCCGGCTCAACCGGGAGCTGGAGGAGGCCCGGCAGAAGCTGGAGCAGGAGAATGTGCAGTTGCGGCACGTGGCCCAGCAGCGCTACCGGTTTGAGGGGCTGATCGGCCTGAGCCCGGCGATGAATCGAGTCTATAACCTGATCGAGAAGGTGCTCCGCAGCGACGTGAGCGTGATGCTGACCGGGGAGACGGGCACCGGAAAAGAGCTCCTGGCGCGGTGCATTCACTTCAACGGGGCGCGGCAAGAGGGGGCGTTCGTGGCGCAGAACTGCGGGGCTTTGCCCCCGGAGTTGCTGGAGAGCGAGTTGTTCGGGCACAGAAAGGGGTCCTTCACCGGGGCGCTGGAGGACCGGCCGGGGCTGTTCGAGGCCGCCCACGGGGGGACGGTGTTTCTGGACGAGATCGGGGAGACCTCGCCGCAGATGCAGGTGCGGCTGCTCCGGGTGCTGCAGGAGGGGGAGGTCCGGCGGGTGGGGGAGATGGTGGATCGGAAGGTGGACGTGCGGGTGATCGCGGCCACGAACCGGGACCTGCGGGCGGAGGTGAAGGCGGGACGATTCCGGGAGGATCTCTTTTTCCGGCTGCACGTGTTCCCCATCGAGGTGCCCCCTCTGAGGGACCGGCTGGAGGACGTGCCGCCTCTGGCCATCTATTTCCTGAAAAAGTATGCCCCGGATCAGCGGGTCCGGTTCACCCCGGAGGCGATGGATCTGCTCTGCCGGTACGCCTGGCCGGGGAACGTGCGGGAGCTGGAGAACGAGGTGCAGCGCGCCCTGCTGCTGGCCGGGGAGGTCGAGCGCATCGGGCCGGAGGCGCTCTCGGAGGCCGTGCGCGGCAGGGCCGCCCGAGATGAGGTCCGCGGGGGGACGCTGAACACCGCCGTGGAGCAGGTGGAGCGGGAGATGATCATCGAGGCCCTCCGGCGCTGCAAGGGGAACCGCACGCACGCGGCCAGGGCGCTGGGCGTGAGCCGGTGGGGGCTGGTGCAGAAGATAGAAAAGTACCGCATTGAAGATTGAGGAAAAGGGGCATAGAATGAAAAAAATCCTGATCGTCGAAGACGTGGAGTGGAACCGCGACCTCCTCGCGCAGGTCCTGGAGGAGGCGTATGCCATCATCGAGGCCGTGGACGGGCGCGAGGGGCTGGAGGTGGCCGAGGCGGAGCGCCCGGACCTGATCCTGATGGACCTCTCCCTGCCGGAGATGGACGGCTGGGAGCTGGCCGCCCGGATCCGGCAGACGGAGGCGATCCGGGACGTGCCGATCATCGCCGTGACGGCGCACGCGATGGCCGGGGACGAGGAGCGGGCGCTGAAGGCGGGCTGCAACGGCTATCTCTCCAAGCCGATCGATGAGGAGGAGCTCTTAAAAAAGGTCCGGGGGCTGATAGGAGTGTAAGATGAGCACAGCCAAAAACAACGGCAAGCCTACCATTCTGATCGTGGACGACGAGCCGTTCAACCTCGACCTGCTGGAGCAGGAGCTGGCGGACGACTACGAGGTGGTGCGGGCGCAGGACGGGACGGAGGCCCTCCGGCAGGCCGATGCGTGCAGTCCCGACCTCATCCTGCTGGACGTGAGGATGCCCCCCGGCCTGAGCGGGCTGGACGTGGTGCGGCATCTCCGCAGGAAGGAGCGCCACGTCATCACGCCGGTCATCATGCTCACGGCGCAGTCCGGCCTGGGCGAAAAGGTGGAGGGCCTCGACGCGGGGGCGGACGACTACATCACGAAGCCCTTTGAGAGCGAGGACCTCCAGGCCCGCATTCGGAGCGCCCTCCGGATCGGGCGCCTGCAGAGGGAGCTGGCGCAGGAGCGCAACGAGTTGAAGGAGACGCTGGAGATCCTTCGCGCCAAAGAGGCGCAACTCGTGCACTCCGAGAAAATGGCCGCGCTGGGCAAGCTGGTGGCGGGGGTGGCGCACGAGTTGAACAACCCGATCGGGTTCATTTACGCCAACATGGACCACTTCCGGCGATTTGTGGGAGAGTTGAGGGCCGTCTGCGACGACGCCTCCCTGACGCCGGAGGCGGCCGCCCGGGCGAATAAGGCGTTTGACACGCTCGGCAGGCTGGTCGAGAGCTGCGCCAACGGGGCGGACCGGATCAAGCGGATCGTGCTGGGGCTGAGGACCTTCTCCCGGCTCGACGAGGCGGAGCTGAAGACCGTGGACCTGCGCGAGGGGATCGAGAGCACCCTGGCGCTCCTGGAGCATCACATGAAGGACCGGGTGGAGGCGCACCGGGACTACGGGGACCTGCCCCCGGTGGAGTGCTTCGCCGGGCAGCTCAATCAGGTCTTCATGAATCTCCTGAGCAATGCGGTGGACGCCATCGAGGGAAAAGGAGATATCTGGATCACCACGCGGCAGGACGGGGAGGCCGTGCGGGTCTCGGTCCGGGACTCCGGCAAGGGCATCGCCCGGGAGCACCTCCCGCGTATCTTCGACCCGTTTTTCACGACCAAGGACGTGGGCAAGGGGACGGGGCTGGGGCTGTCCATCAGTTACGGGATCGTGGAGAAGCACGGGGGCCGGATCGAGGTGGCGAGCGAGGTGGGGAAAGGCAGCACGTTCACGGTGGTGCTGCCGGTGAAGGCGCAGGTGAAGAACACGTGAGTTGGGAGGCGGGATGAAAACGCGAATTATAACACTAGTTACGCAGCCTTCCGATTTTGAAGTTTGGGAATTCGGAGATGACA
>CAYRZX010000245.1:0-10800 GCA_964428665.1 uncultured Gemmatimonas sp.
TTTACCTTTGAAATCCCAAACGCTGCGTGAGAAAAGATCTGTCAGTCAACCAGGTGTTCGTAGTGTGTGTGCGGGAAGTCTTGTGAGAACCATATCAGATAAATTATACAGATAATTATAAATTAAGACAAGTAGCGTGTCAAGCAAATTCTGTCAAAATTTTTGACAGGGCTGAATGTTCTCGGCCATTTTGTCCTCCCTACCACACCCCCTCCGACTCCGCGAGCCACTCTGCCTCAAAGGCCGCCCAGGAGGCCGCGATGTGAGCCTCTTCCGCCTTGGATGAGCCGATGCGGGAGAAGAGGGGGTCTATCAGATCCCCCTCGTAGAGACGCACGCCGAGATGCAGGGTGGAGGCGGCCCGGATGAAATCGGGGGACTCAAAGGTGACGGTATGCAGATCGGTCCGAGCGGCCCCCGGCAGACCCGCCGCGATGAGGTCGGCGGCCTGGCGGCCTGGAAACCGCATCTCGACGGTCACCGGGCTGGCGGCCGGGTGGAGGCTGGCGATGCGAGACCGCCCGGCGGCCTCCGCGCCCTCCTCCAAGAGACGGTGGGCCTCCTCCGGCGGAAGGACCTCCGCCGTGTCGCGGGAGCGGGCCTGCTTGACGCTCACGGCCGCGGTGTTCGGCAGGATGGCCCTGGACTCCCGGACAGCGGCGGCGTCCCCGGTTATCAGGATGGTCGGCACGCCGTAGGCCGCGGCCAGGGCCGAGAGCACGCCGATCTCGCCCGTGGGCGCGCCGTTGACGCGGACCCTGAGATAGGGCATGAAGGAGTGGCTGAGGAAACCGTCCGGCGCCCCCCCCATCGCGTGCATCCCCACCAGCGCCAGGGCATCCCATCCCCCCTCCTCCAGGGAGCGTCGAAGGGCATGGAGACCGTTCCGGACCTCGCTCCCCCCCTCCACCTCCTCCTCGATCAGGTTGCCCCCCCCGAAATGGTAGTCCACGGCGCGGATGCGCTCGATCCCGGCCCGCCGGAGCCCGCGCAGGACGGCGTTCAGGTCGTCGGTGATCAGGCGCCTGCCGACGGCGTGGTATTCC
The DNA here is from genome assembly GCA_964428665.1 of uncultured Gemmatimonas sp. Classification (GTDB taxonomy): domain Bacteria; phylum Latescibacterota; class UBA2968; order SICM01; family SICM01; genus SICM01. Next base: position 1,047 of record CAYRZX010000245.1, read on the forward strand.
TCGTGCCAGAGAAAGAGCGCTCGAATGTCGCGGATACCCGCCACGCCTTCCATCTCCAGGCCGATGAGTACATTCATCCCCTGCCCTTTGTCTGGGTCCTCTGCATCGGATTGTCTATCCGTTGCGGTAAAGGTTATTTCTTCATCCCGGCCTGGACGACGATGTCCCCCTTCGTGCTCTCCACAATGGCGATGAGTTCGCCCTGCTCCTTGGCAGGGACCTTGAAGTGGTCCAAGGTCTTCTTGAAGTCCGCCACCATCGCCTGCCACTCCTTCTCCGTGATGTGGAGATGGACATGCGCCTCCTTCATGGAACGCCCCGCGTACTTCTCCGGCCCGCCTGTCACCTGGCAGACCAGGGCGGTCACGCGGAACTTGAGCCCCGCCCTGGGCACCCGGTCCCTGGCCTCCTTGATGGCCGGGTTGGCGTTCAGGGTGTCGTTGACCAGCAGGCGCTCGATGAAGTCGTCCACCACGGTCGCGATGGCGTAGGTGCCGCCCAGCCGCTCGTAGAGCGACTTCTCCATCGGCTTCTCCTGGGCGACGGCGGGACCGCTCCACATCGCGGCCAGCGCAAGGGCCACAAAAGCCCACGCGAAAAAGCGTCGTACATCCATGACTTACCTCCTCTGTTTGTCGGTTTCCTTACGTCAGACCGAGCTGGCGCATCAGGGTGGCCGTGTCGAAGTAGAGTCGGACGCCGGCGACCTTGCCCTCCTTCATCCGGAACACCTCGCAGAACGGCATCTCGATCGCCCGGCCCGTGGGCGGGACCTCCCCGGCCGGCCCCTTCAGCGGGCCGTTGTGGGCGCCCCGGCCGATGAACTCAGCCGCAGCCCCCTCCTCGTCAGCTACCAGGCGGGTGACCTCCACCCTGGCGTCCGGGAAGGCCGTCGCCCACCCCTGGACGAACTGTCTGTAACCCTCCGGCCCCCGGAAGGTCTCGCCGGTGGCCACGTTGACCCACGTCGCGTCCGGGGCGTTGAGGATAGCAGCCTGGTCAAAATCCCGCTTGTTGAACAGCGCATAGTGCGCCCGCACAACCCTGGCGTTTTCCTGCGCAGACATGGTGACCTCCTTAACGAACTAGTGGTCTGTCAAACAAGGTTTGACAGACCACTAGAAGAAATAACTCAATCCCAGCCGTACATTGAACGGATTACCAGGTGTGAAATGGATCTCTGAGGCTGGCTCTATCTCGCCCGGCAACAGGGATCGGGTGTCAAACTGCGCCTCGTTCCACGCCGCGTTGAACAGGTTCTCAACGACCAGATGGATCTTGTACCGGTTTTTGCGATAGGAGGCCGCCAGATCAAACACCGTATATCCTGCTGCCGTGACGCTCCCGTCTTCGTTCGCCGGACGGTCGCCCACACGGCGGTAGCGCAGACTGCCTTCGTAGCCCTTGGGGTGACGTGCGGTCAGGCCGCCGGTCGAGGTGAGCCAGGGTGCGAGGGGGATCTCGTTGGCCCCATCGGGTTGGTCGCGTGCTTCTCCCTTTGACAGGTTGACGTCCACATCGCCCCAGAGCCACGGCAGGACCTGCGCCCGGCCCTCCAGGTCCACCCCAAAACGGCGGGTGCGACCGCTCTCCTCCGTCGTACCCGCGTCCCCTGCGTAGATGAACTCCCGCTCCAGGTCGAGCCACCAGGCCGCAGCGCCGAGGTTCAGGCGGTCGCAAAGACGCGTGCGCAGGCCCAGCTCACCCCCCACCGCGCGCGGCAACGTCCCGGACCCGCGATGCCCTGGATCGAAGTTCTGTTTTTCCAGTTCTGAAGCGATCTGAGCCTCCATCAGACCTTGTCTTTTCAAGCCCTTCTCAACCTCTTTCACCCGCTGGTTGAGGACCACAGCGCGGGCATCGTTGGAGTGAAACCCGGTCCCGAAATTCGCAAAGAAATCCAGATTCTCGCGCGGGTTGAAGGCCAGGTTGACCTTCGGGTTCAAAATGGTCTGCTGGGCGTACCCGGAGGCCCGGGGCAGGCCGGTCGGCGAGCCTTCGAGGTGGTCGTTGACGTCAAACGTGAAATAGTCGCCGCGCAGCCCGACCTGGAGGCGGAGTTGAGGGCCAAAGGCCATCTCTTCCTGGGTCCAGAGGAACAGATTCCGCTCGCCGATGGTCGCATCGACGCGCCTTTCGAGTCGGCGTCGCCCGGGGCTGCGCCAGAGAGAGACCTCGATGTCATCGCTACGGAAACCGCCGCCGAGCGTGGTCGTGGCCATCACCGGACCCAGGCCGTGAAAGAATTTAAACCGGTTGTTCAGGCCGACGATCTGGCGCGCATCAGTCTGTTCGATCATATCGCCGTTGATCGGGTCGTCTCGGAAGAAGGTGAAGTTGGAGAACAGTTTGAAATGGTAACGGCTGAGGTACATCTGAGTCATAAAATCGCTGCTGTCCCCGCCTCTCGATTGATAGGTCAGGTTCACGTTCTGCCGTCCGGTGGCCCCCCCTTCGGCGTCGTCGATGGCCCCCCAGCGGTCGATCAGCCCCTTCTGAACGGCCCGCCGGGGAATCTGCCCCGAGGCGTTCCAGGCCGAGCTGAAGCTGCCCACGTCCACGGCCAGCGTAGAGCCTTCCGACAGGTGAGCGTGGATCTTGGCAAAGAGGTTGAATCGGTGAAAGCCCTGGGGGCTGCGGAACGGACCGTCCGTGCGGTAGAAATCGCCGGCGAGATAGGCGGCCTGGTGCCGGCCAGCGGTGGGGATCTGGTAGAGCATCTTATAGCGGAAGCTGTTAAAGCCGCCCCCCTCCAGGCCGACCGCGTTCTCATCGAGGTGCTCGCGGGTGCGAAAGGCGACCGCCCCCGCCGTGGCCAGGTTGCCGTGTTCGGAGGAATAGGGGCCTTTGAACACGTCGATCCGCTCCACCACCTCCGGGATCACGAAGTGCAGGTCCGCATACCCCTGCCCGTGGCCGTGGGAGACCATATTGACGGGCATCCCGTCCACGGAGATGGCCACGTCCGTGCCGTGGTCCGCGTCGAACCCTCGCAGAAAAACCTGCTCCGCCTTGCCCCCACCGGCGTGCTGGGCGATGACCAGGCCCGGCGTCATCTGCAGCATCTGCTGCGCGGAGCGCCCGGGCCGGGTCCGCAGGTCGAAGTCGCGGACCGTGCGCGAAGACGCGGCTGAAAAAGCGCGATCGGCCTGTACCAGGACTTCATCGAGGGGTATGGATTGAGAGGAGAGCTGGAGGTCCACCCTCACTTCGCTGCCTCCCTGCACAGTGACGATGCGCCGCGCAGAGGCGTAACCGATCAGGCTTGCGACCAGCGTATAGGCGCCGGAGTTCACGCGGAGGATTCTGAATTTTCCACCTGCGTCGGTGACGGCACCCCGGCTCGTCCCTTCGAGCCTCACGCTGACCCCCGGCAGGCCGCCGCCGGTTTCGGCATCAATCGCCTTACCAACAATGGCCCCGAACGATTGTGCCCCTGCCGACGAGGTCGTCAAAGAAAAAGCGATCCACAGCCCGATCCAGACCTGTGTGGGTCGGACAGCACACCTGGTCATAAACACCTCCGCTTCACACGACGATCTGTCTGTCCCGTTTGACGGGGTTCTACTTCCCCTCCAACGCAGAAAACAAAACTATGTCGTGCCGATCTGCCACATCAACCAGAGACCCAACCCGACGCTGAAGCCTCCCGCCAGCGCCTGGACAGCGGCGTTGAGGCGCTCGAAGCGATGGGCCGTGACCGCAAACGGCAGCCCGATCAGGGTGCTCATCACCAGCATCCCGCCCACGGAGCCCAGACCGAACACGCCGATGTAGGCGAACCCGAGCGCACGCGAGGGGATCGTTGCCAGGACCAGCAGCATGAGCGCCGCGCTTCCGGCCAGGCCGTGGACCATGCCGATCAGGAACGGCCGTTTTCCGACGCGCAGGGCGTGGTGCGAGTCAGACGGCGCGTCCGGGCCTCCGTGTCCCCGTGCCTCGTGCAGATGGGGGTGGAGATGCCAGCACCCGCCGTGACGGTGAGGATGGGCGTGAAACGTCGCGCCGCTCAACAGCTTTCTGAGAAGGTTCAGGCCCAAACCCACGAGCATCACGGCTACCCCGAACTCCATCGCCTGCGCGACACGCTCCGGGATCTGCGCGTGAAGGGCGATCACCGCCAGGCCGACGGCGAGCAGAGACGCCGTATGCCCGAGCCCCCACACGGCCCCGACGAGGGATGAGCCTCTGAGCCCCTTCCGTTCGCTGACGATCGTGGAGACCGCGACGAGGTGGTCCGCATCCAGCGCGTGTTTGATCCCAAGCGCAAAACCGAGGGCAAGGACCGAAAAGGTCGTGGTCTTGATAAAGCCCTCCAAAAGTCCCTGTGGGGGCAGACCGATCTGCGAGAGCGCCTGGGCCGCGATCACCGAGCCCACCCCTGCGACGACGAGCGCGCTCACTGCGGGGAGCGCCCTCACGAGGGCGTTGTCCGTGCGGAACCCTTCTAAAAAACGCCTCGCATAAACGAACAACAGCCCGATCCCTGTAAGCACGCCGGCCAGCCCCGCGCTGAACGCGACGATCAGGGCCAGGCCGAACCCCACGCGGCGCAGCGCAATCGCGCTCAGGAGGACGACGAGCGCAGAGGGACACGGCAGCAGACCGCCCGACATCCCGAGCGCAAGAAGGCTTCTCCGGGTGATGGGCGAACCGTCTGCCCCAGGGATCGCGTGTGAGTGCGGGTGAGAATGCTCATGAAGTCCGTCACCGTGATGGTGAACCTCTTCATCTTCACAGGCGCGTGCAGGGTGATGATGCCCCCCGTGACGACGCGAACCCACCCCCCCCGGCCAGACGCTGCGCAGCCGTTTGAAGAAGACCCCCAGCCCGATCCCCACGACGGCGAACCCGGAGGCCAGGCTGAGCCAGGGATACAGCCTCTCCGGGAGGATAAACTGCGAGGCGCAGAGTGTCACCAGGCCCAGGGCGAAGACGCTCAGGGTGTGCGTTGCGGTCACCGTGAGCCCCAGGAAGATCGCGTCCCTGGCCGTGCCCCGCGCCCCGACCAGGTAAGCGGCAACGACGGTCTTGCCGTGTCCCGGAGAAAGCGCGTGAAGCGCGCCCAGGCCAAACGCAATCAGAAGCAAGAAGAGGGTGGTAGGGACGCTCAACTCCTGGTGTGAAATCAACGCGGCGAAGCTGTCTTTGGAACGCTGCACCGCGCTCCGCCCTGCGTCCTCGAACTCTGCCGTGATGTCCTCCCCCGAGCCCGGAACAAACGTGAAATGCGCCTCCCGTTGATTCGGAGGGCTGGCGAGCACGTCTTGCGGATAAGTGCGCAGTTCGTCGCTCTGATCGCGCTCGGGTGCCGTGGACCCCCGCAGAGCGATCCCCCTCCCCGCGCGCACCACGATCTCTTTCCACCCCAGCCGGTCCGCGTAGTTGTCGTCTCGATACTCCGCGCGCTGAACGCTCTCCCCTGCGCCCCCCGGCATCGACGCCTCGAAGTCGCACTCCAGGCGCAGCGTCGAGAGCCCTGCCTGGCCGGGCGGGAAACTCAGCTCCTGCGAGGCGACCCTCAGCGCGGCCAGCGAGCCGTTGAGGAACAGATGAAGATCCTGGCGGAGCGCTGTCACCTTCTGCCCCACATACCGAACCCGCTCGTCGTCGCCGACCCGGCCGTCACGATCCAGGTCGATCGCGGCCATCTCCTGGAAGGTCGGGATCTCGGCCATGTCCAGCACGTAGCGGACCCGGATCCGGTCTTCCGCGACTTCAACCCGGCTGTAGCGGTTGACGCTGAAGTTGCCCAGAGGGTGAGCCTGCGCCGCCGATGAAGCGGCCAGGACGATCAGTGTGATCAGCGCGTATCGTCTCATATTTTATTTTTCTCTGCGTTCTCTGTGCTCTCTTGTGGTAAGAGACTTTTCCGCGCGCAACTCCTTCAGGACGCGCTCCGCCTCGGGGGCGTAGCGCACGGAGAAATAGGGGTTCAACGACAGGGTGCGCTCCAGATCATCTCGCGCCTGCTTTCGTTCGCCCAGACGATACGAGATCATCCCCGCGTGGAAGAACATCAGGGCATCTTTCGTCCCAAGCCGAAGGGCCTGCCGGGCAGACAAAAGGGCTTCACGATACTTGCCTGCCCTGTAGAGCGTCCAGGCCAGCACGTCCGACGCGTGAATGCTCGGGCGACGCTTCACCTCCTGCCGGGCACGTTCCAGGGCGTCGGAGATGTTCCGATCGTGGTCTGCATCGAACAGCGCCATCTCCAAGTCTGTGTCCACGCCGTTGGCCCTGTAGAGGCGCTCCATCGCCCGCACGAGTTCGTACTGACGAACCGCCTCTTCAATGCGTCCGATGTGCTGGTAGACGTCGCCCAGCGCAATCACATATTCGGACAGCGGCATCGCCGCGACGACGCGGCTGTAAAGCGAGATGGCCTCCTCATAGTTGCGCTGTGCAGCGCGCACCCGGCCCAGGCCGGCCAGCGCGTGCGCATAATTCGGCAACCTGGCGAGCGCGCCCCGGTATTGGATCTCGGCCGAGCCCAGGTCGCCCCGCCCGAAATAGAGATTTCCAAGCTGCACCAGACACCAGGAGGTGTTCTCGGCGTTCGGGCCGCCGGCCCTCACGGCCATCCCCATCGCCTGGATCGCCCCTTCGGGGTCGCCCCTCAGCTCGCGGAGGTAGGAGATGCGGGAGTAGGCACTGAGGCCTGGGCGCAGGTCCACCATCCGCTGAACGGCCTCGGCGGCCTTCGCATAGTCCCCCAGCTCGACGCACGCATCCCCTATGATGCCGTAGAGGGTGGCGTTGTAGGGGTTGAGGGCCCTGGCCCGCTCGCCCCAGGCAAGGGCCTCGGCGAACCGGTGGCGCGACAGGCAGAGGGAGCCCATCCCCCCCATCGCCTCCACGTTCTGAGGGTCCAGGTCGAGGGCCTTCTGAAAGCTCACCTCGGCCTTCGCGTAATGAGTCGGATCGCCCGTCTCCCGCGCCCTCTGGAGAAAGGTCTGGCCGATCTGCGCCCATCCCTGCGCCTCCGAGGACGCGACCATCCGCCGGACCTCGGGGGTCTCCGGCGTGGTCCCATAGACAAAGGAGTCCTGGGCGACCGCCCGATCTCCGGCCCCGATGAGGACCGAAGTCAGCAGGGCTGCGCGTATGTAACGGAAAAGGTTCATGGAAGTCTCCGATCCGGCCCTCTCCTACCCCCATTCCCCCTCCCTCTCCCGTACGTACGGGAGAGGGAGGGGGCATCAAGGGCCTTTCTTCAAGGTTGGGGGAGGGCGAGGGCCTGTCACGTCTGCCGTCTGCCATTTGCCATCTGCCATCACTTCAGCAACAGCATCTTCTGCGTCTCCGAGAACCCCGCGGCCTCGAGGCGATAGTAGTAGATCCCGGAGGCCACCCGGCTGCCCCGGTCGTCCCGACCGTCCCAGCGCACGGCCTGAGCGCCGGCCGGGGACGGGCCGTCCATCAGCGTCCGGACCACCTGCCCGTGGACGTTGTAGATCGTCAGCCGGACGTCGGTCGCCTTGGGCAGCTCATACCGGATCGCCGTCTCCGGGTTGAAAGGGTTGGGGACATTCTGACGGAGGGCGAACTCCCCTCCTGTCTCCTCCTCCGCGAGCCCCAGCGTCGCCGCCCCCCCGACGTTCAGCGTCAGGGTGATGCGCCGCCCGGCGTTGATCGGGATGCCGGGCCAGAGCCCGATTCGCTGCCCGGTGGCCGGGTCCACGACCCTGGCATGATACATCCCGTTGACGCTCTCCTGGCCCGACGGCGCAATCGTGACCTCCGCCATCCCCTGGGCGTTCGTCCGTCCCGTCCACGCGTAGACCGGCGTGCGACCGCTGATGGCGCGGGCGAAGCCCACCTCCAGCCCGGCGGCCGCCGGGTTCCCCCCCTGCCTCACCGTCACGGACACGAACGCCTCGGGCCGGCGGGAGGTCTCCCCTCCCGGAGGCTCTATCCGGTGATGGGCGTGCCGGAAGCCCTGATGCGCGGTCGCCACATACGGGAAGACGTTCTGGAACGGCTTATCGTTCTGGTCCACCCCGTCCCCCAAAAGGTTGTTGGGCGCGATGTTGAACCCCTCCACCAGCACCCCGGCCACGACTCGCAGGGCCACGTCCGTCACGTCGTCGGCCAGGCGGCGGCCGTTCGGGAAGCCCGCCACGTCCCCCGCGATCACCCCCAGCCGGTTGGGGCTCGCGCCGGGCGGGATGGCCACGTTCAACCGGATCTGCTCGGAGGGGGTCACATTCGGCGGCTGATTGAGCCCGGCCACCCCCGTCAGAAACACCGCCACCAGGTCGTTGCGCGGCGTCGGGGGAACCCTCAGGCCGTAGAGCAGCCTCAGCAGGCGCGCCGGCTCCGGGTCGGTCACGTAGCTGAGGAACTGCCCGTCGTCCCTGGGCTGGGAGGCGTTCCACTTGTCCTTCATCCCCAGCGGCACCACCACCTCGTTCACCAGCGGCATGCCCATGCGCGACACCTGCACGAACGGCTCGGAGACCGTCCGCCCCCCGTCGTCCCGCAGGACGGTCGTCCTCGGCCGGCCCGACCCCGACCAGACGCCGATGACAGCAGCGGCGCTGCTCGCGCTGGTCGGCCGGGTGCCGTCCCTCGTGAGCTGCTCGATGGGGACCTGCAGGGCGATGGTGTGACAGTTATACCCGGTCAGGTCGTCCAGCCCGCCCCCCTGGTTCCCCGGCGCGCCGGGGCGAATCGTCAGCAGGTCGAACACAGCCCCCAGGTCCACGAAGAAGGGATCGTCGGTCTGCCCTGCGAAGACCCTCACCCCGTTCCCCAGGTCCTGCACGGCCGCGGCGGCCAGCCGGTCGTAGTTCGGGGTGGAGGCCGGCCCGACGTTGTTGGGCGCGGTCGGGAGGTTGCTCCCCAGGACCGTCCGCCCCGCCGTCCCTCTCGCATCCACGCGGGTGACCGTGTAGGTCTGTCGAATGTTGAGGTTGGGGTCCGTCAGGGAGGCGACGGGCCCCACGTTGTAGAGGAACGTGTTCGGGTTCTGCACCGTCGTCTTGAACCGGAACTCATAGGTGATATCGGTCTGGGCGTTCCCATCGTTGTCGACGTAAATGGTGTAGAGCACGTCGTCGTCGAACTTGTAGAAGTTCGGCCCGCCCGCCGGGTCCTCAAACGGGCCCCAGCACGCGATCAGAGTGACCGTGCTGGGCCTGTCCGGGCTGACGAAGGCATACACGTCCGTGTGATCGGCTGCGGGATCGTAGCTGATAAGCGGGGCCTCCCGGTGGCTGGAGGCCTGCGCGGGCTGCGGAGGCCCCCCGGCGAACAGCCAGACCGCCGCGGCAGCTACGAACGTGCAGATCAGCAGAAAGGCTTTGTATCTGGACATAGCTCCCCTCCTTAATTATGGATGTGGCTCATCTTTCAGTGTCCTTCGGAGACCGGCCCGAACGCGCTGCGAAGGGGAAGAGCAAAACCTATACCTCATCGCGCTCTGTTTTCAAAATACATTTTAAGACCTGATAAAATAAAGCTTTACATACGGCATCGGGCGATAGTTCGACCCCGCTTCAGGCTTCTGAAAATGTTGTTACAAGTACACACTTTCTCTAACAGAGGCGCGCTGAAGCCATTTCATCGCGAGAACGGTCGGATCGTTTTGTGAATAGCTTTACACAGTGTATATCTGCATCTCCCTCCGCAAAAATAATAAGGCCCTCGGTGCGTTGCATCGAGGGCCTTATACGTTAAGAAGTGGCGAAGTTCCTCACTGCCAGAAGTAGAATTTGAGTCCTGTGCTCAGGTCGAACAGCTGCAGAGG
>CAYRZX010000246.1:0-10753 GCA_964428665.1 uncultured Gemmatimonas sp.
TCGAGCAGATAACGTAGTTTGAATGAACTCTCAACCGTTTCGTGATCTACTGATTTTCGCGTATTGCCTATCCAGCGCCATTAAGGTCTCGTGCGTCCCTTCTTCAATCAACTTCCCTTCGTGCAAGACGAGGATATGCTGCGCTATGCGGACGGTTGAAAATCGGTGCGAGATAAAGATCGTCGTCTTTCCCGCAGCCAGCTCCATGAACCGCCTGTAGACCTCGTACTCAGCCAGCGCATCCAGCGCCGCGGTCGGCTCATCCAGGATGAGGATCTGCGCCTCACGCATAAACGCCCGGCTCAAAGCCAGCTTCTGCCACTCGCCTCCGGACAGGTCCACGCCTTCATCGAACATTCGTCCCAGGATGGTCTCAAACCCCCTGGGGAGGTTCTCCACGAGAGAACGGGCGCCTCCCCAGTCCGCCGCTCGAACAACACGCTCTTGATCCTCCACAAATTCGACCTGTCCGAATCCGATGTTCTCCCGCGCGGAGAGTTGATAGCGGACAAAATCCTGAAATATGACCCCAATCTGTCGGCGCAGATCGTCCAGGTCATACTCGCGCAGGTCTCGTCCATCTAACAGGATCGCCCCATCTGTGGGATCATAAAGACGGGTGAGGAGCTTCACCAGCGTCGTCTTGCCTGCGCCATTTTCTCCTACCAGCGCAACGGTTTCTCCTGAACTCAAGGTAAAGGAGAGATTCCGGAGCACGCATCGCTCAGACCTGGGATAGTGGAAGGAGACGTTTCGGAACTCGATCCCGTGTCGAATCGGCTTTGGAACCATCAGTGGGGGTTCATGGAAGCATTCGGCCCGCGACAAAGTCCCTTCGACGGCATCTGGCTTGAGTTCCAGGAAATTGAAGAGATTACCCGCAAACAAGCTGTTCTCGTAGAAGACCCTCCCTCTTAGGAACAGATGTCCCAGGCCTTGCCAACTCTGATCCACTGCCTGGAAGACCAGCGCCACATCCCCTATCGTGATCCGCGTCAAGACGGCCTGAACGACTGCGTAGACCCAGATCGCGGCCATTCCTGCCGTCGAAAGCAATCCCAGGAGCAGGCTCGTTTTTTGCTCCGAGAACTGAAGCCGCTTGTCTTCGTCAAAAAATTTCTGCCAGAAGCGACGGAACCGCTCCAGAAAGGGTCCGTGCAAACTGAACAGACGAATTTCTTTCACGGCGTCACGGGACCCTAGCAAGCTCGAAAAGTAGGAGGCCATGCGTTGCGCAGAGGCCCGGCTGGTATACAGATCGTATCGCTTGTTCGCATAGTAGCCTCCGACGACAACCATAGGGCCTGATGTCAGCAAAAGAACTCCCACGGCGAGAGGATGAAGCCGGAAGAGCATCCCCATCATCATGTTCAGCGAAAGTATGCCTCCAAGCATCTCGACACAGACATAAGCCAGATTCTGAACTCTCCAGATGTCCTGCTGAGCCTTCGCCAGCTGATCGTAAAATGCGGGTGTCTCGTAGAATGCAATATCCAGCGTGGATGCCTTATCCAGAATCAGAAAGTTCACATGATTTTGGACCTGGAATCCCAGCAATGCTTTCACGTTTTGAGACAGTGACTGGGATATCCCACCGAGAACCCACACCATGGCGATGATCCCGACAGGCGCAAGCGCGGCGTGCCAGTTCAGGGGGTTTCCTGAAGAGGATGCCTGGATCGCCTCCGTGATGCGGTCGATGATCACTTTGGATATCCAGATCTGGGCGGGCAGCGCCGCCGCGCTGACGATCATCAGGAAGAGGGTGAGGGAGGCATAGCGCGGGCTGGCGTCCCAGATCAACTTGAGCACACGGGGAAAGTACCCCACGACCTGACGAACTGTTTTCCATGTCTCATACATCCATATCTCCCTTCATTGCCCCGCGCGCTCGATCTCAGCGATCAGCCTCCGGTCCCGGAAGCCCCTGGCGACCAGGCTGTTCTCCACGTAGAAGAGGAGGCGCTGGGCCTCGGCGCGGTCGGCGGGGTCGGGGGCGAGGAGGGCGGCGCGGGACAGGAGGATGATGGCCTCCCGTTCGTTCTGCCTGGCCAGGGAGGCCAGCGCGGTCCGGCGGACGATGGGGTGAGGATCGCCGAGCGCGCTGCGGATGGCCGCGAGGTCCGGGGGGGACATCGTTCCCATCCGGCGCACGGCGTCCTGGCGGACCTTCCAGTCCGCGCTCCGGAGGTCCTGCTTGAGCGATTCTGGGTCGGCGGGCGGCTCGGGGTCGGCGAGGCGCTGCCAGCCCCGCGAGTCCGCGTCGAGGCCGGCCATGGGGTCGGTCGGAGGGGCCGACGCCAGGTCCGGCAGGCCGAGATAGAGGTTTCCATCCCGGACGATCTGACCCGAGCCGCGAACCCAGGGGTAGAAGTTCTGGCCCGCGGCGTGTCGCTGAAGGTCTGCGAACGGGAGGGCGCGGGGGCCGGGCAATCGCTCTCCGGATAGTCTGACCTCCGGGATGTCCCGCCACGCTGCGCCGGACGGGGTCACGGCGCAGATGTCTCCGGCGCGGGTCTCGATGCGGAGGATGTCTCCCGATGTCTCTTTTGTGACCCCTGACCCGATCTCCGAGACGTGGACGCGGCCCGCGCCCCAGGGGTTGCGGACCTGACAGGTCCCGCCGATCAGGGATTGGACGGAGAAGTAGAGGACTTTGCCCTCCCGTTGCTCGGCGCTGAGGAGGAAGGCCCCCTCGACCCGGAGATTCGCGAAGCGCGCGGTCTCCCCGGTTAGCATACCGGGGAAGAGGTGGACGACGCCGGCCCGGACCTGGAGGAGGCCCTCGTGGACCGCGGCGCAGAGGACGTTGGTGCCCTCCACGAGGGGGATGCGGCCGGTGGGCCAGTCCCCGTGCCGGAGGTCGGCCAGGGCAACGAGGCCGTTCGGTTTGAGGCAGAAGCGGAGGAAGGGGGAATAGAACAAGCTTCGCGCCTGCTCCGGCAGGTCGAGGCGGGAGGCGACGGCGGGGAGCCATCCGGCGGTGAAGCCCACCGGCTCGAAGCCGCCGTCGAAGCCGGGAAATGCCTCGTGCCGGGCCACGCCCCGGAAGGCCATGAGGCCGGTCGTGATCTCGAAGGTCCGCAGGAACTTCCGGTAGAGGGGGTGATCGGGCGTCACCTCGCAGGCCGGATAGATGGCTGAGAAGACGGAGGGGTGGCAGCGGTAGGGCTGGGCGATGCTCGCGGCCTCGCGGATGGCGTCCGCGTCCTGCGGGTAGTCGAAGAGGCGGTCACGCGTGTCCTGCCAGAGGCGCCGGGTTTTGGCGTCCTCACCCAGGACCTCCGCGGCCTCGATCAGGTGGTTGAGCAGGACTCCGAAGTTCGCCCGGTCGATGGCCGGGTCCGCGTCCGTGTTCGCCTGCTCCGGGGAGTGGGAGTGGAGGATGTGCAGCCGTCCGTCCTCTCCCTCGGTCATCACGGAGCGGCCGTAGCGGGCAGCCGAGGCCATGATGGGGTAGAGGTAGTCCCGCAGGAATTCGATGTCACCTGTGAGTTTGTAGTGTTGATAGAAGTTGAGGTGGAACCAGGCCGTGGAGGACTGGTGGGGGTTGGGGTAGGTCGTGGCGACCCAGCGGTGTCCTCCGGCCCAGAGGGGGAGCATCTGGTGTGGGACCTCCATGCCTTCGTGAGGGGAGTGCTCGATGAACTCCGGGACCATCTCCAGGAAGGTCCGCATGTAGGTGTAGCCGAGGTCGAGCCGGTTGGCCGGGTAGATGGACCACCACATGAGGGGGGTCTGCGCGTCGGTGGTGTAGCCGTCCATCCAGGGGGGGTTGTCCCGCATGTAGGAGAGGCCCATGAAGGAGATGGCCTGCTCGGACCTGGAGACGCACGCCTGCTGGTAGAGGCCGCAGTAGTAGGCGTGCTCGATGAACCGGTCCGGCAGGCTGATGAAGGAGGCGCTCCAGTGGCGGGACCACCAGGCCCGGTGGGTCGCGCGATCCGTGTCCGGGTTGGCTTCAACAGATGCCTTCACCAAATCCATCGCTTGACTCAGGGGGTCCGCGCCATCTCTGTCGGTCGCGATGGCGACCAGGGTCTCGAAGTCGAACGATGTGGAGGGAGAGGCCGTGAAGGATGCCTGCGCGCCGCGCGCGTCGGACTGATAGGCCACGTGGCCCTCTGCGCCCTGTATGGACGCGACCAGGGCGTAGCGCAGGTTCGGGAGGGCGTGGTCCAGGGAGAGCGTCCGGCCTTTCGCATCGGCTGTCACCACGCTGGGTGGGGAAGGAGGCCGGAAGGGGTGGGCGGGACGCTCCAGGCGGAGGACGGGAGAGACGGGCGTTTCAGACCGGATGCGGCAGTGGATGCGGGCGACGTTTCTGGCGCTGTGGACGCAGGCGCTGACGCGGGCCTCCCATCCGGGGCCAGTCCAGGTCCGCTCGAGGCGAGCCTCGTAGAGGGAGAGGCGGTCCTCGAACTGATCCGCTGCGGGGTCGAACGGCCGCCCCAGGTCCAGCGCGAGCAGGCCGGCCCAGCAGCGCCCCGTGCCCACACCCTTGCTGTCCGTGGCCCAGAGGTCGGCCTTCTGCGTGTAGAAGCGGAACTCCCCGGCGCCGGTGACCATGCCGCCGAAGTCGCCGTTGCCGAGGAGGAGGCCGTCGGACCAGTGGTCCACGGGGCGGCGGTAGACGACGTCGTGCTGCGTCAGATAGTCCTCCACGTCCGCCCGGAAGCGCGCGCCGGCGAAGGGGTCGCCGTGCCAGGCGGAGGCGTCGATCCTGCGCTTCAGGTCGGACCCGATGCGATCCAGGCGGAGGGGGAAACGGGTGCGCGGAGGGACGGTGAACGCGGCGGAGGCCGTTTGATGTCCGGTCGAACGCTCCACGACGATCTCGACGGGGACCTCCGCGCCCACCTCTTCCGGATGGACCGGGACCCAGAAGCCGAGCTTCACCTCCGTGTCTTGCGGGATGTCGTGTGTGAGGGTCTTGGCCTCCTCGCCCGCTCCGTCCTTCCGGCGCAGCGCGATCTCTGTCCCCTGGGCCAGGGCCTCCTCGTCTCGAAGAGAGACGAATACGATCTGCCGGTAGACGCCCTCGGGGTCGACGACGGCCTCCGGGGCAGAATATATCCTGACAATATGCATGAATAAAACCCTTTTAGGGCGGGTTAAAACCCGCCCTACGAGAATGATCATAGTTGAAACCCGCCCCTACGATTATACCCTGCCGGCGTTCACGCCCAGGCCCCGGCGGTAGGCCTCCAGGGAGATCAGGTCCGCCGGGCTGACGTTGCCCAGGTTGACCTCCGGGCCGAATCGCCCGATGAACAGGTTGCGCATCCGGTGGATGTCGGAGGCGCTGACGCCCGCGATCCAGGGGCCGGGCAGCTCGAACATGAGGTGCTCCGGGCCGATGGCCTCCACGACGGCCTCCACGGCCCGCGCGGTCTCAGGGTCATCGCTGACCAGCTCGGCGGCCTCCAGGAGGACGATGCGAGCGCCGGCGTCCAGACAGGCCCTGGCGTTGTCGGCGAGGGAGAAGGCGCTGGGCAGGCCCTCCTTCTTGCCGACCTCGCCCAGGACGGCGAGTCCGAACTGCTCGGCGGCCTGCCGGATCATTCGCTGCTTCCAGTCGATGTCCACGGGCGCAAGGTTGTCCGAGACCTCCACCCAGCGGTAGCCGGCCCGGACGACGGCCGGGAAACAGAGGTCGGCCCTGCCGCAGACCTCGGCGTATTCGAGGTACTGACCGCCGGGGAACGGCTCGATCTGATGGTCCTGATAGTGTCTTATCTTTGCGATCAGCAGGTCGTCGGAGAGCAGGCGGGAGATGCCGACCGCGACCTTGGCGAAGTCACAGCAGGCCGCGCCGGTGGCGACCAGGTCCTGCTGGGCGTTCATCCCGATGCCCCAGTCGGCCACCATGGTCAGGCCGTGCGTCCGGGGCTTTGACGATCGGGCTGTCCCGTCCAGGCCGGAGAAGATGTGTGAGTCCATGCGAGAAGGTCTCCGTAAAATGCAACGATGAAGTCAGAACGATGAACGATGAACAAAGACAACGATGAACGATGAAGTCAGAACGATGAACGAAAACCAAAATCAAAAGCCTTTATGATTTTGTTCCGCGTTCATCGTTCCGCGTTCTGCGTTGCCTTTCCTCATCCGTCGCTGGGCAGGGACCAGGGGCCTCCGAGCGGATACCCATCGAGGGAGCGCATAGGGACGCATCGGAAGAGGCTTTTTGCAAACCGCTCCATCTCCGGCGTGTCCAGTTCGTCCCGGTGGCCGAGCATCCGGTGCATGGCCCAGCCGGAGAGCCGGGAGATGCGGCCGTGGGTGTCCCAGAAGCAGAGGCCGTCCGTGCCCGCGCCGTAGCAGGTCTTCGCCCGGATGCGCATGGAGTCCCCGGACTGCCGGCGGGGGTAGAGGTCCGCGTAGAGCTTCGTGGCCGACCCGTCCGTGAATTGCTTGAAGGCCTTCAGGATCGGGGCCGCGCCGCTGCCGTCCAGCGGTTTGACCTGCTCCATGTGGACGGCGAGGTGGTCCACCAGGCCCTCTCTGACCCAGGTCTCCACGTCCATGCCGTAACATCTGCAGCTTGTCAGCGGGCCGAGGTCCGGGAAGTCGGGGAGTTTGTAGCTGGTGGGCATCACATAGCAGGTCCCCAGGCGGCGACCCTGCTTCTTCCCCACCTCGTCGAGCATCGCGCGCGTCTCGCGGAGGAACTGCGTCAGGAAGCCTGCCTGGTGGGCCAGGACACGGTCGTCGTAAGGGTGGAGCTTCAGGATGTCCTCCCCGTACTTCTCGCGGAACGACCGGCGCACAGGCTCCTCGAACAGGGCGTAGGGCCAGGAGCGGCAGAAGATGACGCAGACCCCGTCCGCGCTGTAGTCCTCGACCCACTCCCGGAACAGGGCGACGTACTTCGCCCGGACCTCCGGGAAGGCGTGGCTGAGGGTCCGGGCCGGGCCTCCCTCGCGCGTGACGCACCGCCACTCCGGGTGATCGAGGAGAAACTGGCCCGGCCCGCAGTAGCCGAGGTGATTGGGGGGCATCTGCACGCCTTCCATACGGACCTGGGGGTAGATTTCGACTCCGATCTCGCGGGCGCAGTCCACGGCCGCGCGCAGGGGGTCGAAGCCGGCCCGGCGATAGCGGTCGCGGGTCTCATTGGCGACGGCGCGGTAGCCCCGGAAGCCGGGGGTCCAGACCTGTTCGGTCCCGACGCGGGATGGGTAGAAGGTCCCCAGGCCCAGGGCGCAGCCCCAGAGGATCATTTTGAAGTCGCTGTCTCGGAGGGCCTCGAACTCGTTGCGCATGTCCTGTTTGGAGGCGTAGCCCCAATAGGTGTGCTGGCCGCTGTCGTGGTTGGCGATCAGGAGGCGGGTATCCTTTCGGGTCCGGTCGCGCTGCGCTCGCGCAGACTCGGCTTCAGAGAGCGGGATGAGGCGGATGTAGCAGATGTTCGTGGGGGACTCCGCGTGGAGGCCCGCCTCGGGGCGGTGGAGGATCAGGTCCTGGCCGGTCAGGTCCGCGGACTTCCAGTAGGCCTCGCTGATGTCGGTCTCGCCCGGCGCCATCTCCGGGGGCACGATGTCCTTCTCCGGGCGGAAGCTCTCGAAGGTCGAACGGGCGTAGCCGGGGTCGCCGGTCAGTTTCAGGAAGAGGACCAGGTCGTCTGACTGAGATCGGGCCCCTCTGAACGTCCCGACGTAAATGGCGTGCCACCCCTTTGCGTTGAGCTTGAGGGTGAGGGGGGGCGCGGATGTGTCCGGGCCGCAGAAGAGCATTTTGCCCGGCCCGGCGTCGATCTCGTAGTCCACGGCGGTCCACTTGCCGCGCTCGAAGGCGCGAGAGAGGGCGGAGCTGGGCTCGCAGCGGGTCATGTCGAGGAGGTAGATGGATTCGGCGTCTCTGTCCATGAGGGTTTCCTTTTCAGGTCCTTGTTTTTCGCGTATCCCCACCCCACCGTTCCGTCGGCCCGTGCCGACGGGTCACTCTTTGGGCGTCCAAAGAGTGACCAGAAAGGCGCTCCTCAAACGCCGGAGGGGCTTGGCGCGACGCAAGGGCATTGCTCCAGAAGACGGATCATCCAAAGGTTTCCATTGCAGCCTAATGCCTCTCCTGAACTCTGGTGGTTAGCCCTTCTGCGTCGCGCCCCTTGTTACTTTGACAAGGCTGTTCCCCCTCTCCGTGTCGGAGAGGGGGGCAGGGGGTGAGGTCTTATACCGTTCCCGTCTCGATCAGCAGGGCCATCATCGCCGGCAGGCAGCGGAGGTTCGTGGAGGGTACGAGGGGACGCACCTGGTCCTCGTGCCGATCCGGGGTGGCCGGGACGAGATTGCCGTCGTCGTCGTGCGCCTTTCCGGGGACCGGCAGGCCCTCGAGTCGCCTGCCCCACTCCGGCCCGCAGGTGGGCCGGGACGTGAAATAGGCCATCATCTTCCGCCCCAGGTCGAGATACCGCCGGTCCTTCCGGTCGTGGTAGACGAAGACCAGGATGCGCTGGAACTCCGGGGACGACCAGTCGGTGTGCGGCTCTTTCGGGGCATTTGGGGCGTCGAAGATCGTGTTCCGGTCCAGCCGGGTCCGCTCGTCGATCAGGCAGTGCTCCCCGAACAGGCAGCAGTCCACGATGAAGTCGAACTGCCGGTAGAACGCCTCCTTCCAGCGCGGGTCGGGGTCGACGGCGCAGAGGCCCATCAGGCCCTGCAGGGCCAGGGTGGAGAACCAGGACCCCTGCCCGGCGGTGTGGGGGGAGTCGTAGCCGGGACGCCTGTCCTTCGCGAACTGCCGGCGCGCCGCGGACCCCCAGAGGGGGAAGAAGCCGTCGGGGTGCTGCTCCGCGATCATGCTCTCGGCCATCCGGCGCGCCCGCTCGATCAGGTCCACGTCTTCACTGAAGTCGTTGTAGTTGACGAGCTGCATCAGGAAGAGGGAGACGGTGCGGAGGTCGCAGTTCTCAAAGCGAATGCGCTCCGTGTCCTGCGCCAGGAACCGGGTCAGGCCGGAGATGCCCGCCCGGATCTCGGGATCTCCACACAGGAGGTAGTGGTCGAGCAGGCCCTCGATCCAGAAGTGGTCCGTGGCTGTGGCGCTCCCGCCCCGGAAGCAGTGGCCGTAGCAGTGGGTGTACATCCCCAGGTGGGGGTAGTGCCGGATGTCGATGTCCCACATGTGCCGGGCCATGTTCGCGGCGGTCCGGCAGGCGCTGACGTCTCCTGTCGCCAGGAAGTAGGTGTGCAGGCCGTGACAGGGGTCCTCCTCGTTGTTGTTCCAGTAGCCCATCCGGGAGTGCTCCCGCCGGGCGCTGTGCTTGGTGTCGTGGTCCTTCGAGCTGGAGTGGGGGATCCAGATGTAGATCAGGTCGCCGGCGTCGAGCTTCCCGTAGACGTGGAAGGCCTCCTCGTGGTTCGTCAGCCAGCGGGCGGAGGCGTCCAGCACGCGCGCAAATTCGGGCCGCTTCTCCCGGTCGAGCTGGTGGATGTAGGCGTAGGTAGATGACCGGCGGAGGTCCTCGCAGGCGATGCGGGCCTGGTTGATCTCCAGCAGGTCCTCCCGCACGCGGCGATTCCAGGCGAGGCTGTCCAGCACGGGGTCCGCGTCCGCCCAGATCACCTGGGTCTTCTGCATGCCCTGCACGGTCTCCAGGCAGCGGGTCTCCGGGTCGAAGAAGGCCCAGTAGGGGTGGCAGGCCAGGTTGTCGTATTTCGTGTGCCGGTGGCGGAGGTCCGGGTCGCGGGCCGTGAGCGGGTGGATGGGCAGGAGGCGCTTGCTGGCGATGCGGTCCGCCGCGTCCTGCGGCCAGAGGCCAAAGCTCACCTCGTCCTCGGCGATGCGGATCTCGTTCGGGTAGTCCCGGACAAAATCCCGCACGGCCACGCTCAGGCGGGCGTCCTCGAACCGGGCCTGCATCCAGCCGGGGGCCTTCCGGCCGTGGCCGGACCCCCAGGCCAGGCCCACGCGCTCGCCGTTCGGGTCGAGGCGGTCGGCGTAGTAGGCGTCTTCATCCTCCTGGAGCACCCGGTAGACGCTCCCCGGCATCAGGCTGTCCGTGGTCGCGCCGTATTCCATACCGGCCGTGACTCGCCTGCACCGGTCTGCGAAGGGGAGGACGAACCGGAGGTCGCGCACCAGGCGGTAGATTTCGCTGTCCGCGTGGCGCCAGGTGACCTCGAACTTCACGAGGGAGGAGTTGCGGCAGGCCTCGATGCCGATGACGTAGTCCAGGCCGGGGCTGTAGATGTCGCAGGCCGAGACGCCCCGGATTTGCACCCACGCCCGCACCGGCCCCCGCTCGACCACAGTGACCTCCCGCGTGCGGCGGCGGAGGGGCTCGTTCATCAGCTGGTCGAGGTTGAGGGTGCGCTCGCTCAGGAAGACACGGCCGTCGGCCTCGGCGACGCGCAGGCCGGTGTGGGGGGTCCCGCGCAGGATCGGATGGAGCTTTCCCTGCGCATCCCTGTAAGAGAGACTCGCCACGAAAGGCGGGTAGCAGATCGCGTTCGGCCAGGACTGGATGATGGGGATTTCGATGACGATCTTCCCGGTGTCGATCCGGTAGAGGTCCCCGTCTTCACGAAGCAGGGGGTCGCCCTCCTGCCTCCCCTCTTTTAGCGTGAAGGGGCCATCCGAGGCGCCCGGCTCGAACACGAAGAGGCCCCACTTGGCCGAGCCATCCTTCCAGTCCAGGAGGGACCGGCCCTGCGAAGGGACGGTGCGGCCCGACGGGTCTTCGATCACGAGTTTTGTGAAGTCCCTGACCTCTCCCTGTTCAAAGGGGATGCTGACGCGGGTCGGGACGTGC
>CAYRZX010000247.1:0-10744 GCA_964428665.1 uncultured Gemmatimonas sp.
GGCTTCAGGCGGCGGGCCCGGGCGGTGTGGCGGAGCTTCTGGATGGCCGTCTCCTTGATCTGGCGCACTCGCTCACGGGTGATGCCGAGATGCTCCCCGATCTGCTCCAGGGTCTTCCCCTCGCCGTCCTCCAGGCCAAAATAGAGCCGGAGGATGTCCGACTCCCGCTCGTTCAGCGTGTCCAGCACCTCGGAGATATCCTGCTGCATCCGCTTCTTGTCCAGGTCCTCCTCCAGGGAGGCGTGCGCCGGGTCGACCAGGGTCTGGTGCAGGTTGTTCCCAGACTCCGCGTCGAACGGGGCGTCGAGGGACAGGGAGGACCGGCTGTCGAGCAGGGTGCGCTCGACGTCCTTGAGCGTGACGCCCAGGTCGGCGGCGATGTCGTGGGCCGCCGGGTCCGTGTAGAGCTTCTGCTGAAGGCCGGAGAACGATTTGGAGATGCGGGCCAGGAGGTCAAACCGGTTGACCGGGAGCCGGACGGTCCGTTGCTCCATCAGGGTCTGGAGGATGGCCTGTCGCACCCACCAGACTGCGTAGGAGATGAACCGGTAGCCCTGCGTCTCGTCGAACCGCTCTGCGGCGGTGATCAGGCCGACGTTGCCGGCGCTGATCAGTTCGCTCAGGGAGAGGCCCCGATGGCGATATTCGAGGGCGATGCTGACGACGAAGCGGAGGTTGGCGTGGACCAGCCTGTTTCTGGCCTCCACATCGCCCTTCCGGATGCGGCGAGCAAACTCCGCCTCCTCCTGCGAGGAGAGGGGAGAGGAGTCGGCGATCTCCTTCATGTAGCGGAGCAGAGAACGATCGAGAGGTTCCGGGGTGTTCACGTCGACATCCATAAATCTCATCTCTTTCTTTGAATTCTTGTTGTATGGCAACTGATTTTTCAGACACTCTTGAGCGCCGTCAGCATCTCCACGATGTGACGGTCGGCCTGGTGTCTCAGACGGAGCAGGCGCTCTGTCTCGTCCAGGTCCCGGGTGACCGGCTGAATGCGATGGATGGTGATCCGGTCCCGGATGGCGTTCAGGGCGAGGTCCAGGAGGACGCGCTCCGAGGCGTCATCCTGGCCGATCATGCATTCGTCCTCAAGGGCCTTCCGGATGCCTCGCAGCGTGTCTTCGATGCGGCGGATCTCGCTGTCCATCCGGATCGGAATGGACCAGGCGCCGACGATGCCGTCCTGCAGGCGGCGGCCCTGATCCCCTTTCTGGTCGCCCCTCCCCTGGTCTCCGCCCCGCGCCTGATCTCCCCGGCCTTCGCGCGCCTGATCCCCCCGTCCGTGATCTCGCTGGTCTCTCTGATGGCCTTTCGGGGGGCCTGCGGCCTGACGATGGTCCCCACGATGCGCGGGCGGGGGCTGCTGCGGGGCAGGGGGGGGCGCGGTCGTATGAACTACCTGAGGCGGGGCCAGCGGGGGCTGATCCATCGTCTGGGCCTGCTCTTCCGCAGGTGTCGCCGTGGGCGAGGGTTGGGCTGCCGGTTCCTCCGGAGTCGGGGGAATCGTTGTCTCCTTCGCCTGAGGCGGAGGCACGTCCTCCAGAGGTCCGACGACGGGCGTCTGTTCCGGCGTTGGGACGGTCCCCTGGTGTTGCGTTGGGGCCTGATCCTGGCTCTGTCGTCTCCGGCGTCCTCGGCGCGGCCGACCTTCCATGATGGTCCTCCCCAGGTTAAATGGTGAAGTTCGCGTCCGCCGTCACCGGGATATGGATGGACTTCATCCGGTCAGGCTTGGGCAGCGTCACGGTCAGGACCCCGTCTTTGAGGCGCGCCTGCACCTCTGCTGTGGGGCCGGGCAGGCGGAAACTTCGCAGGTATTCTGTCGTCACCGGGTTCCGCCGCACGCCGGAGATGCGCAGCCGATCCTCGACGATCTGGACCTTCAGGTCATCCTTCGACACCCCCGGCAGGTCGGCCACGATCACAAAGGCATCCGGCGTTTCGTAGAGGTCCACCGGGAATGGAGACGGCTCGACGCCGTTCCCTTCGGGGGGCAACGGGACGCCCAGCACCAGGTTTTTGATTCTTTCGATGTCCATCAGGGCGCGCTCTGTCAGCGTCGTCATCACAGGTCCTCCGGTTCGGATTGCTTAAAAAGACCGGAGGGCGGATATGGGTCCGCCCTCCAGCCCCCTCACAACAGGCTGTTTCGGGGTTTTTTTCGGCTCACTTCACATCCACCGCGATCTGCCGGGGCCTGGCCTCCTCGACCTTGGGCAGGGTCAGGTGGAGTACGCCGTCCTTATAGGTCGCCTTGATCCCGTCGGTCTTCACCGTGGCGGGCAGGGTGAAGGAGCGGGAGAAGAACCCGTAGGACCGCTCCAGGCGGTGGACGTTGCTCCCCTCGGACTTCGTCTCCTGCTTCCGCTCGCCGCTGAAGGTCAGGACGTTGTTCTGCACGTTGACCTTGATGTCCTCCCTGTTGAGGCCGGGCAGGTCGGCGGAGACGACCAGTTCATTCTCCGTCTCAGAGATGTCCACGGAAGGGGTCCACGCCCCCCGGAGTTCGCCCTCCTCGGAGGAGAAGGGGGCCATCACGCTGTTGAAGACCTTGTTGATCTCATTCTGAATATCCCAGACCTGCGGGAAAAAGCCCTGCGCAGGTCGCCAGCGTACGAGTGACATGATGTCCTACCTCCTAAGATAAACAGATGTTTTTTAAGTTTAAGAAGGGCTTTTCGAGGAACTCACCGGTGGCTCTGTATCGCACATTCTAATCTGTGTGCAATTGCTGTGCCAATTCATTGATTTGAATAGTAAAATAAATATTAATAAGTGGATATATAAATTTTAAGTTTTGTGTTCGGGTGCGTAAAGGGGGAGGGATGGCATTCATTATGGCAGTATGAGGACACAGTGGCAGAATACGTGTGGATGATCTGGCAGGTTTTGAGATTCTTCCGCTCCTGTTCTGCCGGTTTTGTGGCTGACTATGAAAGAAAAAAAGGCGTGGTAGGGACGCAATTCATCGCGCCCCTACCACGCCCCTTCGGGTCCGGTTATGATCAGGCGGCCGTTGCGGCGCGGCGCGGGGGGAGGCCGCAGAACTGCTCGTAGTCGATCAGCGCGGTGATCGTGGGGTGTTCGCCGCAGACCGGGCAGTCGACGTTGCGACGGACCCTGAGGGTGCGGAAGGACATCTCCAGGGCGTCGTAGATCAACAGCCGGCCCACCAGCGACTGCCCCTGGCCGATGATGAGCTTGATCACCTCCGTGGCCTGGAGGACGCCGACCATGCCGGGCAGGACGCCCAGCACCCCGGCGTCGGCGCAGCTGGGCACCATGCCGGGGGGCGGAGGCTCCGGGTAGAGGCAGCGGTAGCAGGGGCCCTCGCCCGGCTTGTAGACCGTGGCCTGCCCCTCGAACCGGAAGATGCTGCCGTCCACGATGGGCTTTTTGAGGAAGACGCAGGCGTCGTTCAGGAGGTAGCGGGTGGGGAAGTTGTCGCACCCGTTGACGACGATGTCGTAGTCCCGGATGATCTCCATCACGTTTTCGGACGAGAGGCGCGTCTGATAAGGGATGATCTTACAGCCGGGGTTCAGGTCCGACAGGGTCTCCAGGGCGGACTGGGTCTTGGGCCGGCCCACGTCGGAGGTGCCGTGCAGGACCTGGCGCTGGAGGTTGGACAGGTCCACGTAGTCCGCGTCCACGACGCCGAGGGTACCCACGCCGGCGGCGGCCAGGTAGAGGGCCGTGGGGCAGCCGAGGCCGCCCGCGCCGACGAGCAGCACCTTCGCCTCCAGGAGCCTGGCCTGGCCCTGCTCGCCGACCTCCGGGACCATGAAGTGGCGGGAGTAACGCTGCATCTGCTCCTGGGTGAAGGTCCGCTCTTTGACCGTGGGCAGGCCGGCGCCGGCCCACCCCCTGTATCCGTCGGACATGGAGGTGACGTTCACATAGCCCATCAGCCTGAGGGTCTTGGCCGCCAGGGCGGAGCGGACGCCGCCGCCGCAGTAGACCAGGATGGGTGTCTCCCGGTCGCTGGTCACGTTCTCGATCCGCAGCTCCAGAAATCCTCTCGGGAGGTTGACCGCGTCCGGGAGGTGCCCCTCGATGAACTCCTCCCGCTCGCGCACGTCCACGACCGTCAGGTCCTTCTCCTGCTTCAGCCGGGCGTGAACCTCCTGAGCGGACGCCTCCCGGACGCCCTGCCTGGCCTGGGCGATGATGTGATCTGTAGAGGTCATCATAAAAGCTCCTTGCTGAGGATTTATGTCACGTTTTTTTAGTCAAAACCTGATCGCGTATGCCCTGCGCCATCTGCCTGAATGTCCCGGCCTCCTCCGAGTCGGGGGCCGAGATGACCACCGGCCTGCCCTCATCTCCCCCCTCGCGGATGGCCGGGTGGATCGGGAGCCGGCCCAGCAACGGGACACCGAAGCGCCTGCTGATGTCGTCTCCTCCGCCGCGCCCGAAGATCTCGGTTCGTTCCCCGCAGCAGGGGCAGACGAAGGCGCTCATGTTCTCGACCACGCCGAGGATCGGGACGTTCAGTTTGCGGAACATCTCCACGCCCCGACGGACGTCCTCCAGGGCCACGTCCTGCGGGGTGGTGACGATGACTGCTCCGCTCACGGAGGCGGACGAGACCAATGTCAACGAGGCGTCGCCGGTCCCCGGAGGCAGATCGATCACCAGGAAGTCGAGGGGGCCCCAGGCCACCTCGACCATGAACTTCTGGATCATCTGGCCCACGAGCGGCCCCCGCCAGACGACGGGCGTCTGCTCGTTGGCGATCAAACCGATGGACATGAACCTGACGCCGTGACGGCTCGTAGGGACGATCTTGCCGTCAGCCATGGGAGGCGGCGTGTTCACGCCCATCATGATGTGGATGCTGGGGCCGTAGATGTCCGCGTCCAGCAGGCCGACGGTGGCGCCGGTCCCGGCCAGGGCCACGCTTAGGTTGGCGCTGACGGTGGATTTCCCAACCCCCCCCTTGCAGCTCGCCACGGCAAGCACACTTCGGACGTTCGGGAGGAGGTTGCGATATCCCGCTGGGCGGATCGGCGGGACGTTGAGCATGGTCACCTCAATAACGGCGGCATCTCCGATGCCGCTCTACAGGGCCTCAGCCGTCTCATACCGGGGGGACATCTCCCGCAACCTCGTCACCTCCTGGACCACCCGTCCGACGACGTAGTCCACCTCCTCCTCCGTGTTGAACCGCCCCAGGCCGAAGCGCAGGCTGCTGTGCGCCAGGTCGTCTCCCACCTTCAGGGCGCGCAGGACGTGGGAGGGCTCCATGGTCGCTGAGGTACAGGCGGACCCCGACGAGAGGGCGATCTCCTTGAGGCCCAGCAGCAGCAGTTCCCCCTCCACGCGCGCAAAGCTGAGGTGGAGGTTGCCAGGCAGGCGCTCTTCGGGATGCCCGTTGAGACAGGCGTCGCTCAACCGTTCCAGGATCCCATCCCTCAGGCGATCCCGCAGCCCCCGCACCCGCTCCTGTTCCGCACCTATCTCCTGTTGGCAGATTTCGCACGCCTTCCCCAGGCCCACGACTCCCGGCACGTTCAGGGTCCCGCTGCGCAGGCCCCGCTCGTGTCCCCCGCCGTCCATCTGGGGGGCGATGCGGGCGCGGGGCCGCCGGCCCCGGACGTAGAGGGCGCCGATGCCCTTGGGACCATATATTTTGTGCGCTGACAGGCTGAGAAGGTCGATGCCCATCTCCTCCACGTCGATCTCGACCCTGCCCAGGCCCTGCGCCGCGTCGGTGTGAAAGAGGACCCCTTTCTCCCTGCAGACCCTGCCGATGTCCCGGATGGGCTGCAGGGTCCCGATCTCGTTGTTGGCGGCCATGATCGACACGAGAATGGTCTTGTCGGTGATGGCCTCCCGGACCTGCTCGGCGCTGACCCGGCCGTACCGGTCCACCGGCAGAGGGGTGACCTGAAGGCCGCGGCGCTCCAAAGCCCTGCAGGTGTCCAGGACGGCCCGGTGCTCCGTGGCCTGCGTGAGGATGTGGTCCCCGTGCTCCCGGTGGAACTCTGCCGCGCCCTTGAGGACCAGGTTGTTCGACTCGGTGGCCCCGCTGGTGAAGATGATTTCCTTAGGGGACGCGCCGATCAGGGACGCGACCTGCTCCCGCGCCAGGTCCACGGCCCGCTCCGCTTCCCACCCGTAGACGTGGCGGGAGGCGGCGTTCCCGAAGCGCTCCGAGAAGTAGGGCAGCATGGCCTCCAGGACACGGGGGTCCACGGGCGTGGTCGCGTGGCAGTCCATGTAGATGGGGAGTTTGAGCATAAGCGATTTCAAGAGAATACGCCAATGATGTGTAGGGGCGACCGGCTGGTCGCCCCTACGCAAAATAATAACGAAATTGACGAGAACGTCAAGGCCCTTTTCCTGCCTCCCCGGACGCGGCCGGGAACCGCACGCGGAAGGTGGTCCCTTTTCCGACGGCGCTCTCCACGGCGATCTCGCCGAGATGCTCCTGGAGGATACGCTTGCAGATTGCCAGGCCCAGCCCCGTGCCCTTGCCCTCCGGCTTGGTCGTGTAGAACGGCTCGAAGACGGCCTTGAGGGCCTCCGGGGGGATGCCGGGGCCGGTGTCGGCAACGGATACCTCCACCCACGCCGCGCCCTCCCCCGGGATCTCCTCCAGGGCCTCCGCCGAGAGGGTCAGCTCTCCCCCTTTTTCCATCGCCTGCCCGGCGTTCTGGATGAGATTCATGAAGATCTGCTCGATCTCGGTCGCATTGCCGAGGACCGGGGGGAGGGTCTCCGGGTAGCGTTTGACCGTGCGGACTCCATTCTCGTAGAGCAGCTTGCCGACCAGGACGAAGGACTCCTCGATGCAGTCCACGACGTTCAGGGGGCGTTTCTCCCCCTTCCCCTTCCGGGCGTAGTTCTGGAGGCTCCTGACGAGGCTGGCGATCCGATCCGTCTGGGCCTTGATCGCCTCGAGGGACTTCCCGGCCTCGGTGTCGGGAGGGAACCGGTACATCAGGAGCTGCGCCCGGCCGTCGATCACGGCGAGGGGGTTGGTGATGTCGTGGGCGACGGTGCCGGCCATCAGGCCGATGGCCGAGAGTTTCTCGGCCTGGAGGAGCTGGCGGTAGGCGTCTTCGGCGCGCCGGTTGGCCTCCTCCAGCTCGTCGATCTTCTCCAGCAGCCGGTCCTTCAGGAGGGCGTTCTCGATGGAGACCCCGGCCTGCATGGCCATTACGCTGGCGACGTTCAGGTCGACCTGGTCGAAGGCGCGTCCGCCTGTGGAGCGGTTCAGGTTGATGACGCCCAGGACCTTCTCCTCGACCCGGATGGGCAGGGAGATCGCGGAGCCGAGGGCCCAGTCCGCCCTGGGCCTCACGCCGATGTCGGGGATGATCTCCCCCCCCCGGATGAGCACCGGCTCCCCGTGCTCGGCCACCCAGCAGGCGATCCCCGAGGTCAGCCGCACCCCGACCGGGGGGACCCGGTCGTCGGTCCGCCCCCGGACCAGGCGCACGACCAGGCCGGGGTCTCCCTCCGAGACGAGCATGATCGACCCGCTCTCCGCGCGGGTCAGGTCGAAACACTCGTCCATGATCAGGTCCAGCAGGTCGTCCGTGGTGTGGGCGAGGGTGAGGGCCCGCGTGGCCTCGTGAATGGAGGCGATCTCCCGGAGCATCAGGTTCTCCCGGGCCACGCGTCTCTGCTGGAGGGCCTTGCGGACCTTGACCCCCAGTTTGGCGTAGTTGAGGGGCTTGATCAGGTAGTCGTGCACCCCCCGCTCGATGGCCTGCTGGGCGGACTCCAGGGACGGATATCCGGTGATCAGAATGACCTCCGGGGGATAGGGGACCTTCAGGGCGTGGTCGATGACCTGGAGCCCGTCCACGTCGGGCAGCACGAGGTCGGCGATGAGGAGGTCGAAGGCGGTCCTGTCGAGACAGCCGATGGCCTCGTCCCCCCCCGTGACCACCTCGACGGCGTAGCCCAGCCCGCCGAGCGCCCTGTGCAGGAGGCGGCCCTGCTCCGGCTCGTCATCGACGACGAGTATGCGGTCCTTCTCGGCCATCTCAACCCTCAGGCGGCGGCATCTCCGATGCCGCCCTACAAGGTCCATCATCTATGCGGCGGCATCCCCGATGCCGCCCTACGAAGATGCGGCGGCATCCCCGATGCCGCCCTACAAGGCATCTCCATCCTCGAACATGGCGTCCACAAACGCCCTCGGGTCGAAGTCCTGAAGGTCGTCGATGCCCTCGCCCAGGCCGACCATCCGGACGGGGATGTTCAGGCTGCGGCTGATGGCGATGACGATTCCCCCCTTGGCCGTGCCGTCCAGTTTGGTCAGGACGAGTCCGGTCAGGCCGAGGGCGGCGTGAAACTGCTGGGCCTGGGCAATGGCGTTCTGCCCCGTCGTGGCGTCCAGGACGAGCAGGACCTCGTGGGGCGCGCCGGCCTGGGCCTTCTGGATGACCCGGCAGACCTTTTTCAGCTCCTCCATCAGGTTGACCTTCGTGTGGAGCCGGCCTGCGGTGTCAACGATCACCGCGTCAGCCCCCCGGGCCTTAGCCGCAGACAGGGCGTCGAAGGCCACCGAGGCGGGGTCGGCGCCGGGCTGGTGGCGGACCAGGTGCGCGTCGGCCCGGTCCGCCCAGGCCGCGAGCTGGTCGATGGCGGCGGCCCGGAAGGTGTCGCAGGCGGCCAGGACGACCCGCTCCCCGCGGGCGGCGCAGCGCGCGGCCAGCTTGCCGATGGTGGTCGTCTTCCCGACGCCGTTGACCCCCACGACCAGGGTGACGCGAGGCTCCCCCGGCGAGGGCTCGACCGCCTGCGCCTGCGCGGCGGGGGCATCGAGCATCCGGAGGACCTCCTCCTTCAAGAGCCGGTTCACCCCCTCTTCGGGCAGCCCGTCGGCCCTGACGCGCTCCCGCAGGGCCCCGACGAGGTGGAGGGCCGCATCGACGCCGACGTCCGCCTCGATCAGGATGCGCTCGATCTCCTCCAGGGCGGCCTCGTCGAGGCGCCGGCCTCGCACCACCTCGGCGATCTTCTCCACGACGTGGATGCGGGTCTTGGCGAGGCCTTCTTTGAGTTTGTTGAAGAGTCCTTTGAGCATGAGATAAAAACCAGTGAGACGGCAGACGGCAGACGGCAGAAAAGGCGACGGACGACCGACGACGGACGACCGCAGAAAAGGCGACGACGGTCGGCGGTCATCGGTCGGCGGTCTTGTCCCTATGGCAGACGGCAGACGTGACCCCCCTTCCCCGCGGATGTAGGGGCGTATTAAAAATACGCCCCTACTCCGCCAGGGACGCCCGATTCTTGCCGAAACTCTTGGACCTGTAGAGCGCCAGGTCGGCCTGTTTGATCAGGTCCTCCGGGACCTGCATGTCGGGGTTGGGCCAGGTGGCCACGCCGAGGCTGACGGTGACCTCCACGGCGGAGTGGTTCAGCTGGAAGGGGTGGCCGGCGATCTCCTTCCGGATGCGCTCGGCCTTCAAGAGGGCCTGAGAGGAGTTCGTCTCGGGCAGGAGCGCGACGAACTCCTCTCCCCCGTAGCGGCCCAGGACGTCCGACTCGCGGGACGAGTTGCGGAGGATGCGGGCGACCCCCTCCAGGACGAGGTCCCCCTGGAGGTGGCCGTAGGTGTCGTTGAGCGCCTTGAAGTCGTCGATGTCGAGCATGATCAGCGACAGGATGGAGTTGTAGCGCCGGGATCGGTCGAACTCCTGGTGAAGGCGGTCGAGGAAGGCGCGATGGTTGAGCAGGCCCGTGAGCCCGTCCGTGAGGGCCAGCATGCGGGTGTGACGGTGCTGAGAGGCGTTGTCGAGGGCGAGGGCCGCCAGGTCTCCGACGATGTAGGGGAGGTATTCGAGGGTGTGCGTGGTGAGGGCCGGGTTGCAGACGCTCAGGACGCCGATGACCTTCTCCTGGACCGACAGGGGAACCCTCATCGTCTGGGCCACCGGGCCGGAGGGCGGGTCTCCGTCAGGCCGGGACTTATGGAACGTCTTGACCAGGGCCTCAGCGATCTCCTCTCTGCGCAGCTTCTGCCAGAAGGCGAGGGCGTCCGTCCGGACGGCGCCCAGGTCGGCATCGGACATCGGCAGGGCGCTGTAGACGTGGAGATCGGCCCTGCCGTTCTCGACCAGGAAGATGTAGGCGCACTCGCACCGGAAGATGGAGACGAGGCTGCTGAGGACCGTGTCGATCACGGGCTGGTAGTCGAGCGTGGCGATCAGCCGCCTGCCCAGGTCGTAGAGCTGGAACACCTTTTCGAGGTGCTCCGCGAGCTGGGCGTCCGCCCCGGACGCGCTCTTCAGGACCTGATCGACGCTGGCCGCGAATCGCCTCTTGGCCAGGGCCTCCTTCATCCGGGCATCCACCTCTGCGAAGGTGATGGGCTTCTGGATGTAGGCGGAAACGCCGAGGCTGAAGGCCTCGGAGACGTGCTCCACGGTCCCGTAGCCGCTGATCATGATCACCTCAGCGGTGGCCTGCTGCCGCCTGAGGTGCGCGAGTATCTCCATCCCGGACAGGTCGCCCAGGTCGAGGTCGGTGATGATCACGTCGTAGGCGCGCCGTCCGATGCTCTCGATCGCCTGACGCCCGGAGGAGGCGACATCCACGGCGTAACCCATCCTCTCCAGGAACACCGTGAGGAGTTCGCGGATGTCGGACTCATCGTCGACGACGAGGATGTGGACGGGGTCTTTCATAAAGTGTCGAGTGCTGAGTGCTGAGTGCCGAAAGAAAGTGCTGAGTGCTGAGTGCCGAAAGAAAGTGCTGAGTGCTGAGTGCTGAGTGC
>CAYRZX010000248.1:0-10730 GCA_964428665.1 uncultured Gemmatimonas sp.
CCCGCTCAGCCCCGGCATCCGCTGGTCGGACAGGATCACGGCCACCTCCTGCTCCTCCAGCACGCGCAGGGCCTCCTGGGCGTCCGTGCTGGTCAGCACCTCGAACTCGTCCTCTAACAGGTCCTCGATGGAGGTGAGCACGCGGGGCTCGTCGTCCACCACCAGGACGCGCCTCCCCTCCTTCTCTCGTATCATAAACTTTTCTTCCAGCCCCCCCGGCTTGTTCGGGATACAGGCGACGGTCGCCATGCCCTCCCCCTTTCGTGGCTAATCTTCCATGTCCTTTTCGAGATGATTCGGGATCTGGATGATGAACTCCGTCCCTTCCCCTTCCTTGCTGCGGACCTCGATGCTCCCCCGGTGCGCCTGCACGATGCCGTAGGAGATGGCCAGCCCCAGCCCCGTGCCCTGGCCCGGCTCCTTGGTCGTGAAGAACGGCTCGAAGATGCGGCCCTGGATCTCCTCCGGGATGCCCTGTCCGGTGTCCGACACCCGGATGACCACGTGCGTGTCCGTGGCCTCGGTCTGAATCCGGATCTCCCCCTGCTCGGGGATCGCCTGGGCGGCGTTCACCAGCAGGTTGATAAAGACCTGATTCAGCCGGTTCGGGTAGCAGCGGATGGGGGGGAGCTTTCCCAGCCGCTTGTGGACCCGGCACTTGTACTTCAGTTCGTTCCCGACGATCTTGAGCGCCTCCTCGACCCTCTCGTTGATGTCGGCCATTTTCATCTCGGACCTGTCGGGCGTGACGAAGTTCTTCAGGGCCTGGACGATCTCCATGATCCGGCGCGTCCCCTCGCAGGACTCCGAGAGGAGATGGTCCACCTCCTCCACGATGTAGGGCAGGTCCTCCTCACAGCGCATCTCCTCCACCCGCTTCAGGGTCTCCCGCGCCGCCGCGGCGTCCCCGGCCTGCGCGGCCCCGGCCAGCGTCTCGTAGGCCTTCAGAAGCCGCTTGAAGACGCCGACGTATTCGGCCAGGGTCCCCAGGTTGCTCATCACGAACCCCAGCGGGTTCTTGATCTCGTGCGCGATCCCGGCGGAGAGCTGCCCCAGGGAGACCATCTTTTCGGACTGGATCAGATGCCGCTGGGCCTCCTGCAACATCCGGAGGTTCCGCGCCCGCTCCACGGCGTAGCGGATGGAGCGCTCCAGCATCGTCGCGTCTATCTTCCCCTTGATCAGGTAGTCCGCCGCGCCCGCCTTCATCGCGGCCATGTCCAGCTTGGGGTTTCCGTACCCCGTCAACAGGATCATCGGCGGATAGCGCCTGCCCCCGCTCGCCTCCGCCCTCTCCTCCGCGCTCACCCAGAGCAGGAGGTCCAGCCCGCTGTGCCCGTTGAGGCGGTAGTCCACCAGGCAGATGTCGTAGGAACGGCGCGCCAGGGCCTTCAGGGCGGCGTCGTAGGTCCTCGCCCATTCCAGGTCGAACGCCCACCCCTCGATCTGGGACAGCAGGTTCTGAACGATGAGGTGGTCGTCCTCGTCGTCCTCCACCAGCAGGATGTTCAGTCGGTACTTCTCCATAGCGGATATTTAACCCCTGACGAAATGAGCGCCGGGTCGCCGCGCCGGCCGACCCGCGTGGTCCATCTCCTGCACCCGCCGCTGTCTCCACCGGGCGGCGTAACCCACCACCTGCTTCATCTCCCGGAGGTTGAGCGGCTTCAACCCGTAGAAAAAGATCGCCCCCCCCTCCGTCCGCACCTTCCTGGCGGTCTCCCACGAGTCGTCCGCCGTCACGACGATGA
Source organism: uncultured Gemmatimonas sp. (assembly GCA_964428665.1). Classification (GTDB taxonomy): domain Bacteria; phylum Latescibacterota; class UBA2968; order SICM01; family SICM01; genus SICM01. Next base: position 1,752 of record CAYRZX010000248.1, read on the forward strand.
CCGGGAGGTCGTGGTCGATCTGATGCACCTTCGAGATGAGGTCCCAGGCCGGCAGATCAGGCAGGTAGACCTCGGAGACCAGGACATCCACCCCCCCTATGGCAACGCGCCGGACGACCTCTTCACCCCGCTCCACCACCTCTACCTGGCAGTCGTCTATGGTCAACGCCTGCGCCAGGAGGTCCCGAAACGCCCCGTCACCATCTGCAATGAGTACTCTGTACACGGCCATACCTCTATTGCGAAAAAAACAGCCCAGCGATCATGAAGGAATATTGTCTCGATGCTCCGTTTGAGGTGATTCTATAGGGCAATCCTGTGGGATCGTCCCTACCCTCTTGGAAAAACCGTGCCATTTCGCTTGAGAAATAAAAAATGGCCATCTGTCCTCTGACAGATGGCCATTATATTCAACGAGTTATTTTTAAAAGAGGGGGACGCGGCGGGGCCTCCCCCGGCCCCGGTCCCGTTTTTCGTGTCGTCCTTTTTTCAGGACATGTTCGATGATTTCTGTCCTAAAATATTTAATAATACAAATACAATCAATATCTTATTTCTTTTTCAAGTTGTAAAGACATGTGTTTTGAAAACAAGACATCGGATCAGGGGGATGCGGTCTTGTAGGGGCGGTTCGCGAACCGCCCCTACTTGCGCGAGATCCCATATCGCTTCATCTTCTCGTAGAAGTTCTGCCGGTTGATGCCCGCCCGCCTGGCGGCCTCCGCCACGCGCCCGCCCGCCCGCGTCAGCATCTTCTCCAGGTACTGCCGCTCAAACCGCTCCCGCGCCTCTCGCATCGACATGTCGGTGAAGTCCGGCCCCCCCTGGAGGTCCGGGGTCTCGCGCTCGGAGACCGACGTCACGATGTGCTCCGGCAGGTCCTTGATGGAGATCCTCTCTCCGGTGCTCAGCAGCACGGCCTGGTGGATCGCGTGCTCCAGCTCCCGCACGTTCCCCGGCCAGGGGTAGGCCTTGAGCACCATCATCGCCTCCGGCGTGATGTCCCGCGCCCGCTGGCCGCCCTTTTCGGCATAGACGGTCAGGAAGTGGTGGGTCAGCAGGGGGATGTCCCCCCTCCGCGCCCGCAGCGGAGGCAGGTCCACCACCACCACGCTCAGCCGGTAGAAGAGGTCCGCGCGGAACAGCTTCTGCTCCATCCGCTCGCGCAGGTCCACGTTCGTGGCCGCGATCAGCCGGAAGTCCACCCGGATGGGCCGGTCCCCCCCCACCCGCAGCACCTCCTTCTCCTGAATGGCCCGCAGCAGCTTCACCTGCAGCGCCGGACTCATCTCCTCGATCTCGTCTAAAAACAGCGTCCCCCCCGCGGCCTGCTCGATCAGCCCGTACTTCAGCTTGATCGCATTCGTGAAGGCCCCCTTCTCGTGCCCGAAGAGTTCGCTCTCCAGAATGGTCTCCGGCAGCGCCCCGCAGTTGATCGGCAGGAACCCCACCTCGCGCCGGCTGCTCAGGTTGTGAATCGCCTTGGACACCAGCTCCTTGCCCGTGCCCGTCTCCCCCTGGATCAGCACGGTCGCGTCGTTGGTCGCCAGCTGGCGGATCAGGCCGTAAATGCGCTGCATCTCCTGGCTCACCCCCACCAGCCCCTCGAACGACCCCTGGTGGACGACCTGATCCTCCAGCAGGTGGAGCTTCTCCGCCTGTCGCCGGCCCTCGATCACCTTCTTCAGCACGATCTCCAGATAGTCCAGGTCCAGCGGCTTGGTCAGGTAGTCTATGGCCCCCGCCTGCATCGCCTCCACCGCCGACTCGATGGAGCCGTAGCCGGTCATGACGACGGCGACGACGTCCGGGTTCTGGGCCTTGACCCGCTGAATCACCTCGATCCCCCCCATCCTCGGCATGGTCAGGTCCACCAGGACCAGGTCGAACGCCCCCTCCGCATACCGGGCGACCCCCTTCTCCCCGTCCTCGGCCGTGGCCACCTCGAAGCCCAGACCGGACAGCGCCTGCGTCAGAAAGTCCAGCGCCGTCCGTTCGTCGTCGATCACCAGGATCCTGGGTTTGTCGAGTGACATGCGTCCCCCCCTTGATCAGTCGGCCTTTTCCGCGACCCGGGCGTCGTGGAGTTCCATGCCCTGGGCCAGCGCGTCCTGAACCTTCTCCAGGTCTTCGAAGGGCTTTCGGACGTGGAGGTCGAACCCCGACAGCCTCGGGTCGGCCTCCTCGAGTTCCCAGCCCGTGATCAGGACCGTCACCACGCAGGCGTCCATCCGCCTCATCTCCCGCGCCACCTGGTCCCCCGGCATCTCGGGCATCCCCAGATCGATCAGGACCATGTCGTAACGCCCCGGCGCGAACCGCTCCAGGGCCTCGGCCCCGCTCTGGACCATTTCCACCTCGTGGTCCGCCGACAGCAGGTCCGACAGCAGGTCGAGCACGACCCTGTCGTCCTCCACGACCAGCACCCTCCCCCGGCGCGCCAGGCGGACCCCCACAGGCCCCTGCGCCCCGACCTCCGGCGCCGTCCAGACGGGCAGCAGGAGCGTGAACGTGGTACCCCTGCCGGGGGCGCTCTCCACGTCGATGAGCCCCCCCCATCGGGTCACCGTGCCGTAGACCGTGGCTAATCCCAGGCCCGTGCCCACGTCCAGCTTCGTGGTGAAGAAAGGCTCAAACACCCGCCTGCGCGTCTTCTCATCCATCCCGATGCCCGTGTCCTCCACCACCACCTCCACCCAGCCACCCCCCGCATCCCCGACAGGGAGAAGGGGAGAGGGGGAGAGGGGGGGATTCTCCGCGTCTCCGTTTCGGTTTTGCCTTTTCTCCGTTTCCCCGCTTCTCCGCTTCCCCGGTTCATCCCGGTCCGTCTTTCGTTTCGTCGTTATCGTGATCCTCCCCCCCTCGGGCATGGCGTCCACCGCGTTGAACAGCAGATTGATCAGGATGTCGTGCAGCCCCGCCTCCGTGCCCTGGACCTCAGGGAGGTCCTCCTCCAGGTCAAAGACCATCCGGATGGAGATCCCCCTGGCCTCCGACTCATCCTTCCACCGGGGCTGCGCCGCCTGCACGGCCTCCTGCGCCACCCGGTTGACCTCCACCGGCTGCCAGTCGCCCTCCTCGCCGCCCCGCACGGCCCGGTGGAGGCGCTGCACCAGGTCCCTGGCCCTCCTCGCGGAGGTGATGATGCCCTCCACCTGCCGGAGGGCCTGCGGATCGTCCATCCTCCTGTGCAGGAGCTGCGCGGGGCCCAGGACGCCCACCAGGATGTTGTTCAGGTTGTGGCTGACCCCCGCCGACATCTCCCCCAGGGCGCGCAGGCGCTCCAGCCGGATCAGCTCCTGCTCCGTCCGCTTGCGGTCGGTGATGTCGTAGAGCCCCACCAGCACCGCCCGCTCATCGTTGAACGTCATGGCCTGAAAGGAGATCAGCGCCCAGAACGGCGCGCCGTCCGCCCTCTTGAAGACGACCTCGCGGTTGCGGACGCACCCGTCCCGATTCAGCATGTCCAGCAACACCTGGCAATCGGAGGGGTCCTCGTAGAAGTCCAGCGTCCCTCGCCCGATCAGCGCCCCGGCCGGGACCCCCACGACCTGACCGAGGGACTCGTTCGCGTAGAGGATCGCCCCGTCTGACAGCCGGATGATGGCCATGGGGATGGGGGCCGTCTCCACGATCGCCCGGAACCCCTCCTCGCTCCTCCTCAGCGCCTCCAGCGTCCGCATCCGCTCCACGGCGTACCGGATCGAACGCTCCAGCAGCACAGCGTCCAGTTGCCCCTTGGCCAGGTAGTCCATCGCCCCGGCCCGCATCGCCTCCACGTCGATCTCCCGGCCCCCCTGACCCGTCAGCAGGATCATCGGCGCGCGACGCCCCCGCTCCGACGCCTCCCGCAAAAACTCCAGCCCGTTGCGCGCCCCCAGACGATAGTCCACCAGGTAGACGTCGTGCGGCGCGCGCTGGATCGCCTCTATGGCCGCCTCATACGACGAGGCCCACTCCAGGTGGAACCGCCCCCCCTCGATCTCCCTGAGCAGGTCCCTCACCAGGACGTAGTCGTCCTCGTCGTCCTCCACGAGCAGGATGTTCAACCGGTGATCATCCACGTTCAAACGTCCCCGTTCCTCCCCCTGGGCTGCGCGACGGGCAGCGTGACGATGAACGTCGTCCCCTGCCGCGGGGCGCTCCTGACCGCGATGCCCCCCCCGTGCCGCTCCACGATCTTCCGGCAGATCGGCAGGCCGATGCCCGTCCCTTCGTACTCGCTCCGCCCGTGCAGGCGCTGGAAGACCCCGAAGATGCGGTCCGCGAACTTCTCCTCAAAGCCGATGCCGTTGTCCTCCACGAAGACCTGACACTGCCCTTCGGCCAGGCCCTCCCGCAGGGCCTCGCTGTAGACCCTGACCACCGGCGGCGCGTCTTCCCGGTGGAACTTCAGCGCGTTGTGGATCAGGTTCTGCAAGAGCTGCCGCATCTGCGTCTCGTCCGCCTCGATCGTCGGCAGCTCCCCCACCTCCACCCGCCCCCCCGTCTGATCGATCTGCACCTCCAGGTCAGACACCACCTCGCGCGCCACCTCCCCCAGGTCCACCGGCTCGAACGTCTGGGCCTGCGTGGCGACCCGCGACAGCGTCAGCAGGTCGTCGATCAGCGCCTGCATCCGCCTCGTCGCCTCCTGCATCCGCTCCAGGTAGTCGCGCCCCTCCCCCTCCAGCGACGGGCCCCATCTGCCCCTCAGCCGGTCCCCGAACGCCTGAATCTTGCGCAGGGGCTCCTGCAGGTCGTGAGACGCCACGTAGGCGAACTGCTCCAGTTCGGCGTTGGAGCGGGCCAGCTCCCGCGCCTGCTGCGCCAGCGCCTCCTCCGTCTGCCTGGCCTCGGTCACGTCCTGTCCGGTCCCCACCATCCGGGTCGGATGACCGTCCTGATCCACGACGACCCTCCCCCGCCCGTGAAGGATGCGCACGGTCCCGTTCGGCCAGAGGATGCGATGGTAAAAACTGAAAGGCTTGTGAGTCCGATAAGACTCCTCAACCACGCCCTTCACGTACACACGGTCGTCGGGATGTACCCGTTCCAGGAAGCCTTCGTAGGATACCTGGACCTCTCCCGGCCTCAGACCGTAGATGCGGTAGAGTTCATCGGACCAGATCACGACGTTCGCAGGGATGTCCCACTCCCAGTTCCCGATGTGAGCGATCTGCTGCGCCTCCAGCAGCTGCATCTCGCGCTTTCTGAGCTGTTCCTCCACCTGCCTGCGCTCCGTGATGTCCATGGCAAAGGCGTTGAACCGGTAAGTCTCTCCCCTCCGGATGGGCCAGATCGTCAGCTCCACGGGGAACTCGCGCCCCTCGCGGTGCAGGGCCGTGAGTTCGACCCGCCGGTTCAGCACCGGCCCCTCCCCCGTGATCAGAAAATGCTGCAGCCCCTTCCGGTGCGCCTCCCGGTGTTGAGGGGGGATGATCAGCTCGGCCATGGGCCTCCCGACGGCCTCTTCGCGGGCCCATCCGAAGGTGACCTCGGCCATGCGGTTCCAGTCCGTGATCAGGCCGCTCGCGTCCATCTCGACGAACGCCTCGTTCGCCGTTTCGATGATCTGGCGGCTGTGCTCCCGGCTCTCCCGCAGCGCCTCCTCCGTCCGCTTGCGCTCCGTGATGTCCTGGCAGATCCCCACCAGCCTCAGGGGCTTGGCGTCCTCGTCCAGGACGACCTCTCCCTGGCTCTGGAGCGTCCGGATGGTCCCGTCGGGCCGGAGGATGCGCTCCTCAAAGGCGAACGGCTTGAGGTCGCGAAGGGCCGTCTCGATGACCTTTCTGACAAGCCCCCGGTCGTCGGGGTAGACGAGCTCCAGGTAGGCCTCGTAGGTGGCCTCGAACTCCTGGGGTTCCAGGCCGTAGATGCGGTAGAGTTCGTCCGACCAGGTCACCCGGTTGGTGCGGATGTTCCACTCCCAGCTGCCCAGGTGGGCGAGCTTCTGCGCCTCGGTGAGCTGCCGCTCGCGCCTCCGGAGTTCGCCCTCCGCCCGCCTGCGGTCGGTGACGTCGTGGAGCCCGACGAAGATCGCCTCCTCGCCGTTGAAGGCCATGGGCTGAAGGGAGACGACCACCCAGGCCAGAGCGCCGTCCGCCCGCCTCCCGCGCACCTCCCGGTCGCGGACGTACCCGTCCCGCCTCATCGCCTCCATCAGCGCCTCCCGGTCGGCGGGGTTGTCGTAGAAGTCCAGCGTCCGGCGTCCGACCAGCTCGCCGGGCGGCAGGCCCGCCAGCCGGCCCGCCTGCTCGTTCGCATACAGGATCACGCCGTCCGACAGCCGGGTGACGGCCATGGGGATCGGGGCCGCGTCCACGAGGGCCCGGAACTGCGCCTCGCCCGCCTGCCTGGCCTCCCCCTCCTGCCTGCGCCCGACGATCTCCCGATGAGGCTTTTTACGGGCAACCTTCATCTCGACCCCCGGTCTAAGACGTGGGCGGGCGCTCCTCCGATCCGTCCACCCTGGGCAGCGAAACGACATCGAACCAGTATCTCTCCAGCACCCTCAGGGCCTCCACCAGCCCCTCGAACGCATCCGGCTTGGCGATGTAAGAGTTCGCGCCTAAGGTATAGCTGTTCTGGACGTCCTCCTCCATCCGCGACGTCGTCAGGACCACGACCGGGATGAGCCGCAGTTCGGGGTCGGACCGGATCTCCTGGAGCGCCTCGTACCCGTCCTTCTTCGGCATCCTCAGGTCCAGCAGGATCAGGACCGGCCTCGACGGGTAGGACCGCCCGTACTTGCCCCGGCGGTGGAGATAGTCCATCAGCTCCTCGCCGTCCTTGACGGATTGCAGGTCGCCGGTGAACTCGCACTCCTCCAGCGCCTCCTGCGCCAGGAGGAGGTCCTCGTCGTCGTCCTCGGCGATCAAGATCGTGCCACGCCTTCTGTATTCGTTCATAAGATGGCTTCCTCTTTGACCTGTGAGACGGGGAGGGTGATGATGAACCTCGTCCCCTTCCCCGGCTCGCTCCTGGCCACGATGCTCCCCCCGTGCCGCTCCGCGATCTTGCGACAGATCGGCAGGCCGATGCCCGTCCCCCCGTAGTCGCTCCGCCCGTGCAGGCGCTGGAAGACCCCGAAGATGCGGTCCGCATACCTCTCCTCAAAGCCGATCCCGTTGTCCTCCACGAAGATCTGGCACCGCTCCCCCGCCGAAGGCGGCCCCCCTCGCCGGCCCCTGAGGACCCTCCCGTAGACCTTGACCACCGGCGGCGCGTCCTCCCGGTGGAACTTCAGCGCGTTGTGGGTCAGGTTCTGCAAGAGTTGCCGCATCTGCGTCTCGTCCGCCTCCAGGGTCGGCATCTCCCCCACCTCCACCCGCCCCCCCGTCTGCTCGATCTGCACCTCCAGGTCGGAGATCACCGTCTGCGCCACCTGACCCAGGTCCACCTGGGTGAACGGCTGCGCCCGCGTCGTGACGCGGGAGAGGCTCAACAGGTCGTTGATCAGGACCTGCATCCGCTTCGCCGCCTCCTGCATCCGCTCCAGGTAGTCGCCCCCCTCCTCGCCGCTCCCCTCGCCCCATTTGGTCTTCAGCCGGTCCCCGAACGCCATGACCTTGCGCAGGGGCTCCTGCAGGTCGTGCGACGCCACGTAGGCGAACTGCTCCAGCTCGTCGTTGGAGCGCTTCAGCTCCAGGGCCTGCCTGGTGAGCGCCTCCTCCACCCGCAGGCGCTCGGTGATGTCCCGCAGCGCGAACAGCACGCCCGTGGTCCGCCCCTCCAGGTCCTGGAGCACCGTGGCGTTGCAGTTCACGGGGAGGACCTGCCCGTCTCGGGCGGCCAGGAACAGCCGGTAGTCGGCGATGTTCTTTTCGGCCAGCGCCTTCTCGACGACGGCCTGGGCGGCCTCGACGTCGGTGAACAGGCCCTGGAAGGGCCTCCCGATCAGCGCCCCTCGGGAATGGCCGGTGAGCCGCTCCGTGGACCGGTTCACGTCCGTGATCACGCCGGTCACGTCGGTGGTCGCCAGGATGTCCAGCATGGAGTCCATCATGGTCTGCAGGTAGTTGCTGGTGTACTCTAACCGCTGCGTGGTGGCCGCCAGCTCCCGGTTGGCCGTCTCCAGCTCCTTGTTGGTCAGCTCCAGCTCCCGGTTGGCCAGCCCCAGCTCCTTGTTGGCCGACTCGATCTCCTGGTTGGTCAACCCCAGCTTCTCGTTGGCCTCCTCCAGCTCCCTGGCCGTGACCTGGAGCGCCTCGCTGCGCACGCGGATCGCCTCTAACAGGGCCTGGTTGCGCTCAATGGCGCTGTAGTAGCGGTTGGCCTTGGAGTAGCGCTGGATCTCCAGATCGCGCAGGGCCGCGGCCACCGCCGGCTCCCACGTGGCCCACCCGGCGCGGGGGATCTCCCGGATGCCCTTGAGGGCGTGGGCGTGCCAGATGTGCTCCGCCGTGCGGGGGGGCAGCCGCCGGTTCGTGACAAAGCGGGTGGTCTTATAGTTCGCGTTCAGGTCTCGATACCCCTTCGCGCTGCGCTGCGTCTTGATCTTCCTCATGCTTTGGCCTCCTTCGAGGCGAGGCGCGCCTCTATCTCCTCCAGACGCTTCCGGATGGCCCGGTTCTCCAGCTCGGCCTTCCTCGCGCCGGAGCTGAGGTTCGGGTCTGTCACCCACCAGTCCATCCCCATCTCGACAGCCTTGTCCACCGAGCAGATGACCAGTCGGATCTGGGCCGTGAGCAGTTCCACGTCCACCAGTTTGATCTTGATGTCGCCGGCGATCACAATCCCCTTGTCCAGCACACGCTCCAGGATGTCCCCCAGCGTCGAACTCTCGACGCCGTGGACCACGCCACGCTGCGGTACTGCCATAAGGGCTCCTTAATAACTTTTCACGATTCCTATACAGGGGACTATACCAGAGCCTGATTAAAAAAAGGCTACAGCTCTGGCCCTCACCCCGTCAGGCTGCGCCTGCCACCCCTCTCCCACACGTGGGAGAGGGGAAGCCGAGCGTCAGCGAGGCGGGGTGAGGGCCTGTGCGCCAGG
>CAYRZX010000249.1:0-10712 GCA_964428665.1 uncultured Gemmatimonas sp.
TCGCCCCGCAGGGTGGAGCTGTTGCGGATGGTCGGGATCCCGTTCGAGCAGGTCGTCGGCGATGCGCCGGAGGAGGTGGAGGGGGCGGAGGGGCCGGAGGAGCACGTGCGCATCCTGTCCCGGCGAAAGGCCGAACAGGTCGCACGGGGCCTGTCCTCCGGGCTGGTGATCGGGGCGGACACGGTCGTGGCGATCGACGGGGATATCCTGGGAAAGCCAAAGGACGTTGAGGACGCGGCCCGGATGCTGTCGCGCCTGTCCGGCCGGATGCACGAGGTGTTCACGGGCGTCTCGCTTGTGTCGGCGGACACGGGCGCAGCGCTGTCGGACGCGGTGCGCACGGGCGTTGTCATGCGACGCATGTCCGAGGGGGACATCCGCCGCTATGTGGCCACCGGGGAGCCGATGGACAAGGCCGGGGCCTACGCCGCGCAGGGGATGGCCGCCCCCTTCGTGGAGCGCGTGAACGGATGTTTTTACAACGTCGTCGGGCTTCCGCTGGCCAGGCTGTGGGAGATGTTGCAAGAGATGGGGTGTGACCCGTGGGAGATGAGGCAAGATGGCGCCGTTGCACATAGAACTCCGTGAGAGCCGGGAACGCAAGGGACTTACGCTGGAGGCCCTTCACGCGGCCACGCGCATCAGCCTGGACTTCCTGGCGGCCATAGAGCGGGGGGACTTCGATTTTCTGCCCAAGACCTACATCCGGCTGTTCCTCCGGTCCTACGCGACGCACGTGGGGATGGATCCCCAGTACGTGCTCGACCGCTATGAGGAGATGGTCAGGCCTGTTCCGATTCCGGAGGAGGCGCAAGGCCCTCCTGTGGAGGAACAGCGCCGTCCTGTCTCGTGGGGGGTCGTGGTCGCGCTGGCGGCAGGGCTGATTCTGTTAGGCTGGTCCGGCGTCTTCCTGTTCAAGGGGCAAATGGGGGGCGCGCCGGAGGGTCCGAGGGGTCTCCCGTACCCTCCCGCGGCCTCCGTTGAAGGGGCCTCTAAGGGGGATGTCTCGGGTGGTGATTCGGCGTCGGATAGACCTTCCGTTGCAGCAGAGGGTTCATCGAAGGGCGCCGCCCCGGACACGGCGTCCTCCCCTGCGACAGCGGGTCAGCAGGGGCGAGACACGGCCTCGGCCTTTTGGGCCCCCAAGTCGGGATCGGGGCAGGATTCGATGCTGGTCCTGGAGGGCGTGGGCGTGGAAGAGACCTGGCTGGACGTGTCGGCGGACGGCCAGCGCGTTTTCCGGGGGACGGTCAGGCCGGGCGAAGCGCGGAGGTGGACGGCCCGCGAACGGTTCTACGTCGTGGCCGGCCGGTCCAGCGGCGTGCAGTTTGCGCTGCAGGGGACCCCGCTCCCCCGGGCGAAGTCGTGGGCCTCGGAGGTCCTCCGGATGTCGATCACGCGGGACGGGGCGGTGGTGGAGCAGAGGCCCCGCGAGGCCCGTCCGGCGGAGGCGGGGGGGGACACCGCCTCCCGGCGCCGCGGCGCGGCGGCGGATACGGGGAGCGGCGGGCAGTGAGGAGACCTCACCCTCCCCCGACCAAGGGGAAAGGCCCTTATCTGCCCCCTCCCTCTCCCAGTGGGAGAGGGAGGGGGTATGGGGGTGGGTGAGGCTGTTTATGGAGCCTTTGTTCGCCGAGGTGGCCGTTCCGGCGCCCCGCACCTCGCCCTTCACGTACCGGGTCCCCGACGGCCTTCGCGAGCGCATCCAGGAGGGGATGCGCGTGGTGGTCCCTCTGGGGGGGCGGCAGGTCACGGGCGTCGTGGTGGGCCTGTCGGAGACGTGTGGCCTGGCCGGGGTCCGGGACGTGGTCGGCGTCCTGGACGAGGGGCCGGCCTTTGACCGGGGGATGCTCGACTTCTGCCGGTGGGTGGCGGACTACTACCTGTGCGGGTGGGGGGAGGCGCTGAGGACGGCCCTGCCGTCCGGGATCGGCGCGGGGAGCGTCCGGAACCTGGTCCTTCTGCCCCGGTACGCGCGGGCGACGGCGGATGACCTGGAGTTGCGCACGGACCAGGAGCGGGAGGTCTTCGCGTCCCTTGCGGCGCAGGGGCGCGTGGGGGTGGAGGCGCTCCGGCGGAGGTATGGCGCGGGCGCGGCCCGTCGCGTCATCTCCGCGCTGGGCCGGGCCGGGGTCGCGGAGGTCCGTTCGGAGGCGCGGGGGCCGCGCGTCCAGGTGAAGCAGGCGCGGGTGGTCCTGCTGGCGTCCTCCGACCCCCGGTGGGTCGATGCCGAGTCCGCGGCGCTGGACCGGCGCGCGCCCCGGCAGGCGGCGTGTCTCCGGCTGCTGGCCGCGCGCGGGGGGCGGGCGACCACGGTTGAGCTGGCCGAGGAGGGCGCCGACGGGGATGTCCTGCGGGGGCTGGTCCGGCGGCGGTTCGTGAAGGTGGTGGCCGAGGAGGTGGAGCGCGACCCTTACGGGGGCGCGGCGTTCGACGCGCCGGAGGCGCGGACGCCCACGCCGGAGCAGGCGGAGGCCATTCGGGACATCGAGGCGCGTCTGGCGTCGGGGGGGTTTCACGCGGCGCTGCTGCACGGGGTCACGGGGAGCGGAAAGACGTTCGTGTACCTCCGCGCGATCGAGCGGGCCCTGGCCGGGGGGCGGGGGGCGATCCTGCTCGTCCCGGAGATCGGCCTGACGGCGCAGACGGTCCGGCCGTTCCGGGGGCGGTTCGGGGACGGGGTGGCGGTGCTGCACAGCGCCCTGTCGGACGGGGAGCGCTACGACATGTGGCGGGGCGTCCTGCGCGGGGAGCGCCGGGTGGTGATCGGGACGCGGTCCGCCGTGTTTGCGCCGGTGCGGGACCTGGGTCTGATCGTCCTGGACGAGGAGCACGACCCCTCCTACAAGGAACACGACCGGGACCCCCGCTACCACGCGCGGGACGCGGCCCTGATGCGGGCCAAGCTGTGCGGGGCCGTGGCGCTGTTGGGGTCGGCCACGCCCAGCCTGGAGTCGGAGTGGAACGGCAGGTCGGGGAAGTTCGCGCGCCTCGGGCTGCCGCATCGCATCGACCGTCGCCCGATGCCCCCGGTGACTCTGGTGGACATGCGCCAGGAGGGGGGGGGCGGGGTCATCTTCTCGAAGCCCCTGCGGGAGCGGATCCAGGCCCGGCTGCGGGCGGGGGAGCGGACCATCCTCCTGCAGAACCGGCGGGGCTACGCCCCGTTCGTGCAGTGCGCGGACTGCGGGGAGGCCATCCGCTGCCGGAACTGCGCGGTGACGATGACGTTCCACGCCCCGCGCCGGAGAATGGTCTGCCACTACTGCGGCCTGTCGCAGGCCGCGCCGTCGGCCTGTCCGTCCTGCCAGGGGCCCGGCCTGCGCTACGGGGGGATCGGGACGCAGCGGGTGGAGGAGGCGCTGCTGGCGCAGTTCTCCGGCGCACGCGTGCTCCGGATGGACGTGGACACGACGAGGGGGAAGGGGGCCCACGGCCGGCTGTTAGACGCCTTCCGGCGCGGGGAGGCGGATGTGCTGCTCGGCACGCAAATGGTGGCGAAGGGTCTGGATTTTCCCGGGGTGACGCTCGTGGGGGTGATCTCGGCGGACACGGCCCTCCACATGCCGGACTTCCGCGCTCCCGAGCGGACGTTTCAGCTTCTGACGCAGGTGGCGGGCCGGTCGGGCCGGGGGGAGCGGCCCGGCGAGGTCGTCATCCAGACCTACCGGCCTGACGACGACGCCATCCGGGCCGCGTGCGCCCACGACTTCGACGCCTTTGCCGAGCGGGAGCTGGACAACCGGAGGGCGCTGGGGTACCCGCCGTTCGGGCGGCTGATCGCCTTCCTGTTCCGGGGGCGGGAGGAGGCCGGCGTGGCGGCTGAGGCCGGGGCCTGCGCGGAGCATCTCCGTCGCGCCGCGTCCGGCGGGGGGATCGAGGTGCTGGGGCCGGCGGCAGCGCCGCTGGCGCGGCTGAAGGGGGAGTACCGATGGCAGGTGGTCCTGAAGGGCGCGGCCTCGTCGTCCCTGCGCCGGCTGGCGCGGGAGGGGATCGGCCGGTTCGGCGCGAGGCCGAGGCCGGGGGTGCGGATGAGCGTGGACGTGGACCCGGTGTCACTTCTATAAAAAAAGTGCTGAGTGCTGAGTGCTGAGTGCTGAGTGCCGAAAGAAAGTGCTGAGTGCTGAGTGCTGAGTGCTGAGTAAAAGCCAAGAACAGGGTTTTTGCCTTTACTCAGGACTCAGGACTCGTTACTCAGGACTGTTTTTGTGATGTTCGACCATCTGAAACGCCTGGCCAGGCACACGGCGGTCTACGGCGTGGGGGACCTGCTGGGCCGGGCCGTCAGCTTTCTGCTCGTCCCGCTCTACACCCGCCGGTTGACGACGGCGGAGAACGGGTGGATAGGGGTCGCCTTCACCTTCATCGCATTCGCGGGCATCCTCTATTCCCTCGGCCTCAACCAGGCGCTGCTGCGCTACTTCGGCAGGGATGAGGACGAGGCGGAGCGGAGGCGGACGTTCAGCTCGGCGCTGATGGCGACGGGGGCCGCATCGCTGGCGCTGTCCGTTGCGCTGTGGGCCGGGGCGGATCGCATTGCGCGGCTGATGTTCGAGGCCGACGGGTTCGGCCGTTTCGTGCGGATGGGGGCGGTCATCCTGTTCCTGGACACGCTCTCCGGCGTGCCGCTGAACGCCCTGCGGGCCCTGGAGCGTCCGGGGATTTACGCCGGGATCAAGTTCGCCCAATTCGCGCTCACCCTGGTCCTGAACGTCGTCCTGCTCGTGTACGCGGGCCGGGGGATGGACGGTGTCTTCGAGAGCAACATCGCCGCGTCCGCGTTTGCGTTGATCTGCTGTCTTCCGGTGACCCTTCGGTACCTCCGTCCGGCCCTGTCCGGGGACGCGCTGAAGCGGATGCTGAAGTTCGGGCTGCCCTACATCCCGACCGTGCTGGCGGGGCTGGTCACCGAGGTGTCGGATCGGTGGTTTATCCTGCGGTTTTCAGGGCCGGAGGAAGCGGGCGTCTACACCATCCTCTACAAGTTCGGCATGGTGATGTCCCTGGCCACGGGCGCCTTTCGATCCGCGTGGCTTCCGTTCCTGGTGAACATCTCCCGGAAAGAGGACGGCCGTCCGCTGTGCGCGCGGACGATGACCTACTTTCTGATGGCAAGCGTGATCCTGTGTGTGTCTGTGACGCTGTTTCTGGACGAGATCGTGGGGGTGCTTGCCGGGCCGGACTACATGAGGGGCAGGGGCGCTGTACCTGTGATTCTCGCCGCGTACCTGATGTACGGCGTGTACGTGAACCTGATGGCGGGGGTCTATGTGAAGGAGCGGACGCGCATCCTGCCCGTGATCGTGGGCGCGGGGGCTGCGGTCAACATCGCCTTCAACGTCGCGCTGATCCCCTCGACGGGCATGATGGGGGCGGCCTGGGCCACGCTGGCGGCCTATGTGGTCATGGCGGCGCTGCTGTACGTGTGGGAGCGCGGGTTCTATCCAGTGGCCTACGAGTGGGGGCGCGTGGTCAAGGTCCTCTTCGCGGGCGCGGCAGTGACGGCCCTGGCGCTCTGGAGCGATCTGGGCGCGACGCTGTGGGGCGTGGCCGGCCGTGCCGCGATGCTGGCCGCCTATCCGGCGATCCTGTGGGGCCTGGGGGTCTTTGATCGCGCTGAGATCGACCGGTTGCGGGGATTTCTTAAAAGGGGGTCTTGACGGGAGGGATGATGACACGACAGGCCTTGAGGGCAGCCGGATTGATGGCCGGAAAGGCGCGGCGGTTCGCGCTCATCCGGTTTCGTCCGGGCTACGTAACGCGTCAGACGGCGCTCCGGGAGGGGGAGTGCAACCGATGCGGAAGGTGCTGCAAGATTCTGTTTCGGTGTCCGTTTCTCAAGGAGAATGAAGGGGGAGAGTCTCACTGCCGCATCTATGGACGGCGTTTCGATCAGTGCGTGGCGTTTCCGATCGATGACCGGGACCTGGCGGATGTGGATTTCAACTGCACGTACAGCTTCCGGAAGACGCAACGGATAGCCAACCCGACGGGCCTGATCCAGATCGACCTGACGGGGCTGGAGGTCGGGTTCGATGGGCCTCCGCCGGGGGCACTCCCGCGCCGGCGCTTCCGCCTGGGGGGACTCAGGAAGGTGGGGATCGCGCAAATGATCGCGGCGGTGATCGCGGTGATCCGGGAGCGGGTCTGATGCCCGGAACCGCGCCGGTGGGACAGACGTTTAAAATTGCGGCCTCAAAATGGGAAATGGAAAGGGGAGAACGGCTCCGCGTTCTGTTTCCCGTTTTGTATTATGAGGGGAAAAGGCAATTTGTTTTCGAAAATGAGATATGTCTGCCTGGTGGCGCTGATCGTGGGGGCGTGTGCGACGGCGCTCCGGGCGGATAGCAAGGGGCCGAGTGCGCAGTTCACGATCGCCCGGCTGAAGTACGGCGGGGGCGGGGACTGGTACGACGGGCCTTCGGGGACGGTCAATCTCCTGCGGTTTCTGCGGCAGCAGACGCGGGTGGACGCGGCGGCGCAGGAGGCGCGGGTCGGGATCATGGACGAGGACTTTTTCGCTTACCCCTTTTATTATGTGACCGGCCACGGCAACGTCCGCCTCTCGGAGGAGGAGGCGGCCCGGCTTCGGACCTATCTGGAGAACGGCGGGTTCCTGTTCGCCAACGACGACTACGGCATGGACCCGTCGTTTCGCCGGGAGATGAAGCGGGTCTTCCCGGAAAAGGACCTGGTGGAAATCCCGCCTTCGCACGGCATCTTTCACTGCCTGTTCGATTTTCCGGACGGGCTGCCGAAGGTCCACGAGCACGACGGCGGACCGCCGCACGCCTACGGCCTCTTCTGCGACAGGCGGCTGGTGGTGTTCTACACCTTCAACACGGACATCGCCGACGGATGGGACGACCCGGAGGTCCACCACGACCCGCCGGAGAAGCGGGAGGCGGCGCTGAGGATGGGGGCGAACATAGTCGTGTGGGCGTTGACGAATTAAGTAGCGTTCAGCTATCAGCTATCAGCAAAGCCAGATGGACCTTTTCTTTTGCTGACGGCTGACGGCTGACGGCTGACGGCTGATTCTTTATGAACAACGCATCGCAGACATACGCGGACCTGATCGCGCGGCTGGGGCGGTTTCGTCGGACGAAGGCGCGGGCCGAGGTCCTGTTCGGCGCGGCGGCGACGCTGACGGGGGTCGCGGGGCTGGCGGCCCTGGCGCTGCTCCTGGAGGCCGGGCTCTATCTCCCGCCGGCGGCCAAGCTGACGCTGTGGGGGACAGGGTCCTGCGGCGCGGTTGCGGGGCTGGCGGCGCTGTGCGTGCGGCCTCTGATCCGCCGTCGCGGGCTGGACTGCGCCGCGCTGGACGTGGAGGCCCGGCACCCGGACCTGAGGCAGCGGCTCGTGGGGGTCGTGCAGCTCTGGCCCGGCCGCGCCTCGAGCCGGGAGGGCTACTCGGCGGAGCTGATCGAGGCGATGGTCGAGCAGGCGGGGGCCGTGGCGGGGCGTCTGGACTTTGAGGCCGCGGTGGATCGCGGGCCTTGCCGGCGGGCGGTCCGATGGCTGACTGCCGCGTGCGCGGCGCTGGGCGTCCTGTTCGCCTCGGACGGGGTGCGCGCGGCTGCCGGGCGGCTGTGGCGGGCGTCGGCCCATTTCCCGAAGCCGTCGGCCACGCAGGTGTGGGTCAGCCCCGGCGACGCCACGATCCTGAAGGGGGAGGACTTCGCCGTGACCGCGAGGCTCTCCGGGCGCATCCCGGCGTCGGGGGAGGTGGCCTTCCGCGAGGAGGGGTCGGAGGTCTGGGAGCGGGCGCTGTTCGCGGTGGAGGACGGGGGGGCGACCCACCGGTTCCGGGAGGTCAAGCGGTCGTTCACCTACCGCGTCCGGGCGGGGGACGGGGAGAGCCCGGCGTTCCGCCTGCGGGCGCTGGACCGGCCCACGGTGCTCCGGCTGAGGATGACGTATCGTTATTCCGAATACACGGGCCTGGGGGAGCGGACGGAGGAGGAGGGGGGGGACATCTCGGCGGTGAAGGGGACGCGCGTGCGGGTGGAGGTCCTGGCGAACAGGCCGCTGCGGTCGGCGGAGGTGGCGTTCGAGGACGGGGAGAGGGTGGAGGCGAGGATTCCGTCCGCAGGGGGCCGGTCGGGGACGGTGGACCTGGTCGTGACGCAGGACAGGCGCTACACGATCCGGCTGGTGGACGCGGAGGGGGTCCCCAGCACGGACGCGATGGCGTATCGGGTGATGGCGATCCCGGATGAGTCGCCCACGGTGCGGGTCGCCTTTCCGGGCCGCGACGTGGAGGTGGGGGAGGAGATGGTCGTGCCGCTTCAGATCGAGGCGAAGGACGACTTCGGGCTCTCCCGGATGGAACTCCTCTACGCCCTGAACGACGAGGCGGGGGAGCGCCGGGCCGCGCTGGGCGTCGGGGCGGGCGGGGACGTGTCGGTCCGCCACCTGTGGGACCTTTCGGGGATGAACCTGCTGCCGGACGACCGGGTGCGCTACCGCGTCCGGGTCTACGACAACGACCGGGTGAGCGGGCCGAAGGCGGGCGAGACGCCGGTGTTCACGGTCAAGCTCCCGTCGCTGGCCGAGATCGCGCAGGAGGCCGAGCGGACGCAGCAGGAGGGGGTGGCCTCCCTGCAGGAGGTGGCGGAGGAGGGGAGGCGGATCCAGGCGCGGCTGGAGGAGATCCGCCGGGAGCTTATGAAAAAGGGCGGGGAGAAGGGGGGGGACCTGGCGTGGGAGAAGCGGAAGGACATCGAGGCGGCGCTGGCGCGGCAGGCGGAGCTGGGGGAGCGCCTGAAGCGGGTGTCTGAGCAGGTCGGGGAGATGGCCGAGAAGATGGGTCAGCACGGCCTGCTCAACCGGGAGGTCCTGCAAAAGATCGAGGAGATCCGGAAGTTAGTGGCAGAGGTGGTGTCCCCCGAGCTCAGGGAGGCGATGAGGCGTGCCCAGGAGGCCGCGCAGGCGGCGGACCCGAGGCGGGTGCAGGAGGCCCTCCAGAACTTAGTACGGAACCAGGAGGAGTTTCAGAAGCGGCTCGACCGCACGATCGCCATGCTGAAACGG
The DNA here is from genome assembly GCA_964428665.1 of uncultured Gemmatimonas sp. Taxonomy (GTDB): domain Bacteria; phylum Latescibacterota; class UBA2968; order SICM01; family SICM01; genus SICM01. The sequence goes on from CAYRZX010000249.1 coordinate 9,037, forward strand.
GCGCGGCAGGAGCAGGCGTTCGACGCCCTGGCGAGGCGGGCCGAGGAGCTCGTGCGGGCGCAGGAGCGGGTGAACGAGGGGCTGGAGGCCGGGCAGCCGACGCCGGACCTGGCGAACCGGGAGCGGGGGGTGAAGCAGGAGACGGAGCGGGTGCGGGACGCGATGCGGGAGGTGGCGCAGGGGGTGCGGGAGGAGCACGCGGGCGCCGCGGACAGCCTGGAGGCCCTTGCGAGGGGCGTCGGGGAGGAGCGGCTGCCGGAGCGCATGGAGGCCATGTCCGGGGAGATCCGGGCCGGGGAGCGGGAGCGGACGCGCGCTGAGGGGGGGAGGCTGTCGAAGTCCCTGTCGAGGCTGTCGCAGTCCCTCCGGCAGTCTCAGCGGTCGTTCGCCCAGCAGTCGAAGGCGGCTGTGGCGGCGGAGATGGAGCGGGCGCTGCACGAGGCCGTGGCCCTGTCCCGGCGGGAGGAGGAGGTGGCGCGGGAGACGGCGGGGATGGACCGGGGCGCGCCGGGTCACGAGCGGGCCGCCGGGGCGCAGCAGGACCTCCTCTCAGGCGCGGCGCGGCTGACGGACCGGGTGATGCAGACGGGGGAGAAGACGTTCTTCATCCGGCCTGAACTCCGGCGGGCGCTGGGCACGTCCCTCCGCCGGATGAAGGAGGCGGTCTCGTTGTTAGAGGACCGGAACGGCGCGGGGGCCTCGGAGCGGGCCCGCGAGGCGATGGGGGCGCTCAATGAGGCGGCCATCCTGCTCCGGCAGGCGAGGTCTGACCTGGACGCCTCGGCCTCGGCGACGGGGATGGACGAGATGATCGAGCGGATGCGGGCGCTGACGGACCGGCAGTCGAGGGTCAACCAGGGGACGCAGGAGATGCTGGGCCCCGGCGAGCAGGGGACCTCGTTCGACCCGAACGGGGAGCTGTCCCAGCTGGCGGCGGAGCAGGAGGCCATCCGGCAGGCGTTCCGGCAGATGGAGGGGGGGATGGAGGGGCAGGGGGGGGTATTGGGCCGGCTGGACAGGATCGGGGAGGAGATGGACCGGGTGCTGGAGGACCTGAGGGGCAGGGTGTCGCGGAAGACGGTGGAGCGGCAGCGGGAGATCCTGAGCCGGATGCTGGACGCCACGCGGTCGATCCGGCAGCGGGGGTTCAGCGAGGAGCGGCAGTCGGAGGTGGGCAGGGACTACCGTTATGCGGGGCCGTGGGCCCTTCCGGAGGACCTGGGGCAGGGGACGGACCCGCTGCGCGAGGCGATGCTGCGGGCGCTCAAGGAGGGGTATCCGGGGGAGTACCGGGCGCTCATCCGGGGGTACTTTGAGGCGCTGGTGAAGGAGAGAGGAGAGAAGGAGGAGAGCAAGTGAAAGATTCGTCAGAAGAGATACTCCCTTCCCTACCCCACCTCATCTTTTCCCACTTTTCTTTGCTCGCCCAAAGAAAAGTGGGACAAAAGAAAGGGCGCTCCTCAGACGCCGGAGGGGCTTGGCGCGCCGCAACCTCAACGTTTTGCAGTCGCACAGAAATTTGTGCCCCCGGCATGTGGGTTGCTTCTGCTGGACTCCGGTAGTGGGGGTTTCTGGCGGCGCGCCCTTTGGGGCATCCGCAGGCCTTGTTAGAAAAGACCTATGCTTTTGCTGGGTGACATCCTCCGGCGGAACGCGGAGTCGCGGGCGTTCCGGGA
>CAYRZX010000250.1:0-10515 GCA_964428665.1 uncultured Gemmatimonas sp.
AACGGACCCGACAGGTTCCCCTCCACCCAGTGACCGATCTGCTTGTCATAGTCCAGCCGACGATGCGCCGGCAACACCTGCCCATTGGGCAGCGTTACCGTCTCGGCCACCCACGCCTGGTCCTTCCACAAATTGCGCCCGCGATGGATCGCCGAATTATACACGTTCGGCCCCCAGTGCCTCTTGCCCGCCGGGCTGAACTGATAGTCCACATACCCGTGAACCCTCGCCTCCCCGTCCCGGCTCACGATGCTGACCACGCCCCCCTGCGCATTGCCATACTCCGCCTCCATCCCCCCCGTGATCACCGTCATCTCCTGGATCGCGCTCTTGTTGATGTTCCGAAACTGCCGATACCCCTGCGCATCGTTGTTCACCAGCTTCACCCCGTCCACGTAATACGTCACGTCCCCCGCGTCCCCGGCTCGAAACGACACCTCCCCGTCCAGAGACACCCCCCCCTGCAACTCGATCAACCCCTGCGTGGACCGCACGATGGGGATGTTCTGGATCTGTTCGGCGCTCACCACATACTTGCTGGTCGTCTTGTCCGGCTCCACCGGCGGCCGCTCCGCCTGAACCACCATTTCCCCCATCTCCACAGCCGTCTCCTTGAGGTTGAAGCTCAACTCCGTGGTGTAGTCCGCCTGGACCTTGACCCCCGTCTTGGTCTGACGGTCATACCCGATGATCGAGGCCGTCACCCGGTAGACGCCGGGGTCCAGGTTGATGATGAAGAAATACCCGCTGGCGTCCGTGACGGCCCCCCGCTTGGTCCCCTCGATGGTCACGCTCACGCCTGGGAGGGGGTCCCCCCTCTGGTCTTTCACCACGCCGTTGAGCTTCCCCGTCGTGCCCGCGAACCCCTGACTCACGCACAGCGTCAGGGCGAGGACAACGACGATCCACAAACTTGCGCGTTTTACCATAACACTTCCTCCTCTCCTGGAGAAGATGGGACGGTTGGGGATCTATTGCTCTGTCAAATAGTTTAGTATAATTAGGTTACAATATAATCATTTGCAAAAACGTAATCTGCTGTAATTTTTACAGATAAATGCCCTATTTTGGGAAAATTTTATCCGTAGCGCCGTCGGCATTTTTACCGATGCAGGCTCAGTATTTTTACTGATCTGAAATGGGTATTTTTACTGAGAACGGGGATAAAAACAGGCGTTCGCTGGGGGGAATTTCAGCGGGATGACTTTGCAGAACGGATTGGCGGGCAGGAATTTCCGGCAGTTCTATCCGGGGATCAGGCCGGAGGTGTCCACGTCGATCAGCCTCTCGCGGATGGCGTAGCGCACCAGCTCCGACATGTTGTGCAGCTCCAGCTTTCGCATGACGTTGGCGCGGTGGGTGGCCACCGTCTTCTCGGCCACGTTGAGCATATCGGCCACCTCCCTGTTGGTCCGGCCCTCAGCCACCAGCTTGAGGACCTCTCGCTCCCGGTCGGACAGGGCATTATACCCCTCCCTGGCCGGGGCCTCGCCCGCGACCTCCACATATCGGTCGATCACCACCTTGGAGATCGCGGGGCTCAGATACATCTCATCCCGCATCACGGCCTCCACGGCCATGAGCAGGTCTCGCGCTGCCGTCTTCTTGACCAGGTATCCGGACGCGCCCGCCCGGAAGACCTCTTTCATGTAGACCTCCGCCGAGTGCATCGTCAGGACGATGACGCGGACCTGCGGCGCGGCCTTCTTGATCTGGCGCGTGGCCTCCACCCCGTCCAGCTCAGGCATCGACACGTCCACGATGGCCACGTCCGGGAGGAGTTCCCGCGTGACCTCCACGGCCGACCGGCCATTGTCGGCCTCTCCGACCACCTCGACCCTCCCGGTGGCCTCCAGCAGGCTGCGAAGCCCCTCGCGCACGATGGTATGGTCCTCGGCGAGCAGCACCCTGATCTTTTCCTCCATCGGTCACATCCTTCCGACATAGACAGAACTTATCTCTGTACACGCCCCTTAAGCCGGCCCCACCCATCCAACACCCCTCTTTGACGATCCATCCCCGGACAAAGTTCCCGGACAGCGCCCGGCCCTATCCGCCCTCCTCCGCCTCCTCCGGGATGGGCAGGTTCATCATCAACCGCGTCCCGGCGCCGGGCCGGGATACCACGTGGAAGGTCCCCCCGAAACTCTCCACCCGTTCCTGCACGCTCAGGAGACCGATCCCGCGGCCCCCCCCGGAGAAAGACCTCACCCGGTCCACGTCGAACCCCACGCCGTCGTCTTCGACGACCATGGTCACCTGATTCCTGGCGCAGGAGAGGCGGATCACGGCCTGGGTGGCCCTGGCGTGTTTGACCACATTGGTCAGCGCCTCCTGAACGATGCGGTACAGGGTCATGTCCAGCCGGCCGTGACGCATCTCCCGCATCTCCTTCACGTCCAGATGGACCCGGAGGCCCGTGCGCTTCGAGAAGGTCTCCGTGTACCATTGCAGCGTGGGGACCAGGCCGAGTTCGTCCAGCATCGCCGGGCGCAGGCCGTAGGCGATCTGGTGGATGTGCTCAATGGCCGCCTCCACGCTCAACGACAGGTCATCCAGCTTCGGGCCGAGCGCCGCGCGCCCCGCCTCCCCGATCTGCTGGCGCAGCATCTCCACCTGGATGCTGGCCATCACCAGGTCCTGCCCCACCTGATCGTGCAGCTCCCGGCTCAGCCGCCTGCGCTCATCCTCCTGCGCCCGGATCGTCTCGTGAGAGAGATGCCTGAGGTGCTTGCGCTCCTCCTGTTCGCGCACCCGCCTCTGGACGTAGCGGAACGACACATAGACCAGACCGGCGACCAGCAGAAGGACCCCGCCCACGCGCCCCCCCGTGCGCGCCACGTGCCACCTCCAGGCCCGTTGGGTGGCCTCCCCGGTCCACCTCGGGTCCCCCAGCGGCTCGCCGGCCCTGCCCGCCGTCAGACAGGCAGAGCCGGGCAACAGGGAGAAGTCCCCCGCCTCCGCGTCAAAATACCGGGGATCGGCGTTGAAACACCCCTCGCCGCCGGGCTGGAGGTCGTAATTCCGCCGGTTCCGGAAGGTGCAGTTGTGCGTGAGCGTCGCCGGCGCGGAGGACCGGACGGCATAGAGCTTGCATCCGGTGAGGATGCTGTTGGCCACGGCCGCATCGCCGACGTCCCTCAGGTAGACCCCGCCCAGGCAGTCGTGCACCGTGACGTGGGTGATCCTGACCCGCAGGGGGACCGCCCCCTGAGAGACGCGCACCGCGTGCGTGCCCAGGCGGTAAAACGTGCAGTTCTCCACCGTCAGGTTCCGGCACATGTCGGGCGTCTGGAAGTTGAGCGCCCTCTTTCCGAGGTCGTGGAAGACCGTGTTGCGGACCAGGCACGTGTCCACCGGGACGCCCGCGTCCGTGACGCCGTCCTCCGTGAAGGAGGCGATCTCGCAGTCGGCGACGACGATCGTGTTCGGCTCAGGCGCGTGGCTCTGGATGGCGTAGGCCGTGCTGCCCCGCCCATCCAGGCGAATGCCTTTGATCGTCAGATCGTGAGACACCCTGAGATGAAGAGAGTCGTCGGAGGTCCAGCGGGGAGGGGCGGACAGGGCAGGGCCGGCCATGATCGTCAGGGGGACGCCCGGCAGGACCACGGTCCGGGGCTCGTGGTACACGCCCCCGCTCGTCGTCAGCATCAGCGTGTCTCCGCCCGCCGCCGTCAGGGCAGCGCCCCCGATCCCGCCCGTCCCGGCCGGGATGGGGAGGATTCTGGCCTCAGGCCCTGGGCCCCGGACGATAAACAGACAGCCCAGGACCGCCCCTGCGATGGTGCACGCCCTTTTCATGGCCGGATCTCCGAATGGCGAGTCCTGGAGGCCCTCGTCAGGCTCAGGCAGATGGAGGAGGGAAATCTTCCAAGCCTACGCCCTAAATATAACGACACTGTTGCGCCAAGCAAAAAGAAAAACCCCATCGGCCCACCCGCTCCTGCTGGATCGCGAGCGGACCCTCTTCTGTATGCCCGGCGGTCACCCCTGTCTGTTTCGCGCACAGTTCCTGCCCATGGCGGCATCGCCCTCGACGACAGCGCCCCCGGCCTCCTGACTGCGAACGCCCGGTGCGCGTCATCCCGGAGCAGCGGCGGGGCGTGGCAAATTTTTTGCTGGTTATTTGGAGATTGTGCGAAACGTTTTACAACCGCGCAAGATTTATGAAAAATGATGTAACCACATCCGCCGACTCCCTGGCCCAGGGAGCGATGACCCCTGACGCCTGGGCCTCGGGCCTGCTGGTCGCGGGGGGAATCCTGAGCGCCTTTCTCCTGACGGCCCTTCTGGTCCGCCTGTTCTGGATGCGCATCCTGCGCCCGCTGGTGAGGCGGACCGGCACGGACCTGGACGACCTCTTGCTGCCCCCCCTTCGCATCCTGGTGGTGTGGGGCCTCGTGCTGATCGGCCTTCACGAGTCCATCGGCAGCCTCAGCGCCGTCCGGGCCAGCGCCCAGGCCGTGAAGTTTCTGGGCAGGGCGCTCGGCGTCGCCGGGGTGTCGCTGGCGGTATGGACGGCGTTGAAGGTGTTCAACCGGCTGGCCTCCTGGTATGTCCGGAGGGCCGCGCAACACCCGGAGAGGGCGCGGGACCTCAGCACCCAGGCCGCCCTCGTCCGCAAGGCGGGGAACGTCCTGCTTCTGGCCCTGGGCCTCCTCTACGTCCTGCGCACGGCCGGCCTGGACATCAGCCCCCTCCTCGCGGGGGGCGCCGTGGGCGGCCTGGCCGTCGCCCTCGCCCTGCAGGACACGCTCTCCAACCTGTTCGCCGGGTTCTATCTGACCATCGACAGGCCGGTCAAGGTCGGGGACTTCGTCAAACTGGAGTCGGGAGACGAGGGATTCGTCGAGGAGATCGGGTGGAGGAACACCAAGGTCCGCCTGTGGGCAAACAACCTGGTCGTGATCCCGAACTCCAAACTGAGCCAGAGCGTGATCACGAACTACTTCCTCCCCGAACAGGAGACGTCGGTCTACGTCTGGTGCGGGGTGTCCTACGACAGCGACCTTCAGCGCGTCGAGGACGTCACCGTCGACGTGGCCAGGCAGGTCATGCGGGAGGTGGAAGGGGCCAACACGCAATGGGAGCCCCTCGTCCGCTGGAAGGAGTTCGGGGACTCCGCCATCACCTTCCTGACCGTGCTGCGCGTGAAGACGTTCGAGGCACAGTACCTGTTGCACTCGGAGTTCATCAAGGCCCTGCACCGGCGCTTCAGGGAGGAGGGCATCGAGATCCCGTTCCCCATCCGGACGGTGATCGTGAAGCAGGCGGAGGCGGAGAACGGAGGCGCCCTCGTGGAAGGAAGAAAGGCCCGGCAGATCCCCTGTCCGCCGGGCCTGTGAGGGCCGACCTGCTCCCCTTGAACGTCACGAGTCCGGCTGAGAACGAAGCGGGTTGAAACCCTGGACGACGGCGAGCAGTTCGGAGGGATGGGACGCGGCCATCAGGCGGGCGCGCATCTCCGGGTCCCCCGCCAGGCGCGCGACCTCCGCCAGCGTGGCCAGGTGCCTCTCTGGGTCTCCGGGGGGACTGAGCAGCAGGAACACCAGCCGCACCGTCTCCCCGTCCGACGCCCCGAAGTCCACCCCGCCGGGGACCTGGGCGATGGCGCAGAGGCGCGACGAAAGGGCGCGGCTGTAGGCGTGGGGGACCGCCACGCCGTGCCCCAGGGCCGACGGGAAGAGCCGCTCCCGGTCGAGCAGCTCCCGGATCGTCTCCTCCCGAGGGACTTCCGGGGCCACCCGAACCACCAGGCCGATCAGCCCGGAGAACAGTTCCTCCGCGTTGCGGGCGTCCAGCCGCCCCATCAGTTCGGGGCGGACGCTCCTGACCAGATAATCCGCCTCCCGCCGCAGGTAGAGCGCTTCGCACGGCCCCTCCTCCGCGCCGTCAGACAGAAGAGCGGGGTCCAGAACGACCGCCCCGCCGCGGACGGCCACGATGGGAGTCGCGAGGCTGACCGGGCCGCGGGCGAGGCCCTGGGACGGGATCACAGCGGCCTCCCCGCGCGACAGCTCCCCGCTCAGCAGCGAAGGCTTGGGGAGATGGGACCAGACCGTTCGCCCCGGCGTCTCGTGGGTCTCCTCGATCTTCCCCCTGCCAGAACTCCAGCGGAACACGTGCGTTCGGCCAAAGACCCCCGCCCAGCGCTGGCACAGCAGCGCATTCAGGTCCTCGTTGTCGGTCAGCGCCAGCAGGTGGCCCACGCCCTGGAGCTCGGGACGCTCCCCGATCTCCACGTCACGGGCATCCTCCTGAAACGCCACAAGCCCCTCGGCCCCTGCCTCGGCCACCGCCTTCGGGTTCGTGTCCACCAGGACCGCGTGCGCCTGCCCCGCGCGCGAGATGAACCGGGCGACCCGGCGCCCGAACGGGTGCGCCCCGACGATCAGCCAGCCCGTGGGGACGGGGCGCTGGAGCCCCAGGGCGCGCGCCAGGGGACCCGCCGTAAACCCGTTCAACAAGACCGTCGCCCCGATCACCGAGTAGGTGAACGTCTCCACAAAAATGGCGTCGGGAATCCCCCACTGCTGGAGGCTCAACGTGAACAGCGAGGCCATCGAGGCCGCCACGATCCCGCGCGGCGCCACCCAGCCCAGGAAGACCTTCTCGCGCCAGCCCAGGCCCAGCCCCCACGAGGAGACCAGGACGTTCAGGGCGCGGACGGCGAAGACGGCCCCGATCAGGAGGACCCCCCGCGCCCCCAGGTCCTGGAACTGCTCGAACCTCAGCCGCGCGGCCAGCAGGATGAACAGCAGGCCGATCAGAAGGTCGGTCATCTCCGCCTTGAACTGCCGGATCTGCCTCAGCTCCGCAGGCTGTTTCATGCCTACGACGAACCCCGCCACCGTCACCGAGAGCAGCCCGGCCTCCGAAAACAGCGCCCCCGTCACGCCGAAGATGAGCACCGCGCAGCCGAGCGCGAAGGCGTTCATCAGGTCCTCCGGGACGACCCTGGCCCGCATCAGATAGTAGATCGCGAACCCCCCCGCCACGCCGATGCCGGCGCCGCTCAAGAAACGGAGCCCGAAGTTGGCCAGCGCCCTGCCGCCGCTCGCCTCGCCGATCCATTCGAAACAGAGCAGGGCGACGAACACGCCGATGGGGTCGATCAGCACCCCCTCCCAGTGCAGGATGTGGTGAAGGCCGGGGACCACCTTGACGCGCTTGAGCAACGGCCCGATCACCGTGGGGCCGGTCACGACCACGAAGCTGGCCGAAAGCAGCGCAAAGGAGAAACCAAACCCGAAGATTAGCCAGATCGCCGCCGCCGTTGTAAACCACGTGATCAGGACCCCCACCGTCAGCAGCCTCCGGATGAGCGCCGGGGCCAGGCGGTAGCCCTTCGGGTCCAGGGTCAGCCCCCCCTCGAACAGGATCAGGCCCACGGCCAGGGAGACCAGCACGGGCAGCCCGGCGCCCAGCGTGTCCGTCTTGACCACGCCGATGCCCTCGGGGCCCAGCGCGATGCCCCCCAGCAGCAGCAGGACCAGGGCCGACAGGTTCAGCCGGCGGGAGAGGCCCACGAGCAGGACGCCCGTCGAGAGGGCGACCGCCACGGTGATCAGCATGTCGTGCGTCAGGTGTTTTTCCACAGGAGAGGCGTCCTGTAAGGCCCACATGAGGGTGGGGTTCTACGTTGGCTTTTCTTTTGAAGAAAGGAGGCACGCCGTGGCAATCATCACGATATCCAGGGAGTTTGGAAGCGAAGGCCTGGCCGTGGCCCGCCGCGCGGCACAACGCCTCGGTTATCTGTGTCTGGACAGGACCATCGTGACCGATGTGGCGCGCCTGGCCGACGTCTCGGAGCAGGAGATAGAAAAGCACGACGAGCGAGGACAGGGCCTTTTCGAGCGGCTGCTGACGGGCATCTTCGGTGACCCTTCGGAGGCCCGGCCCTTCGGCGCCCTGGTGGGGGTGCCCGCAGGGATGGTGGGAGTCTCTCCCCGGATAGAGAGACTCGAACGGAACCCGATGCCGACCAGGAAAGACATCCTCTCCCTGACCGAACAGGTCATCCGGGCCACCGCCAGACGGGGGAACGCCGTGATCGTCGGGCGGGGCTCCCAGGCCCTCCTGGCGGACTGGCCCGAGGCCCTCCACGTCCGACTGGTGGCCCCCATAGAGTTCCGCTGCCAGCGCATCGCGGAGCAGGAGGGGATCGACCCGGAGGAGGCGATGGCCCTCATCCGGGAGACGGACCGAAACCGGGAGCGCTACATCCTTCAGCGCTACGGAGTGGACTGGGAGGACCCCGACCTCTACCACCTGACGGTCAACACCGGACGGACCGGGACCGCGCTGGCGGCCGGGCTCATCGCGGATGCAGCGGCCCAAACTCATTCAGGTCGTTGAACGTCACGAAGCCGGCTGAGCGTGAAGCGGGTTGAAATCCCGGACGACGGCGAGGAGTTCGGAGGGGTGGGACGCGGCCATCAGACGGGCGCGCGCCGCCGACGAGCAGGGTCAGAACATATATCTTCTGGTGTTCTTGAAGCGACATCCTGCTGAAAACCCCTCGTACGCGGCCCTGAAGGCGACGCCATCCGGAGTTGCTCTGGTGAGACTCGTCCATTTCACGTTTCCGCTGAAGGTTTGTCATCGGGCCTCTTGAACAGGTCTCCCGGCGCAGAGACCCTGAACGCAGGGGGTTTGTATGTCCTGGAGAGGTAGCCCTCCGGAGTCGTCGTCTGATTCCCATCTCTCAGGGCCGAGTAGTGCGGCGACATGATTTCGACCCCCTCCTCGTTGAACCTGTCCTGAATGTTCTGGTGAAGGTCAGAGTATATCCTGGCCATGTCGTTGGGCTTGTCCGTGTAGGCGTTGACCTGATAGCTCACGTAGAAGTCGTCCAGGCTGGTCTGCAGCACGAACGGGGCAGGCGCCTCCAGGATATGCGGGGTCGCGCGGGCCGCGGCGATCAGGAGGTCGTGGACCTTCCTCCAGGGCGCGTCGTAGCCGATGGTCACCGTGGTGTGCAGGATGAGGCCGTGCTCCCCGGCCACGGCGCTGTAGTTGATGATGTGGTTGTTCACCACCTCCTGGTTAGGGACAAAGATGTCCTCGTTCTTGATCGTGCGGATCTTGACGGCCAGGAGGGACCGCCCGACCACGTCCCCCACGGTGTCCGCCACCTGCACCCGGTCTCCGATGCGGAAGGCCCGCATGTAGGTCAGCACGAACCCCGACAGGAGGTTGCCCACCAGGGAGCTGGAACCCAGGGAGATGAGCACCCCGAAGAAGATCGTCAGATTCCTGGCCGCCGCGCTGTCCGCCCCCGGCAGGTAGGGGGTGACCACCACCAGGGCCAGCAGGAAGACCAGGAACTTGGCGATCTGCCGCGTGGGCCGGACCAGGTCAGGAGGGAGATAGGGGAGTTCGAGGGCGCGGCTCTCCAGCAGGTCGGACAGATAGTTGAGGACCCGCATGACGTAGTGGGTCACGAGGGCGATGACGGCGATGAAGAAGAGGTTGGGCAGGAAGTTCACGATGCCCCAGAAGACCGTCTCCGCCGGGTCGAGGACGTAGCCCACCATGATCCTGGCCCAGTTGCGCGTCCAGGGGAACAGGCCGAAGGTGGCTGCGGCGTAGGCGTAGGTGGCCAGGGCGTAGGCGCCCAGCCTGAACAGGTTGAAAAAGGCCAGACCAAGGCCGATCAGGGTGTCCCAGGAGAGGAGGCTCACGCCCCGGACGCTCAGGAGGGCGCCCGCCCTGCCTCGCTGGGACACGAGAAAGGCGGAGAATTTCACGAACCCCCGTTTCGCGACCTTCAGGAAGAGGGCGAAAATCAGGGTGAACAGGAGGGCGAGCGCCGCGCCGATCAGCAGGCTCCGGAGGGTGTGGCGCTCCGCCTCCGGCCTGAGCGTGTCCCGGAGGGACTCCACCACCTGCGCTGCGAGGACCTGCCGGGGCGCCCCCTGCGCCGTCGCGTCCGCGTCTGTGAGGGTCATGAGGATCAGGTCCCCCAGCACAACGTCGGTCTCCGTCCCCCGGTCGCGGGCGGAGATGTGCGTCACGTCCAGGGCCGGGTCCCGCGCCAGGCGGTCGAGGAGCGTCTGAAGCCGCTGCGCCCGTTCCCGCGGAGAGAACGGGCCGAGAGGCTGCGTGTAGGTGAAGACCGCCGTGCTGCCCACGAAGACGCGGGCGGGCCGGACCTCCGCGGTATCCCGCGCCGCCGTTGCGGTGTCCGCCTGGGCGCGCAGGTCCGCCGCGCTCCATACAAGACCACAGAGGACGAACAGGAGGACACAGGGAATCCTCATAGTATCACTCCTCAACGAGATTTGGGGAGGCGAGGCCGGAGATGATAGACTTGGGGTTTATCCATCTTCTAAAATATACGGTGAATCCTCCCTTGTCAAGCAGTAGAGATGCGATATATCGTGTTTCTACGAAATAACAAGGCCCTCGGTACAGCGCACCGAGGGCCTTGCGTATAGACAGAGATTGCAGCGTCTCTCACTGCCAGAAGTAGAATTTGAGTCCTGTGCTCAGGTCGAACAGCTGCAGAGG
>CAYRZX010000251.1:0-10512 GCA_964428665.1 uncultured Gemmatimonas sp.
CAGGTGTCGACCGGTTGACGAAGGGATGCAAGACCCCTCTCATCCCCCTGACCCCCTTCTCTCCCCGACGCGGGGAGAGAAGGGGAGAATTGTCACCTGAGAGGAGGTGAGTCAGCGTGGCGAAGAATGCAGAACTCCGCCTGGACATCGAGGAGCTGGAGGAGCGCATCGCGCCCGACAGCATCAACGGTGTCCCCGGCGAGAGCAATGGGAACCCCGGCAACGAGGTCTCCAACGGCAGCAAGCCGCAGCCTGGGAGCAACACCCGGGACTCGCACGGCAACTGATCCAGCGCCCCTGATCTTGGGCCATAAGTGGCGGCGCGATCACCGATCGCGCCCTACAACTAAAAAGAGGCAAAAGGAGGTGACATAGCATGGAGAAGAAGAAGGAACTCCGCCTGGACATCGAGGAGCTGGAGGAGCGTATCGCCCCCGATGGGATCGGCGGGACCCCCGGCACCGGTCAGAGCAACAGCAGCGGACACGGCACCGAGGTCTCCGGCGGTTCGAGGCCGCAGCCTGAGCCGGGCCGGTAAACACCGAGGTCCCTTTCTGTCCTTCTGCAGGAAGGGTGGGGACCGGGAGGCCGTCGGACAGCCGGGGGCCTCCCATCCACCCCCCTATAAAGCCCATGTCATCCGAGTGCGCCAAATCGCGGAGCGACCTGATCGTCAGCCGGCAGGACACGCCCGAGGCCGTCACCTTCGTGGTGAAAGACCCCGCCACGGGGCGCTTCTTCCGTTTCAGGGAGACCGAGGCCTTCATCCTCCAGCAACTCGACGGCGCCACCTCCCTCGACCTGCTCTGTCACACCGTCGAGCAGAGGTTCGGCGCCACCCTCTCCCCGCAGACCCTGGAGCAGTTCGTCGGCAGGCTCCGCAGCCTGGGGCTTCTGGAGCGGGAGGAGAGCGAGCCCGTCCCGCTCCATCGCCCTCAGGGCAGGGTCCGCGGGAACTTCCTCTACCTGAGGCTGAAGGCCATCGACCCCGACCGCCTCCTGGGCCGTCTCGTCCGCAGATTGCGATTCTTCTTCACGCCCTACTTTGTGTTCTTCTCCGCCGCCTACGTCCTGCTTGCCCTCTACATCACCATCGCCGACTGGCCGGAGATCGAAAGGCAACTCTATCACCTCTTCCGCTTTCAGTCCCTCCTCCTGGCGTGGGCCGTCGTCCTCTGCGTCGTCACGATGCACGAGTTCGCCCACGGGTTGACCTGCAAGCACTTCGGCGGAGAGGTCCGCGAAATGGGCTTTATGCTCATCTACTTCCAGCCCGCCTTCTACTGCAACGTGAGCGACGCCTGGCTCTTCCCGAAGAAATCCCAGCGGCTCTGGGTGACCTTCGCAGGCGCCTACTTCGAGGTCTTTCTCTGGGCCCTGGCCACCTGGACCTGGCGCATGACCGACCCCTACACGGTCCTGAACTACGTCGCCATGGTGGTGATGGCCACCTCGGGAGTCAAAACCATGTTTAACCTGAACCCCCTGATCAAGCTGGACGGCTACTACCTGTTGAGCGACTTTCTGGAGATCCCGAACCTCAGGGGCAAGGCCGTCGGCTACCTGGGCGACCGGATCAGGAGACTGTGGGGAGGGACTCAGCGGATCGGAGAGGCGACCCCCCGCGAGCGCCGCATCTACCTCGTCTACGGCCTCCTGGCCTGGACGTATTCCTGGTGGTTGCTCAGCTACGTGGCGCTGTGGTTCGGAGGATACCTGGTCGGGCAGTATCAGGGGTGGGGGTTCATCCTGTTCCTCGCCATTCTCGCCGGGATCTTCCAGACCCCTCTCAAAAGACTCTCCCAGGCGGCGTCCTCCTCCCTCAGGCTCAGCGGCATCGTCTCCCCCCTGAAAGGTCCGATCAGGACCTTCGCCGTCCTCGGCGTCCTCCTGACCGTCCTGTTCCTCTGCCGGATGGAGTTGAGGGTCTCGGGGCCGTTCGTCGTCCTGCCCGTGCACAACGCCGACGTCCGGGCGGTCGTCGAGGGGATCATCGAGGAGATCTACGTCAAGGAGGGAGACATAATCGACAGAGGCGCCCCCATCGCCCGCCTCTCCGACCGCGACTGCCGCACCGAACTGCGCAAGATCGAGGCCGAGATCGCCGAAAAGCGCGCGCAACTCAAACTGCTCAGGGCGGGGCCGAGGCAGGAGGAGATCGACCTGGCGAAGACCTTCGTCGTGAAGGCCGAAGAACGGCTCAAATACGCCAGAAGCCAGCTCGACATGCGCAACGCCCTGTTCAAACGGCAGTTCATCTCTCGAAAGGACTTCGAGGAGACCGAGGAGCTGGTGGCCGTCCGGGAGAAGGAGCTGGAGGAGGCCGGGCACAGGCTCAGGGTGTTGCTGGCGGGGAGCCGGCAGGAGGAGGTCGAGGCCGCCGGGGCGGAGATCAGCCGCCTGAAGGCCCAGCAGCGCCACCTCGAAGAGCAGCTCCAGGCCCTGACGGTGGTGAGCCCCATCGCAGGCGTGGTGACCACGCACAGGCTGAAAGAGAAGATCGGCCAGAACGTGGGGAAGGGGGACCTCATCGCCGACGTGCACGACCTGACCACCGTGACCGTGGAGATCTCGATCCCGGAGAAGGAGATCGCCGACGTGCGGATGGGGCAGGAGGTCGCCCTCAAGGCGAGGGCCTACCCTCAGGCCAGCTTCCACGGGACCGTGACCTCCATCGCCCCCACCGTCACCCGGCAGGAGAACGGAATGGGAGAGAGCGCGATCCTGGTGATCACCCAGATCGACAACGCCTCCCTCCTCCTCAAGCCCGACATGAGCGGAAACGCCAAGGTCTCCTGCGGCAGACAGCGGCTCATCGACCTGGTGACGCGAAGGATCGTCCGCTTCATCCGGGTCGAGTTCTGGTCCTGGTGGTAAGGGGGGATTTCATCGGTGCGGAAGGGTCTTACAAAGAGACCTCTCAAAGAAGAAGGGACTCCCGGAGAAGGAACCCCTTCTTTTTTTGTGCTTGACCCCGGCGGGTGGAATTTCTATCATGAGGAAGTGTCTTCTTTGAAAGAGGAAAAATGAACTTCCTTGCCTTCGACCTCGGCGCGGAGAGCGGCCGGGCGGTGATCGGGCGATTCGACGGCCAGCGCCTCGGCCTGGAGGAGGTCCACCGCTTCCCGAACGGCCCGATCCGCCTCCTGGACAGCCTCCACTGGGACGTGTTGCGGCTGTTCGAGGAGATGAAGCGGGGCATCGCCCTCTGCGTGAGGCAGGCCGGAAAGGACATCGCCGGCCTCGGCATAGACACCTGGGGGGTCGACTTCGCCCTCCTGGATCGGACCGGCGCCCTGCTCGGCAACCCCTACCACTACCGGGACAGCCGGACGGACGGCCTGCTCGAAGAGGCCTTTCGCCGGGTCCCGAAGCGGGACATCTTCGCCGCCACCGGCGTCCAGTTCCTCAAGCTCAACACCCTCTACCAGGTCCTGGCCATGTCCCTCCAGAGGTCCCCCCTCCTGGACGCCGCCGAGACCCTCCTGATGATCCCGGACCTGTTCAACTACTGGCTGACCGGCCGGAAGGCCTGCGAGTTCACCGACGCCACGACCACGCAGTTCTACGACCCCGCGCGGCGGGACTGGTCGCGCGCCCTGTTCGAGAGATTGAGCCTCCCCGCTCGCATCCTGCCGGAGGTCGTGCCCCCCGGCACGCCCCTCGGCCCCCTGCTCGGCCCCGTCGCGGACGAGACCGGCGCAAGGGACGTGACCGTGATCGCCCCGGCTTGCCACGACACTGGCTCCGCCGTGGCCGCCGTGCCTGCGAGCGGGGAGGACTATGCCTACATCAGTTCGGGGACCTGGTCGCTGATGGGCGCCGAAATCCGGGAGCCCATCCTCACGGACGCGGCCCTGATCCACAACTTCACGAACGAGGGCGGCGTGGCCGGGACCTTCCGCTTCCTCAAGAACATCATGGGCCTCTGGCTGGTACAGGAGTGCCGGCGGGCGTGGGAGCGGGAGGGGGACGCGCTGGGCTACGACGACCTCACCAGGCTGGCCTCGGAGGCCCCGGCCTTTGGCCCGGTCGTGGACCCGGACGACGGCCGCTTCGTGGGCATCGGCGACATGCCGGGGCGCATCCGGGCGTTCTGCGAGGAGACCGGCCAGGCCCCCCCCGCGAGCCGGGGGGCCGTCGTCCGCTGCGCCCTGGAGAGCCTGACCCTGAAGTACCGCCACGTCCTGGAGCGCCTGGAGGAGATCCTGAAGCGCCGGCTCAACGCGGTCCACGTCGTGGGCGGGGGGAGCCGCAACCGCCTCCTCTGCCAGCTCACGGCGGACGCGACCCAAAGGCCCGTGATCGCCGGGCCTGCCGAGGCCACGGCCATCGGCAACGTCCTGGTTCAGGCCCTTGCGACCGGCCACCTCGGCGCCCTTTCCGACGCCCGCGCCGTCGTCCGCCGGTCGTTCGACGTAGTCACCTACGATCCCAGACGAGATGACCGCTGGGACGAGGCCTACGCGCGGTTCGTAAAAATGACATAGGGGCGCGGCATGCCGCGCCCCTACAGTCATCGTTCATCGTTCATCGTTCACTGTTATTTTGTCCACACCCTCTTGAACAGCCTTAACCAGTTCCCGTGCACGATCCCCTCCACGTCCTCCTCTTTATAGCCCTTCTTCCTCAACAGCCCCGGCGCCTTCTGGAGGTCCGCGATCGTGTCCAGGTCGTGCGGGCACTGCTCCGTCCCGTACCCCCCGTCCAGATCCGTGCCGATGGCCGCGTGCCGGGCGTCTCCCGCGAGCTGGCAGACCCGGTCGATGTGGTTCACGTAGTCCTCCAGGCTGACGACCGTGTTCGGCGTCTCCCCCTTCACCCAGCCCGGATACAGCATCCAGGCGTCTAAGGCCGCCCCGATCACCCCGTCGCGGGCGACGATGGCCTTGATCTGCTCGTCCGTGAACTGCCGACCGTCGGGGACCAGGGCGCGGCAGTTGTTGTGGCTGGCCAGGACAGGGCCCCCGAACGCCTCCAGCGCCTCCCAGAACGCCCGATCCGCCAGATGGGTCAGGTCCAGGATCACGCCCTGCGCCTCCATCGCCTTCAACAGGGGGCGCCCCTCGGCGGTCAGACCCCCCTCCGTGCCCGTGCCGTGCGCGTAGCGACTCACCCCGTAGTGCGACAGACCCACGGCACGCAGACCGTCCTCCCACCATCCCGGAAGGTCGTCCGGCGTGGGGATCGGGTCCGCCCCCTCCATGCTCAGGATGAAGCCGAGGGGAGCGCTCTCGTCCCCCCTTTTCCACGCCCCGGCCAGGCCCTCCAGCGTCGGCCAGTCCCGGATCATCTTCACGAGGCCCTGCCGCTCCAGAATCCGGTAGTACGCGAGCTGCCCCTGCGCCTTGGCGTAGGCGATGTCGTGGCTGCGGTTGTCGAGGGCGCCGGGCGCATAGGCCACCCGCGCGATCACCGTGGCCAGCGAGACCCCCACCCGCCCGCGCCGCATCTCCGGGAAGGCCGTGGTCCCCCGCGCCCGCCCCTTCTGCGCCATGCCCTCCTCCTGCCGGCGGATCTCCGGGACGGACCGCCTCAGGTCGCGGTTCCAGTTGAGGGCGTTCATCGCCAGGTCGAGGTGCGCATCGATGATGAACATAAATATCTCCTCAAAAAAACGTAGGGGCGCGTAGGGGCGCGTAGGGGCGCGTCTGAGACGCGCCCCTACATTTACGCCCCTACATTTACGCCCCTACATTTACGCCCTTTTGCGCCTGGGCATCGACGATTCGTGTTTGCCGTCGATGATCTCGCGGGTGATCAGGCACTCCTTGAGGTCGGACCGGGAGGGGATGTCGAACATGATCTCGACCATGATCGACTCCAGCACGGAGCGCAGGCCGCGCGCCCCGGTCTTCTTCTTCATGGCGAGTTCCACAACCCGCTCCAGCGCGTCCTGCGTGAACTCCAGCTTGACGCCGTCCATCTCGAACAGCTTCTGGTACTGCTTGATCAGGGCGTTGCGCGGCTTCGTCAGGATGTCCATCAAGGCCCCGGCGCTCAGGTCGTCCATCGTGCTGACGATCGGGAGCCGCCCGACCAGCTCCGGGATCAGGCCGTAGCGGATCAGGTCGTCCGGCTGAATGTGGACCAGGATCTCCCCCACGTTCTGTCGATCCCCCTGCTTTTGAGGGGTGGCCCCGAACCCGATGGACTTCTGCCCGATGCGCCCCCGGATGATCTCCTCGACCCCCTCGAAGGCCCCGCCGCAAATGAACAGGATGTTCCTGGTGTTGATCTGCACGAGCGGTTGCTCAGGGTGCTTCCGGCCCCCCTTGGGGGGCACGCCTGACACGGTGCCCTCCAGGATCTTGAGGAGCTCCTGCTGCACCCCCTCGCCCGACACGTCCCGCGTGATGGACGGCGTGCTCGACTTGCGGGAGATCTTGTCGATCTCGTCGATGTAGATGATCCCGCGCTCGGCCTTCGACACGTCGTAGTCCGCGGCCTGCAGGAGCCGGACGAGGATATTCTCCACGTCCTCCCCCACGTAGCCCGCCTCGGTGAGGACCGTGGCGTCCACGATGGTGAACGGGAGCTGAAGGATGCGCGCCAGGGTCTCGGCCAGGAAGGTCTTGCCCGTGCCCGTAGGCCCCACCAGCAGGATGTTGCTCTTGGTCAGCTCCACGTCGTTGTCGCTGACCTGAATGCGCTTGTAGTGGTTGTAAACGGCGACGGCGAGGACCCGTTTGGCCCGCTCCTGCCCGATGACGTACTCGTCGAGCCGCTTCTTGAGTTCGACGGGCTTCAGCAGCGCGCTGGTTCGGGGGAGGCTCCGCTCCCGCCGGTCCTCGGCCAGGATGTCGTTGCACAGCCGGACGCAGTCGCTGCAGATGTGGACATAGGGGCCGGTGATGATCTTCTCCACCTGGCCGGGGCCCTTGCCACAGAACGAACATTTGGGCTCGACGCGGGATCGACCTTTGAGCATGGAGGATGCCTCTCAGGTAAACGAACAGCAGAATACAGGAGTCAGAATTCAGAATCCAGAATAAAGGCAAAAGACTTTTCTTCTGGCTCCTGGATTCTGGATTCTTCTTTTGACTCTACCCCTTGAACGACCGGACACCCTGCGGGTTCCCGGCGCACAGAAATGCGGGCGAACACAATTTAGGAAACGGAGCCGATGCTGTCAAGGGGAAAGAGCAGGCGACAGGCAACAGGCAGCAGGCAACAGTTCCCCTCCCTTCTATTTGTCTTTTGTATTTTACTGTTGCCTCTTGCCTCTTGCCTCTTGCCTGTCTTACCCGTGCGCCCCGACCTTCACGAACCCCTCGGCGAACTGGCAGCCTGGGATACCCCCGATCATGCGCGCCTCGATCCCCCGGTAGCGGGCGCAGATGTCGTACATCCCCGGCAGGTCGGGCTGCGCCCTGAGGTGGCGCAGGGCCTCCATCTTCCGGTCGAAGACCTTCGCGATGTCCACGTAGGTGTCCGGCAGGAACCCCGCGACCGGGGCCGTGCCGATGGTCGTCTCGTAGCAGTAAGTCGCCGGCCTGGGCGCAGGGGGATGGCCCGTCCGGATGCCCCCGGCCCCGGCGTAGGCGCACGCCCACAGGACATTCTCCGCCGTCGTGACGTGGTCCGGGTGAAGGATATCCCTCAGCCAGTGGACCAGGACGACCTCCGGGCGGTGGACGCGGAGGGCCTCGATCAGCCTCACCTTCCGGTCCGGGTCGATCACGAGCGGGCTGTCCCCAAAGTCGAGGCACTCGATCGTCGCGCCGAGCACGCCCGCGGCGGCCTCGATCTCCCCCTTGCGGATCGCCTTCACCTCGTCGAGGGAGGGCGTCTTCCCCCCGGCGTAGAGGGCCGGGGACTCGCACCGCTCCCCGTAAGTCAGGTCGATGACGTGGACCTTCCCGCCGGCCTCGGCGAACCGGGCGATGGCCCCCCCCGCGCGGGAGCAGAAGTCCGCGGCGTGGGCGCTGAACACGAGCACGCGAGAATTAGGGATGATCATGAGAGTCTCCGATAGGATGATAATCGTGTAGGGGCACGGCATGCCGTGCCCCTACGCGCCGCAAACCCACACCTTCTCCCCCTCGCACCGCACCACCTCCACACCCTTCAGATACACCCTTTCGATGTCCGGCAGGCACTTCAGCCCATCCGTCGCGTCCCCCCTCACGAGCAGCAGGTCCGCGGACCTGCCCGGCTCGACGCTCCCGGTCTCTTCCGCCAACCCCATGCACCGCGCCGGCGCCAGGGTCGCCATGTGGACCGCCTCCTCCGGCCTCACCTCCGGGTACGCCGCGACGAACTTCGGCAGGTAGGTGATCAGCCGGTCGTAGTTCGCGCCCACCGCGTCGCTCGACAGGAGCACGGGCGCGCCCATTTTCCGCATCCGGTCCACCAGGTCCCACCGCGTCCGGGGCGGCCGCTCCCAGCGGGACCAGTCCTCCCCCTTCCCGTCCCCGGACGCCAGGGGGTTCAGCCCTGCGTTGATGTTGAAGTCCACCCAGGTCCCCTGCCTGGCCGCCTGCGCCGCGACCTCCTCGTCGTACTCGATCGTCCCGTCCCCCGCGCCCAGCCAGTTGCAGTGCGCGAGCTGGTCCACGCCCGCCCAGACCGCGTTCCGGATGCCCTCCGTCCCGTTCACGTGCGCCACCACCCGCTTGTAGAGCCGGTGCGCCTCCTCCACGGCCGCGCGCAGCTCCTCGACCGTGTAGGACGCCCGCCTCCGGTTCGTCTCCGGGTCCATCGACCCGCCCGTGGCCATCACCTTGATGAAGTCCACCCGCTGCTGGCAGAGATACCGCACGGCCTTCCGGACCTCGTCCGCGCTGTCCGCATAGAGACTGATGTCGTAGGTGTGGCCGCACGTCGTGGAGATCGGCTGGTCGCACACCTGGACGCGCGGGCCCGGGAACAGACCCAGCCGGAGCGCCTCCCGCAGCCGCAGCCCGGCGTTCCGGGGCGCGCCGCAGTCCCCCACGGTCGTCAGCCCGGCGGCCAGGGCCAGCCTACAGTTGCGGCCCGCCCAGGCCAGCAGGAGGTCCGGCTTATCCCTGACCGCGTTCCACGTGGGGTTCTGGCCGGAGTAGGCCAGATGGAGATGGGCGTCCACCAGGCCGGGCAGGAGCGTGGCCTCCGGCGCGTTCACGACCCGGACGCCCCCCGGCGGAGCGCCGGAGCGCGGGGAGACCGACTCGATCTTCCCGTCCCGGATCAGAACATCCACATCCCTTTTCGGCGGAGCGCCGGTCCCGTCCATCAGCCATCCGGCGCGGATGAGCGTGTCAGACATGCGGGAGGGTCCTTTCCTGGATTTGCGACTTGACTTTCTTAAATGGGGCACATAGATTGAACATCAGAAGGAGGTTTTGATCATGTCCACGACCGTTCAACAGATCAGACGCAAAGTGACCATAGACGAGTTCCGGGCGATTCCCGAAGGCCCCCCTTACTTCGAGTTCGAGCAAGGAGAACTGATCCCCATGGCCTCGCCCAACCGGCAGCATCAGGAGATCCTGCTCAACCTGTCTTTTGCGCTCCGGCGTCACCTGACTGTCCACAAAACCGGACGGTTCTGGATCGAACTGGACACAGAGCTTCCCAACAATCGCATCTACGTCCCGGACCTCGTCTACCTGAGCGCCGATCACCTGAACCGCCTCAGCGACGCGGACGGCAAGATTCACGGCGTCCCCGACCTCGTCGTGGAGATCGTCTCCCCCCACAGCAGCGGACGGGACCGGGTGGTCAAGTTCAACGCCTACCTCGACGCCGGCGTGCCCTGGTACTGGATGGTGGACGCCGACGCCCTGGTGATCGAAGAATTCCACAACGTGGCCGGGCGCTACGTCAGGACCGCAGGCGCGGCAAAGGGAGAGGCCGGGCGAGAGGTGTTTCAGCCGGAGGCCCTGCCGGGCCTGGAGATCGACACGCGAGCCCTGCTGGAGGGGTAGCCTTTTCTTGCGAGGTGATAAATCGCCTCGCTACCCCTATCAAGCCCGGTGAACCGGGCTGAATGAAACCGTGAGTCCGCTTTAGCGGACTTCGTATTCGTAGCGCGGGAATTGATTCCCGCGCCCTCTCACCGCCGCGAAGCCTCCAGAATCGTCACCCCCACCAGCGTGCTCCCCCTGTAATCGAAGATAACCCCGTTCTTTTTCATCTCGCTGTGTGTTGAGATCGCCTTATCTCTGAAGTGAACGTAGAGCACGTCAGCGTCTTCGTCATAATCCAGACGCATCCGCGCTTTTGGCAATCGTACCAGGTGCGAGACTGCCTTAAGCAAGTGATCCAGGCTCTTTTTTTCTAGGACTTCCTTGGCCATATCACGGCGCTCCTGTTCACTGATGGAATGTACAATGTCCATCTGCTCCTTCCAAGCCCAATTTTGTCGCTCTCTTGACAAAGCCGACGGGCGACCCGCCGGGCCGCCCGTCTGAATGTACAACGTCTGCGTCTTTCCTACAAGGCTAAATTCCACACCAACTGCCCTCCCTGCACCTAAAGCTTCCCCCAAAGTCAAGACCAAAATAGACGAAAAATAAGGTGGAAAAT
>CAYRZX010000252.1:0-10468 GCA_964428665.1 uncultured Gemmatimonas sp.
CCACCGCCGGGGCCGCCCGGTCGGGCCACCGCAGTAATTTGACATAATCCCGCTTCGCTGATCTCCCACCTCTAGACTTCGCCCTTCGATCAGGCCGAGGGGGTAAAACCCCCTCGGACACCCCCAAGGTGGACCCGAAATGAGGCAGTCTGTCCGCTCACCCACGTCCCGAAAACGATACGCCGTGTCACTTCGCGCGTACACCGAGTAGCACCCTCGGGCCCGGCGGCCTCCGCCCCGCTACGCGGGTCCCCTCCAACCCGGCCCTTCGGGCGCAGCTAGAAGGATGGGGGGATGCCCCCCATACCCCCAATCTTCACCTCGGACTCCCCCCCCTCTGAATTGTGAAGGGGGGGGAGAAAAAAAGGGTCAGCCTGCCCATGCGACATAGCACTGGGGAAAGGGGGTGAGGACATGGCATGGGATCGGCTACGCGCGTTGAGCGTAGGTCAGGCCACGCGGTGCGAGGAGGCCACAAAGCCGCGGTGTGAGTGTCGCTGTGGTGGGAAGCTCCACGGCGCGAGGCGGACGCTGAACGTCCGGGAGCTCCCGGACGGCGACCCGCACAAGCCGGCCAAGGAGGAGGAAGGGACGCCAGAGACCACCGCGGAGCTAAACCAACTGCTCCTGTTCTAGCGGCTCAGCCCTGGGGGTAACGGGGAGGGGGTAACGAGCGATGATGACCGACCGCGTCCTTAGCTGGGCGCTCAAGCGGCGCCTGCTGACGCACATCAGCGGGTGCGCGACCTGTCGGGAGGTGCTCACCTGGCCGGATCGGCCGGCCTACGACTGCGACCAGGGCTGGGCCGCGTGGTCCGCCTGGCAGTGGCAGGCCAGCCTGCTCGAAAGGAGCGAGCCATGGACGAACTAGACCGGGACGCGCTACGGCGCGGGCTCCTCGTCCTCTCGGGCGAGGCCACGGAATTGCAGAGGCGACTGGACCTCGCGCTCCGAGCGCTCGAAGATAGCCTCGCCGGGCTCCGGGGGCTCCGCAACCAAATCTACACCCTCGGCGCGGAGGTCACCACCGTCTACGCGGCGGAAAAAAAGCGCTTGACAGCCACAAAACCACGCGCCTAACCTAAAACAACCTGGTTACCCCCAGGAGACCCCCGGCGGGGACGGGAAGGACGACCACCTCGCCGGGGGTTTTTCATTCCCGTTCCCGCGTCAGGGGGGACTCCACACCCGAGGAGAAAGGAGCCTCCCCATGCCGCCTCCCAAGACCCCCCCGATCCAGGACGTGGCGCCCAAGTGGCAGCGCCGCGCCTCCTCCGCCGGCCCGGAGTATGAGACCGGCATCAGGAACCCCAAGGGCGACTGGGCCGCCAGCTCAACCGCCGCCAAGGGCGCCTACCAGCAGGGCGTCACCCAGGCGATTGCCCGGGACGCCTACGCCAAGGGGGTGGCCGCCACCGGCAACGCCGGGTGGCAGGAGAACGCCATCGCCAAGGGGCCGGCCCGCTTCGCCCAGGGCGTCACCGTGGGCGAGCCGCGGTACATGAAGGGCTTCGCGCCGTTCCTGGAAGCGATCGGCCGGGTGGACCTCCCCCCGCGGGGGCCGGCCGGGTCTGAGGCCAACCTGCAGCGGATGACGCCCATCCCGCGGGCGCTCGCCGCGCTCAAGCGCCGGTAGGCGGGGAGGAGGACGACATGGCGACCTTTCTCCGCTCCCGCTTAGTCCAGGACCTCGCCCTCGTCGCCGGGACCAACCCCGACCCCACCGACCTCCCGGTCAACCCCCTGAGTGCGATCCTCTACACGCTGCGGGCGGAGGTGGCCGCGGCCAACACGCTCGCCAGCCTCGCCAACCTCCTCGGGGTGATGACCCGCCTCGAGGTGCTCTTCAAGAGCCAGTCGATCATCAGCGCGAGCCTCGACGACCTCTACGCGCTCGCGTACTACCTCCTCGGGCGGGCGCCCCACCAGGGGCGGAAGTCGGACGCGGCGGCGAACGCGCGGGTCTGGGTGACGGTCCCGATCCTCTTCGGCCGGCGCCCCTACTGGCCCAACGAGGCCTTCCCCGCCGTCCGGCGGGGCGAGCTGCAACTCGCCCACACCATCGCGGCCGCGTTCACCAACATCACCAACGTCACCCTGCAGGTGGAGACGATCGAACTCCTCGAAGCCCAGCCGGAACGCTTCCTCAAGGCCACCACGATCACCAAGACCCCCAACGCCACCGGCGACCATGACGTGGACCTCCCGATCGGCAACCCCCACGTAGGCGCGCTGCTCTTCGGAACCACGGTCCCGGTGGATGCGAGCTTCAACGCGAGCTTCGGCCAGGTGCGCCTCCTCGTGGACAACGTCGAGCAGTACTACGCGCTCACGAACTGGGAGACCCTCAAGACCGGCGAGGTCTTCCGGTGTGACGCCGACTGGCAGGGCTCGGAGGGCTCCGTCAGGACCGGCGCCGCCGCCCCCGGCGCCAACGAGCTGCTCGAAGCCTACCAGTGGCCCACCGCGTTCCTCCGGCGGTATGCCTACCTCGACTTCGACCCGCTGCTCGACGGACAGTACTTCCTACAGACCGAGGGGCGGAGCCGGGTGCATCTCAGGATCAACGCCGACGTGGCGGACGCCATCCGGGTCCTGCCCGTGGAAATGATCCCGGTGGCGGCCGCGGGCGCCTAACCCGTGATCCGCGCCCTCCTGCTCGCCGGCGCCGTGGCCCTCGTCGGCTGCGGCGCCGGCGAGGAGCGCAACCCCCGCACCACGATCACCGGCCCTACCTCAACCGTGTCAGTCGAGTGCCAGGAGCCGACGAACCAGGTCACCATCACAATCGACTGCGGGCCGCGTGGCAGCTTCAACGCGCCGGCGCCGGGACCGTAGCCGTGGCCGTCACCCCCGAGACCCGCGAGCGCATCCGCCGCAACGTCGGCTATCCCCACCGCCCGGTCAGCGTCCACCCCCCGGGGGCGGTGGGGGAAGGAGACCTCTTCGCCCGCGGTCAACTGATCACCGCGGCGGCGCCCACCCTCGAAGCGCCGGCGGGCGCCCCCCCCGCCGTCATCCCGGTCACCCCGGGGCGGAGCTACGTCCTCGGGATGGTGGTCGGCGCCAACAGCCGGCGGGTGCTGGTCTCCCCGTCGATCGGCTTCCCCTACCAGCTCCGCCGCCTGGTCATCGTCGGCGACGTCGCCGTGGGGGAGTCGTTCTCCATGCGCCTCCTCATCTCAGACGACGACGACACCGCCGCCGTCGCCAACCCCACGGGGGAGGACGTGATCCGGGTGAGCGGGGATCTCATCTCCACCGAGGACCCTGGGTTCCGGGGGAGCCTCACCACGGGGCCGCTCCAAATCGAGCCCTGGCACCGGGTGACCCGCACACCGACGCGGCTGAAATTCAAGGTGCACAACAACCAGGCCGCCGCGCGGCGCGTGACCCTGTTCGCCGACTTTGACGACCTTACTGGATCGTAGCGCCCTCGCCACCCGGCCGAGCGCCCTCGTGCTCCTCGGGCGCGCGGACGCGCCAGCCACCTTCGGCGTCGTCGCCGGACCCTTTCCGTTCGCCTTCCTCCTCGACAGCGTGACCCTCATCAGCGGACCAACGATCCCGGCGCGCTTCGGCGTCCAGGTGTTCGCCAGCCGAGACAACGACCTCACGGACCTCACGGCCCTCACCGGGGAGCCGGTCTGGACCTGGACAGGCGAGAACCTCGGGGGAGAGCCGCTCATCCCACACATCGACTACCGCCTCCCGCTCACCATCTACCCAGGGAAGATCGTGGGCGAGCCGGGGCGATTCCTCAAGGCGCGGTTCAGCGTGTCCGTCCTCGGGAACGATTATTTCGCGCTCTGCAACCTGATCCCGCTCTAGGACGCGCCCGATGCCCCAGAGCCGCTACCGGCGAGACGCCCATCTCAAGAGCCCCCACGGCCACGTCACCACCGCCCTCATGCCGCGGGTGAGCGGGGGGGGGAACTCGCGCCAGCGTTCCACCCCGCCGCTCGAACCGGGGCCGACGGTCGAAAGCCTCTACCTCCTGGGAGACGTGGTGGGGGTCGGGGTCCGCGCGAGCCTCGACGGGGTGACCGAGCCCGTCAATCAGGACCAGGTGGGCAACCCCACCTTGCAGGAGCGAGTCATCCGCTCCACCGTCCAGGACTTCCCGGACGGGACATGGCCGGGGCGCCTCGCCAACGACCGCGGAGCGCCCGTGGCGTGTTCCACGCCGCTGGCGGAGACCACCCGAGCGGTCAGGGCGAGCGTCGGGACCTTCAATAACCGGATCGTCCACTATTGGGTCACGGTCCGCGGCACCATCGACGCCGACCGCCTGGCGGCGTCCATCCGGGCGGTGGCGGCCGCCCCGACGGCCGCCACCGCGATCGGCCCCACCCGGGCACAGCGGAGCGCGATCGGCCCGGGGCGGCCCCAAGGCATCTGGTCCCTCCAATGTGTCGAGGGCCGGCTGGCGGGTCACGATGTCAGCCACTTCGATTTTTGGGAGCGGCGGGGGTTCGTCTTCGCGCGCGACTGCCAGCGCACCGAGCTGCGATTTATCCCCGACTAGGCCGCGATGTCTCCCCACGGCTTCCTCGACGCGCTCATGGCCCTGGCCGCGGCCTTCGAGTACCGGGTCACCAGTTACTACCGCGACCCCACGAGCAACAAGCAGCTCGGGGGGGCCGAGCACTCGGCGCACCTCTTCTTCCTGGCCGCGGACGTGGTGCTCCTCGAAGCCCACGACCGGCCGCTCTTCATCGCCGACGCGATCCGCCTGGGCCTCCGGCCGATCGTGGAGAAAGACCATATCCACCTACAACCGCTCGACTGGAAGCGGAGCTAGCCCATGCCCACCCGCCTGATCTTTAAGCTCGTGGTCCTCGGCGCGAAGCTCGCCTGCTGGTGGCTCAGCAAGAACCAGCCGGAGCTCTGCCACTGGATTGACCGCCTCGGCGCCGTCCTGCTGGCGATCAAGGAGGCCAACGGCGGCGGGGCCGCCCCGCCGAGCGAGCCCCCGGCGCCCGCGGAGCCCACCGGTGGCGGTTAGCTACACGCTGCTCCCGCCCACGTGGCGGGGCAACTTCCCCCACATGGCCGAAGGGGACCGGGACATCTGGCTCCGCTGGCTCGACCAGGAGGGGGCCAAGTGGCAGGGCTTCGCCTATGACGTGGCGGTCGGCGGCCAGGAGGCGCCGGCGGAGGTCACCGACCCGAAGATCCGGGCGGCGTGGCGGTTCAACACCGCCAAGCGGATCGACGCCCTGGGCGCGAAGCCCGGACAGCTCTGCATCTTCGAGGTCCGCAGCACCGCCGGGGTCAGCGCGATCGGCGCCCTCCAAGCCTACGAGGCGCTGTTCAAGGAGGAGGACACGAGCGGGCTCCCCGTGAGCAAGTGCCTCGTCACCGACTTCATCGCGCCGGATACCCGGCGCGCGGCGGAAGCCCAGGGGATCACCGTCACCATGCTCCCACCCCCATAGTGTCGGTCCCAGGATCATAGAAGTCGGGTTTTCGGCCGCTACCCTCCTATGGGCGCTTCCAAGATCGCCGGTCCTAGAGGCGCCTAGCGCCTCCCATGCCCGTCCTCGGCACCATCACCCCGATCGAGTTCGCGGAAGAGGAATGGACCCTCCTCAAGCGCGCCTGGTCGGGCCTGAACCCGGACGCCAAGCAGCGGAAGGTCCGGGAGAAGCTCGAACAGCTTCGAGCCGAAGGGAAGCTCCGGCCGTTCCCGGCCCTGCCCGCGTGGCAGGACATCGTGAAGCTCGGGCCGCTCCGCGCCACGACACCAGAGGAAGAGCGGGCGCGGAAGATCAGGGCGGCCATCCGGATTCGCAACTCCCCGACCCCCCAGGAGGTCCGCGCCTTCGGGGCCGTCGTCAACGCGCTCGACGACGCCCAGGACCTGGCGGCGTTCATCTCCCTGGTCGGCCGGCTCATCGTGCGCTTTGCCCCGCGCGCCCTGGTCAGGCTGATCCCGGGCATCGGCGTCATCACGACCGCGGCCGACGTGCTGAATTACATGACCTGGCTCACCCAGGCGCTGGCCGTCGGCGCCGGGTTCCAATTCGGCGGGCTCTCGGGGGCAGCCGCCGCCGCCGCCGGCCCCGCCGTGTTCAAGGCCGCCCTCAAGACCGAGCTGTGGGAGAGCCTCCGGCTCGGGACCCGAAAACGCATCCCCGCGCAGAGCATCAGACACGCCCTCGAACGGTCACGCCTCACACGCAACCTTGAGGTCGTCACGCGGGGCGGGAGGAAGGTCGCCATCCCCAAGGTCCGAATCGGCATTCCGGAACTCCTCACCGCGGTCCAGGCCACGGATACCCTGTGGGGCGTCGGAATCAGCCTCGGCGCGATCATGGGGTGGCTCCAAGACATCGCCTTCGGGCTGCAACGGGCCGCCTTCGGGCCGGGGGCGCTGACCCCCGAGCAGGCCAAGCAACACGCCCCCATCGAGGTGCCGGTCGAGTATGTCCTGCTGCCCCTACGGGCAAGGACCGATAAGCGGCCCTGAATTGACAACTGCGTCCTGGGGCCGGTCGGCCTCCAAGACCCCGAGCGGTGGTTCAACACCTGCGACGTCCTCCACCAGATCGAGCGCGAAACCATCGACCCGAGCCCCCCGGCGCCCTACTGCGTGAAGCTGCGCGTCAGGCAAGAGGCCGCGGGACCACCCCAACCGGAGCGGGTCATCCTCTGGATCACCTTCGACCGCCCGGCGTTCGCCGACCGCCTCCCCGCGCTGATCGGTCCCCTCGCCGGCGGGAGCGTCGAGTGGCTCTTCGAGGACATCAAGAAACCACCCCCGCCCCTCGATGTCCCGCTCCTGCCGGTCACCATCGCCGAGTTCCGCCGGTGGCTCGGGCTCCGCACCCGGCCGCGGATGCGGCTCAGGCGACAGATCGAGCGCGCCTTCGCCGCGGAGCTTCGGCGCGAGTTCATCGCCGAGCTACGCGCCGAGGGCCTCAAGGTGGTCAGCCGCTCGCCAGACCGCATCATCGCGTTCGACGAGCCGGCCGACTGGCCAGAGAGCTTGCAGGAGGCGAGCGAGTACCTCGCGCTGCGCGCCTCCCAGGTCCTCGCCGCGGCGCCATCGTGGATCATCCACCATGAGCTATTCGATCCAGAGGACCACGTCCAGCTCGCCGCGGCGTTCCTGGCCGCGGTCCAGCTCGCCATCGAGCAGGGCGCGGCCGACACCTTCCGCCGCCATGACGGGTGGCTCAACCTCACCAGCCAGCGGGTGCCCTACCGCGAGCAGGACAACAACCGCCTCCTCCTGGACGCGCTGGGGATCCCACGACCGACAACTTTTGAGTCCCCGGTCCCAGGACTGCAAGGCGGCGAGAGCTTGGAGGCCGCGTGGCCCAAGGTCGCCAACGCCGTGCAGGCCAGTACCACGGGATTCTTCGAGGCACTCCCAGAAGGTCCCACGGGACTCCTCATCAGCGCGCTCTACCACCAGGCCATCGAAGAGCTGCTCGGGGCCGTCAGCGGCGAGCCAGAGGCCCTCCGGTACGAGTTCCCCGAGGAGGAGATGATCCTACTCGCCTCGGCCCATCACGACCTCTGGCCGGCCCCCGAGACCCCCACGGGCAAAATCCATGAGTACGTCCTGGCCGGCGCCGACCTCCTAAGACGGCGCGGGGGAGGCCTACCCGCCCCCTCGGCGCTCCGCGCCATCGCGGCCACCGTCGGGGTCCGCCTCGTCGGACCCCGCGGCCTCTAGGCCATCCCGGCGCGCCGAGCCCAGGAGGGGCGGGGGGGGGCCCCAGGGGGGACGCCCCCGGGGGGCGCCCCCCCCCAGGACGAACAAAAAAAGACGCCGGCGCCATGGCAGCGATGGGCAAGCCACGGCGCCGGCCGACGACACCGAGCACCAACCCGCCGCCCGGCTGGCCGGGATCCTCACGCCGACCCCCGGCAACTCCCCGCGAGGGAGAGGCTCACCCCTCTCCCGCTAACCTGGCCCGGGGCGCCGGGCGTCCCCGCGTGGGTCCCACCCCATCCCCCCTATCGGGGGGCTGGGTCCCCCCCACGCCCCGCCTGTCGGCGGGCTCCGGCCTTACGCTGACGCGCGCGGCCTCCGGGGAACGCCCGGCGCCCCGGGCCAGGTTAGCGCCCTGCCCGAGCGGACTCGGCAGGGCTCGCGGGGAGTTGCCGGGGGTCCCCCGATCACCGGCGGGGGGAGCGGCGGGACCAGCGACGAAGATCACGATACAGCGCGCGGGCAATTCGGCCGCGGGGAGAGAGGACTAAGTACAACAGCTCTATTGACAGACTTAACAGACCGCGCAATAATCGTGCCAGCATGGTCATTAAGAAGCTCCTCCGCTTCCGCGACTCGCTCGCCATCATACTCCCGGCCGAGGCCCGGAAGGAACTCCGCGCCGCGGCGGGGACCTATGTGGTGATCCGCGTCGATCACCACGGCAACGTCATCCTCACCAACCTGGAAGACCACTTTGCCCGAGTCACCCGAGATCAGGCCGCTGCCGCTCGACGCGATTGACGAGCCGCCGCGGCCGCTCCGGGAAACGATCGACCGCGCGGCCCTCGGAGAACTCGCGGACGACATCGCCCGGCGCGGGCTCCTGCAACCCATCGGGGTCCGGCCAATCTACGGGACCTCGCGCTATCAGATCATCTACGGCCACCGGCGCTACCTCGCCGTCCAGCTCCTCGGGTGGGCGACCATCCCCGCGCTCATCCGGCAGGGCAGGGGAGACGGCACCGACGAGCAGCTCGCGGAGAACCTCCACCGCGAGGCCCTCACCCCCACCGAGGAAGCCCGCACCCTCGGCAAGCTGCTTGC
Source organism: uncultured Gemmatimonas sp. (assembly GCA_964428665.1). Classification (GTDB taxonomy): domain Bacteria; phylum Latescibacterota; class UBA2968; order SICM01; family SICM01; genus SICM01. Next base: position 8,777 of record CAYRZX010000252.1, read on the forward strand.
CGAGGGAAAAACCCTCCCCGACCTACTACACATCACCCGGAAATCGGAGTCGTGGGTCCGGGCGCGGCTCAAGGTCTTGGAGTACCCGGCAGACCTCCAAGCCGCGATTCACGCGCACGGCCTCCCGCTGGCAGTCGCCGGGCTCCTTGAGGCCGTCGATCACGCGGACTACCGGGCGTACCTCACCCGGGAGGTCATCGAGAAGGGCGCCACCACGCGGACGGTGGCCGCCTGGGTGCAGCACTACCAGACGGAGCGCGACTACATCCACCGAAACGAAGCCGTCGTCGCGGACATCGTGACCCGCCGGGACGCCTACCGGGTCCTGGTGCCCTGCGAGTACTGCGGGGAGGAGGAGGTCCTCGACCAGACCCGCCTATGGCGCCTGTGCGGGCGCTGCACGACCGCCCTGGCCGGCGCCAAGGGGGAGATAGCAGCCCCCCAGGAGATCGCGGCGCCTGGGGGCGCGTAGGCCCTGCCCAAAGCTGTCAAGCCCTATTTTTCGGCCCTAACCCAGCGCCAGGACAGGGGAAACGACTTGGCACGAACCTTGCTTCTCGCCGGGGGGGGTGTGCTAGGCTCTTTCCGTCCCCCCCCGGACCCCCCCACGTGAGTCAAACCATAGGCGACATAATCCCGCTTATCGGACATATTCTCAAACCTCCTTCAACCCCCGCCTCAACCGCAGGGATCTAACCCGCCACTACTTCGAGGGACGGCTCTCGAGCCGTGCGAGCCGGGCCCGGACCTCGTCGGCCCGGGCGGATTGCGGGAGATCGCGGAGGAACTGCCGGTAGCTAGCCGAGGCTTCCTCGGGCTGGCCGAGCTGCTCCTGGCTCCGTGCCATCCCCAGCAGGAACTCCCCGGCGACGAACTCCCCGGGGCGTGCGCCCTTCAGGCCTTCCCGGTACGCCTCGAGGGCCCGGGCCCAGTCGCCCTTCGCCTCCCAGGTGTACCCGAGCCCGAGCCGGCTCAGGCCGACGAGGACGCCGCCCCCCCGCCGGGCCACCTCCCCGAAGGCCTCCAGGGCCTCGTCGTAGGCGCCGGTCTGGTAGAGGAGGTTGCCGAGGGCGTACCTGGCCTGGGGGGCAGCGCGATGGCGGGGGTAGGCCGCGAGGAAGGCTCGGAGCGCCTGGATCGCCTGGGCCGGGTCGGCCTCAGGCGGCTCAGCCAGTGCCTGGCGGTAGAGCGCGCTGGGGACCGCCAGGGCCTCGAGGCCGGCCGCGTGGCGTTGGGTGAGGCCGTACCAGACCACCCCGCCGAGGGTCAGGCCGAGCAGGATCCCGGCCCCGGCCAGGACCCCCCAGCGCCACGCCGACGGCCGCTCGCCGACCCGCTCCGGCAGTCCCCTCACCGGACCTCCTCGAGGGCGTCGGCCTGCACCCAGCCCTCGAGGCCGGTCGGGGTCTTGACCTTGATCCAGTGCCCCCAGTCCAGCACCCGGCCGAAGGGGAGCTGGAGCCGCCGATCGATGGCATCCAGGTAGGCGACCTGTTCCCCCTGCCGGACCGTGCCGAGGACGTCGGCCCGGGTGAGGGCGTCCCGGTGCACCGAGGCCTCGGGGACCACGACCCGGAGGCGCGGCCCCGGGGCCCGGCTGAGCGTACCATTGTCCCTCGGCGCGGCGGCGAGCCGGGCGGGCGGCGTCGGCGGGGCGACCGGGGCGGCCTGGGTCGGGCCGGCCGGGGCCGC
>CAYRZX010000253.1:0-10431 GCA_964428665.1 uncultured Gemmatimonas sp.
TCTCCAACATCGGCCTGTGGCGCGCGGTCCACCACCTGATGGGCACGCAGGAGGCCGCCTACGCGGATTATCGGGAGATCGAGACTGAGGCCCTTCTGATCTTCAAAGGCAAGTGGCGGGACTCCAGGACGCCGGTGGAGGGGGAGGCCCTGCTTTTGGACGCCGGTCCGAGCGTCTTTTTGATTTGCTTCGAGGGTCGGACTCTTGAATTCGGACCCAATGGGGAGATCCTGCCCGACCGAGCCAGGGTGAAGGACACCCATCGTCCCATCCACGCCCAGACTGTGGAGGTAGAGCGCCAGGCATGGGAGGCCGTCGCGGCCCTGGTCCCGGAAGGGGGTTTCCTGTCCGGCACGCTCACGGCTGACTTTCGCCTCCGTGTGGAGGAGGACGGCGTACCCATCCTGGAGCCGCCGGAGGGGACCTTTTCCCCGGTGCGCGTGACCGGGAAGGAGGTCCATTTCCGGTTTGCGCCTCAGAGCCAGGTCGCCTGGCTGACCGTCTGCCGGGACGTGGACCCGGAGGAGCGCCGCAGCCTGCGCCACCGGATCGAGGTGATGGAGCTTGACCTCCTGCAGGACAGCCTGCGCCGTCCACCGGTGCACTACCTGGAGCTTCAGCAGAAGCGCCTGCGCATCGAGGAGCTGCGCCGGGAGCTGACCCGGATGGATCATCCGGACGACGTCCGGTTGACCGGCTCCCTGTCCATCCGCTCATCGGGGAATTAACCGCAGAGATCGAAGAGATCGCAGAGGAAAGCAAAAGGGAAAAAGAAGGCGCGACACAGAAGGGCTAACCACCGGGGCCGAGGAGAAGCAGGGGACCGCAGTGGAAACCTTTCGATGATCCGTCTCCTGGAGCGATGCCCTTGTGGCGCGCCCGAGCCTCCCCGGCGCTTGAGGGGCGCGTCTTTTGCCTACTTTTCTTCGCGTGAAGAAAAGTAGGTCGGCGGCACTGGGGGCCGCCGAAACCGGGTGGCGGGGAGGTAGGCAAAGGAGAAGGCCCTATGAAACGCTCTCCCCAAATCGTCGCCATCGGCCAGGGCCTCTGCCGCCTGACCGTCCGATCCAAGAAGCAGCGGGATCTCTACGCCCGCATCCCCGGCGTTCGCATCGACGATCGGGACGCCGAGCACCTGGGCTTTCGGGTCATCTTCCCGGAGCGGATGAGGGGCCTGATCCAGAGCACCCTGGAGAAGGAGCGGGAGAGGGCCGAAAGAGCTCCTCGACCGGTCCAGATGAAGCTGACCTTGCCAGAGAAGCAGAAGGGAGGTGATCGAAAAAGAAGGCAGAAGGCAGGAGGCAAAGCGTCAGAGCCGGGAGCAGTGGCGGGGAACGATCCTGTGAATCGTTGGCGGGGTGGAGCGACCGGAAAGCAGGAGGGAAAACGAAAACCCCATCAGAGGGAGGGTTCATGAAGATACTCATCGTGGACGACGACAAGTTCGTGCTGGACGCGGTCGGGGCAATGCTCACCCAGGCGGGACATCCCGTCCTGAAGGTGCCCAACGGCCGGCGGGCGCTGGAGGTCCTCCGGCAGCGGGCGCCCGACCTGGTCATCACCGACATCCGGATGCCCATCATCAGCGGGGTGGACCTGTGCCGGACCGTCAAGAACCTGCACCCGGACCTGCCGGTCATCGGCATGTCCGGCCACGCCACAGACGACGATATTGGGGAGGGTCTGTTCGACGGGTTCCTCCAGAAGCCGTTTTTGATGGCCGACCTGATTGACAGGGTGGAGGAGGTCCGCCAGAGGCGGGCCTGGACAGCCGAAATAAAAAGCTGACGGTGTTTGCCCACCGTCAGCCCAGGATCAGAAGAAGACAGGACAGACCCGCTCCTCCTACCGTGTGCTCTAAATGTACGGCGGAGCGGGCCACCTGTCAACCCGTTTCCCATCGTTGACTCAGGGAGGGATACTCAGGTGGTCTACAGCGACCATATCCGCCTGCTCAACCCGGCGCTGCCCGAGCGCCAGCCTTTGTATCGCTTTGGCTATGCCATCGACCCCGACCCGGTGATGTCGTGTCCCAGGCTCAAACCCGCCGCCAGGCTGGTCTACAGGGCCATTTTGCGCCTTTGTGGGCGGGGGACTGTATGCAGGGCGTCTGTGGACCAGATCGCGGCTCAGGCAGGCGTTTCCATTCGTTCCGTGCAGCGTCACGTGTCCATCCTGACCGACCGGGACCTGATCGAGACAGAGGAGGAGCCTGGCTCACTGACCATCTTCCGGCTGCTCCCCCTGCCGGCCTGGATTACTGAGGGCCGGAGGCCGGTCCTGGCAGAGGAGCCGGGACCGGGGACCCCCGACCGCCGACCGGAGACCGGGGACCGGGGACCGGAGACCGAAGGCTCGGGATCGAACAGGGTTTTCCCGTCATCGGTCTCCACCCAACCAAACGCTCCTGGCCGTCGCGTTCCACCACCCTGTCTTCCGTCTGCCCCGGAGGGGCGTCAGCCTGACGGGGGAGGGGTGACAGTCTGTCAGGGGAGGGGTGACAAACTGTCACCCCCCATGGATAGAATTAAGCATGAACTAGAAAACCCAATCTCTCTCTCAGGTTTGGGTAGTGACTCCGGTATCAGGTGGACCGACCAGCCACCTGCTCCGGAGAGAGAGGAGGTGGGGGAGGGGAGAGACCACGAGACTATAGACCACAAGACCACAAGGCCCCAGGTCAGTGGTCCTGTGGTCCCTGCTCCTCCCACCCCCCGGCAGATCGTCCAGGCCACCTGCCAGGTCCTCGGCTTTCGTCCCACTGAGGCCCAGGTTAGCTTCGGGGTCCGGGAGGTGGCCACCCTCCATGCCGGGGGGTTCAGCCTGACAGAGATCGGGGAGGGGGCCAGGTATGCCGCAGGGCAGGGATGGGTCAGGAGCTTCGCCGGGGTGAAGTTTTACCTGCCTCAGGCGCTTAACAAGCTGTCCTTGAAGGCTGCCCAGGAGAGGGAGACCGCCACCCCCGGCCTGGAGACCGAGGACCGGGGACCGGGGACGGGAGGACCTGTCTCCGGTCTTCCGTCTCCCGTCTCCCGTCGTAAGGCATCTGAGGAGTCCCCCTACCGGGACCTGTGGGACCAGGTCCGGGAGAAGATCGCCACCCGGATCCAGCGACAGAGTTACAGGACCTGGTTCGAGCCTGCCTGCATCGCGGACTTTGACGGACAGGGGGTGGTTCTGGAGGTGTCATCGCACTTTTTCTCAGAGTGGCTGGAGGAGCACTACCTGGACCTGATCGAGGCGACATTCGAGGAGGTCCTGGGCCGGAGGGTGGAGGTCACTATCGAGACGCCGGAAGGGGGTGGGTGAGATGACCCGTTTTATCTGTGCGTTCTTTGCGTTCTTTGCGGTTCAGGGGTTTTGCTTTTCGGCATTCGCAGGGTCCTACGCCCCTCCTCATCCCGACCCCGTTGAAGATCCCTGGCGCTGGCGAGCCTTCCCGGAGACGAGGGGAATCGGGGTGCGCTGCATAGCCGAGGGGAAGGACGGGGCCATCTGGGTGGGCGCGGACACCGGCGTCCGGTGCTACAACGGAGGCGCCTGGAGGGTCTACACGCACAAGGACGGCCCCGGCGCAGGACCCATCCACCGGATCCAGGTTGCCCCCGACAGCGCCGTCTACGTGACCACGCAGGAGGGGGTCTGGAGGTTCTACGGGTGGGAGTGGACGCGCCAGCAGGAGGAGGTCCCAGCCGATGACTCCCTTCAGGAAGAGGGTCAGACGCGCCTCCAGACCCGGGACGGGACCGTCTGGGTCGGGGGAGAGGGGTGTCTGACGACCCTGCGAGGGGGGACCCGGAAGGTCCACCTTCTCTCGCACGCCCCCCTGTTCGGTCCCATCCTGGCCCTGATAGAGGCCAGAGACGGATCGCTCTATCTGGCCAGCCGGGAGGAGGGCCTGTTCCTGCTCGACCGCACAGAGGCGCATTACAGGACCTGTGAGGGTCTCCGCGCAGCCTGCTCGTCTTCGGACGGGCCCCTCTGGTTTCTAACGCAGGACGGCGCGGTGGTGCGCCAGGAGGGCGCAGGCTGGACGCGATACGGCTTGGGGGAGGGGATGATGGATTCCCCCGCGCAGGTGGTGGAGGGCCCGGACGGGGTCTGGGTCTGCGGGTCTGACCGGGGGATGGCTGCCACAGGCCGGTGGACAGGAAAGAGGTGGGAGATTCAGAGGCATCCCCGCTTGGCTCGCACCCTCCGCTTCGCCTGCCTTGCCCCGGACGGCTCTGTCTGGTTCGGGTCTGAAGGCGCAGGGAAAGGGGAGTCGGGCGGCCTCCTGCGCTTCAACGGGGCGTGGCAGCGCTTCCCGGATCAAGAGGTGGGGGACATCGGGGACGTGGCTGCCCTGGCGGGCACGCCGGATGGGAAGGTGTGGGCCGGGGGGAGCCGGGGCCTGCGTATCTTTGACGGGAAGGCATGGCAGCCCGTGACTCAGCCGGAGGCCCTGACCGGTCCCATCACGGCCCTGCACACGGCCCCGGACGGGTCCCTGTGGGCAGGCACGCGGAATTCGGGGGTCTTCCACTTCAACGGGAAGACCTGGACCCCCTACGACCTGCGCTCCGGCCTGCCTGTGGTTGGCATCGCCTGCATCGCCGGGGTAGACTCCGGCGTCGCGGTCGTGGCAGCCCATCGCCAGGGGGTCCTGCGGTGGGATGGGGATCACTGGGTCCCTGCCCTGGACGCGGCCCTGCGCAAAGAGACAGAGGGCCTGTTTCAGGACCAATAGGGGACAGTCTGGATCAACGCCACGTCCCCCGCAGGGGGATGGAAGACCGTCCGCTATCAACCCGACCGGCAGCCCCCTGAGACCGCCCTGACCTTCCAGCAGGGCCAGATCACTCCAGACGGCATCGTCCAGGTCGAATGGGCCGGGCAGGACCCAGGCCACGACACGCCCGGCGAGGACCTCCGGTACGCCTACCGCCTCGACAGAGGCCCCTGGTCCCCCTTCGTGCCTCAGCAGGGCTACCTCTTCCTGTCCCTCCCGGCAGGTCCCCACACCTTTGAAGTGAGGGCGCGCGACCGGGACTTCAACGTGGACCCCACGCCCGCGACCCACACCTTTACCGTTCCTTCTCCACCCCTTCGCACCCCCTGGTGGACCGAGATCGGCGTGCTGCTCCTAATGTCGGTGGTCTTCCTGACCAAACAGGTCGTGTTGAAGGACCGGAGGCTATCGCACGACGTGTCGGTCATCTCGCACGATTTGAGGACGCCCCTGACGGCCATCGGGGTGTATCTGGACAACCTGCTGGACGGCATCGTGGGACCCATCACGGACAGGCAGGCGCGCTCCCTGAGGGGGGCCAGGGTCAGCCTGGACCGGCTCACCCGCCTGATCGAAGGCCTGCTGGACCTGTCCAGGATGGAGGCGGGGCGGCTCAGGCTCGACTGCGCCTCCTTCTTTTTGACCCAGGCCATCCAGGAGGTCGTGGAGAACCTCCGTGGGGTGGCCAGGGAGAAGGGCGTGACCCTGCGCTGCGCAGAGGGGGAGGAGATCCAGGTCCGGGCGGATGAGGACCGGGTCAAGCAGGTGCTCTTCAACCTGATCGACAACGCGCTGAAGTTCACGCCGGAAGGCGGTCGCGTGGAGGTGGAGGTCAAACGGGTCCAATCGCGAGTCCAGGTCTGCGTGTCGGACACCGGTCCGGGCATCCCCAGGGCGCACCAGAAGGCCATCTTCAAGAAGTTCCACCAGGTCCGCAAAGAAGGGGGCACAGGGTTAGGGCTGCCCATCTCCCGCAAGCTTGTGCAGATGCACGGGGGAAAGATGTGGGTGGAGAGCAAGGTGGGGGAAGGGAGCCGGTTCTTCTTCACCCTGATGGGCTGATGGATGACAGAAGGCCCCTATCCTGTCTATCCTGTGCATCCCTGTTAAAATTGGGTGAACGCTTACCTGTTTTTTACAGAGGCGTGATGAGCATGGAAACCCCTTTAGACGGTTTGAGCCCCTCCGGGTCCCTGACGGTTGCAGGCTTCTGGCGACGCATGCTGGCCCTCATGCTGGACGTGGCCGTGGTCTGGGGCGCGGGCTACCTGCTGTGGATGAGATACAGGGAGCAGTTCGTCAGGATGGGGGCCTGGGGCGTCCTGGTGGGCATCGGGATCGTGATGGGCTACTGCGGGGCGCTCAACAGCCGCGTGGGCAGGGGGCAGACTCTGGGCAAGCGGCTTTTGGGCCTGCACGTGGTGGGGAAGGACGGGATGCTCATCTCCCTGCCCCGCTCCCTGTTGCGCGCGGGGGTGCTGGCCGTCCCCTTCTTCCTGGGATCAGGAAGCTTCTGGGGGTTGCCCATGATCCCCTTCGGGCTCCTGATCTTCACGCTTTCTCTGTCCCTCAAGGCAGGGATCGCTTACTTCTACCTGGTCAACTATCAGACCTGCCAGGGCCTGCACGACCTGATTGCGCGCACCTGTGTGGTGCGGGAAGATCCCAATGCCCTGGGGCAGGGATTTGTCTTTCCGTCCCTGTCGCGCGCCTACTACGTCGGGTGGGGAGCGCTGGTCGCGCTGTGCGCGGGTTTCTACTGGGCCGTGGGGCTGGAGCTTCTGCCCGAGCCCCTGTCAGGGATGTATCTGGCCCCCATGCGCATCCGCCAGCTTCAGGGGGTCCACGACGTGAATCTCGACGTCCGGGACTTCTCTGAGAAAGACAAGCTAAGCCAGGTCTTCGCCATCCGCGTCCTGCTGAGGCGCAGCCTCCCCTGTGACTGCGCCAGGAGGACAGGCCGGCCGGACTGCCGGTGCACATCCGGGCTGGACTCCCGGAAGGTGGCAGGGGTCCTCATAGAGGCCCCGGAACAGCACCCTGGCGGGGGCAGGGGCTATCGCTATGAGGTCAGTCCCGACCCGCAGACCGCTCCCCCTTGCGCCTGCCCTCCCCATGAGCCGGAAGGCCTGTGCGTCTCCCAGGACACGCCGGGCTGTCCGTGCGCCGTGGGGGCGCTGGCAGCGCAGGTCGCGGGGATCGTGCTGGACACCTATCCCCTCATCGGCGAGCAGGAGACGCTGACGGTCCACATCCGGCGCAGCTTCGGCATCGGCCTCTGGAAGGGCGTCTCCAGACAGTCGTTTTCTCAGAGCCTCCTGCCTGAGGCGTGGCGAAAGCGGCTGGGGAAAGAAGGAGCCACAAATGCCCTCCAAAAAGGTCCTCCTCATTGACGACGACCCCGGCATCCTCGAAGGGGTAGGGGACCGCCTGCGGTCCTACGGCCTGGAGGTGCGCTGCGAGGCCACCTCTGCGGGCTGTTATGCGGCCCTCCGCCAGGAGGTCCCCGACCTGGTCCTTCTGGACATCCAGCTCCCGGATGGAGACGGGCTGGACATCCTGAAGGACTTTCAGGCGAGGCATCCAGCCCTGCCCGTGCTGATGATCACCTCCCTGAAAGGGAAGAGGGAGGAGGCCCTCCGGCGAGGGGCAAAGGGGTTCCTGGCCAAGCCGTTCAAGGGGGAGGACCTGAAGGAGGCGGTATTTCAGGTGTTGGAACTGTAGGGATGTGATTCATCACATCCTGTGGACGCGACCCATCGCATCCGCCTGATGAGGAGGCAAGGACATGATGCGCACCAGGGAGACGGTGAGATTTAAGACCTGTGGGGAAGAAGGGCGCTCCCCTCTAACATCGGGTTTCCCGATCCTGTTGCTTGCGATTCCCCTGCTCTGTTCGACGGCCCTGGCGGGGTCTCCTGCTTCTTCCCGGCCTGATTTCGCCGGGCAGCTATCGCAGGGGAGGGCCGTGCCCTACCAGGTGGACTGGGAGCCCCCTCAGACCGTCCTGAAGAATCCACCCACCAAGATCTCTGCCTCAGGCAAGGTCGTGTTCGAGTGGGGAGGGCAGGACGGCACGCCGGAAGGGGAGTTGGAGTACTCTTATCGGCTGGATGGGGGAGACTGGTCGTCCTTCTCCTCTCAGACCCGAGAGACGTTCCAGGCCCTTTCGGTCGGGTCGCACGCCCTGGAGGTCCGGGCGCGAGACCGAAACCGCAATGTCGATCCCACGCCTGCGATGCACTGGTTTCAGGTGGCGCCGCCCTTCTGGAAGCGGGAGTACACCATCGGGCTGCTGCTGTCTCTGGCCCTGGCCATCGGGCTGCACGCCCTCATGCTCTCGCGGGACAACGCCAGGCTCAAGGAGGTGGACGCGCTCAAGTCGGAGATCCTGGCCTCCGTCTCCCACGACCTCAACACACCCCTGTCCGCAGCGCTGGTCCACCTGGACAATCTCATCGATGGGATCGCGGGGGACCTGACCGGGCGGCAGAGGCGCACGGCCGGCCAGGTCAAGGACTGCGTGCTGCGCCTCAGCCGGATGATCCAGGACATGCTGGACCTGTCCCGCATCGAGGCGGGGAAGATGATCATCTGGGAGTCAGCCTTTGACCTGCGAGAGGCCGCCCGGGAGGTAGTGAAGCCTCTGAGGGCAGTGGCCTCTCAAAAGGGGGTGGACCTGCGACCGGTGGAAGCGGGGACAGACGCGCCGGTCTGGGCAGATCGGGAGAAGGTCGTGCAGGCGCTGTCCAATCTGGTGGGCAATGCGGTGAAGTATACGCCGGAGGGGGGGAAGGTGGAGGTCCGGGTGGAGCAGAAGGAAAAGGTTGTCCAGGTGTGCGTGGAGGACACGGGACCGGGCATCCCGGAGGCGCACCAGGAGAAGATCTTCGAGAAGTTCCACCAGGTGCGGCCCGGCCAGGGGGCGGGCCTGGGCCTGACCATTGCGCGCAAGCTGGCGGAGCTGCACCGGGGCAGGCTGTGGGTGGAGAGCAGAGTGGGGGAGGGGAGCAAGTTCTTCCTGGCCCTGCCCACAGGCCATGTGCGGCTGGAGGCCACCCAGGGCGGGTACCACGTGACGCTCCTTCAGGAAGAGGTCGGACAGCCTGAAAGCCGGGAAGTCAGACCCAAAAGGACGAATGTCCACCTCTGGCCGGTCCTGGCCGGTTTCGCCTTCCTGGCCCCCTGGGGGCATCTGGAGGAGTTGCAGAGGGGAGAGGTGAGGGGACTCATCCAGGATCTCCTGGTGCTCTCCATCCCTGCGTGGTTCATCCTGTCGAGGGGGGCAGGAGATCCAGGGACGGGGGAGAGGTTCTCAAAGATTGGAGAGGCATTCAGGGCTCATCCCATCCGGATGAGCATTCAGTATGGAGGGGCAGGCGTGGCAGTCTTCCTGGCGATCGTGGGCATCAACGCCTGGACGGGGATCGACAGCATGGCCCTTGCGACAGGAGGGATGGCGGCCCTTCTGGGGCTGTTTCCTTACCTGACTTCTCGGAATCAGAAGGCAGAACAGAGGCGATAGCCCATGACCCCTAAAAAAGTCCTCGCGTCTTACGAAGACAGACTCCGGGAAGACACGGCCACCGTGTTCCATCCCGTGACCCTCCCGCTGGAGAGGCGAAGGCGGAGGCCTCCGGGGAATGTCCTCCTGGTGGACGGCGACCCCCACATCCTGGATGAGGTCGGATGCCGTCTGGTCGCCTGGGGGCTGTCCGTTCTCTGCGAGGCCACGGCCTCCCGATGCCTTGCCGTCCTGCGCCAGGAGGCCCCGGACCTGCTCCTGCTGGGGCGTCGGCTGCGAGACAGGGAGGGCCTGGAAATCCTCCAGGAGGTCAGGAAGGTCCGTCCTGGCCTGCCGGTGCTGATGATCGGGGTTTCAACGCCTGAAGTGAGAGAGGAGGCCCTTCGCCGGGGCGCGATGGGGGTCCTGACCAGACCGTTCAGCGCGGAGGACCTGGAGAGAGAGGTGTTCCGGGCGCTGGAACCGTAGGGATGTGATTCATCACACCCTGTGGGCGCGATTCATTCTGGAGGGCAGCCATGACAGAGAAGCCTGTATGCCGCGAAATCGTGCGAAGAAAGCAGCCGGAGGGCGTCACATTCCCGATGGATCGGCGTCTCGGCGCTGGAATCCGGGGCGCCCTGTTGTCGGTCTTGGTGGCAATGTCTCTGGGCGGGGCGGATGAAACCCCCGCCAGAGAGGTCCAGGTCTTGACCTCGGACGGCAAGAAGGTGGCTTCTCCTGGCATCGGGACATCTCCTCAATCGCTGATCTTCAAGGACCCCGAAGGGAACGAGATCACCGTGAGGACATCGGCGTCAAAGGATGGGCTGATCACCCTTCAACGCGGCAAGGACGGGGAGATCGTAACGGTCGGCGTGGACGGTAAAAACAGAAACCGGTTGACGATCAAAAGAGAGGGGTCTGAAAGGACAGATGAGACCTATCTCAACCTTGCCAAAGGAGGGGCCATTCTCGTCGCGCTCCTGGTCCTGTGGTGGATCATCAGGGCGCTTGGCAGGGGGATGAAAGTCGTGGAAGCCCAGGAGGCGATGCGTCGGACTCGTCGGTCCTGGAGTGGTTCGGGAACGGAGGACGTCTACCTGGTTGACTGACAGATCTTTTCTCACGCAGCGTTTGGGATTTCAAAGGTAAA
>CAYRZX010000254.1:0-10408 GCA_964428665.1 uncultured Gemmatimonas sp.
GCCACATTGACCGTCGCTTAGCTGCCACCTCCTCCTAATTGTGCAACGACTCTAAAGCCCCGATAGGTCTTCGGGGGCACGGGCCGGCTTTCGAAACGCCGGTAGAGGATGACAAACAGCCCGTTGTAGCCGATGACCGACGCCCCGACCGCGTAGATCGGAACCGCAGAGAGAGCGACGGCCACCCAGGTCGTCGCCACCCACCCCCCCAGGAAGATCCCTGCGGCGGCCATCCACCTCAGGCGAATAAACCACGCCAGGCGCTCCCGGAGTTCGCGCTCGATCGGAATCAGCCCTGTCCTATCCCGTTCGGAGGCCACCGTCTGCCCTCCCTATGCGCGTTCGCCCTTCTTGAGGAGCGCCGCCACCCGCTCCAGCAGCGTCTCAGGCCGAATCGGCTTCTCTAAGTAGGCGTCCACCGGCAGAAAATCCCCGTCCGTCTCGGGGGAGAACTTCATGCGCTTCACCGAGCCGATCGCCGTCAACATCAGAATGGGCACTTTGGAATAGCGCGCATAGGAGGCGTCCGACGCCGGGTTGCGCAGCTGATAGGCCATCTGGAACCCGGCCGTGTCGCTCTCCATCATCACGTCGAGGATGATCAGATCCGGATTCACCTCCCCGATCCGCCCCATCGCCTCCCTGGCGCTCCCTGCCTGGGACACCCGGTAGCCGTGCGCCTCCAGGGGCAGCCGGAGCGCCTCCACCATGTCCACGTCATCTTCTACGATAAAGATCCTCTCCGCAGCCATCGCCTTACTCCTCTCGAATACCGCTCCCGCAGGAAGACCCCAGGGCCTCCAGAACGGCCCTCACCACATGGGGCAGCGCCTGGGACACCTCGCGGCTCAGCCCCACGCCCCAGCCCATCTGTTTCGGCTGCACGCCCACCACCTTCACCTCCGGGGGGAGACAGCCCAGCGCCTCCGCCACCCGGAGCGCCGCGCCCACCCGCGCCTCGTGGACCCCGCAGCCCAGGATCTCCCTGGACACCAGCGCCTCCTCCGGGCCGAAGGCGCGGAACGCCCCCGGCGCCGCCCCCATCTCCGCCGCATCCACCAGCACCACCCGATCCGCGCCCTCCATCAGCCCGACCAGGCTCAGCCCCGCCTGTCCCCCGTCCACGGCCTCGACGCCTTCGGGAAGCCCCCTGCGCTTCAGCGCCTCCACCACCGCCGGCCCGACCCCGTCGTCCCCCCGCAGAGGGTTCCCGATGCCGATCACCCTTGCCCCCATCTCCTCCCCTCTCCCAAGTGCGAAGGTCGAATGTCGAATGTCGAATGTTGTCATTCGTAATTCGTCATTCGTAATTCGCATTTATATGAAGGTCACATCCAGGTAGTGAGTCGAGCAGGAGATGCACGGATCGTAGGCCCTCACCAGCATCTCCAGCGTGTGCCTGATCTCATCCTGAGGCCGGTCCAGAATCTTCGGCGCCAGCGCCCGGAAGTCGTCCTCGATGCTCTCGTGATTCTGGTTGGTCGGAATGATGCAGTTGGCCCGGACGATCCGGCCGTCGTCCCCGTATTCGTACTCGTGGAACAGGATGCCCCTCGGGGCCTCCACCACCCCGACGCCCCGCCCCGCCCTGGGCGCCACCTTGAACGCCTCCTGCCGCAGGCCCTCCTGCAACAGCTCGTCCAGGATCTCGATCGCATCATAGACGCAATGGGCGGCCTCCACCACCTGGGCCACGTTGTTCATGAACGGGTTGAAGCACGGCGTCCTGAGCCCCAGCGCCTCGGCGGCGGCCTTCGCCTCCGGCCGGAGCATCCCGTAGTTGTTGTTCACCCGCGCCAGCGCCCCCACCATGTAGGAGTTCCGGTGCCACCGGGCGTGTTTGGCCGTGGAGTGCGGGACCACGAACTCGTTGGTCACCTCCCGGTAGTGCTCCACCGGCGCCGGCCCGGCGTCGCTCGAATAGATCAGCCCCTCGTAGAAGGCGTACTCCTCCGGCATGCGCAGGGAGATGTACTCCGTCTCCCGCTCAAAGTCCGGGAGCTTCAGAGTCTTCACCAGGTCCACCGTCGCCTCTACGTCCGCCTTGCACGCCTCCAGCCGCTCCCGCAGGTCCTCCAGCGCCTCTCGCTTCGGCAGCGCCGAGAACCCCCCCGGAATCAGCGCGACCGGATGCACGTGCCGGCCGCCGATCACGTGGGAGATGTCGTTGGCCAGCTTCTTCATCCGCATCGCCCGGAGCACCACCTCCCGGTGGGTCTGGATCAGCGGGAACACGCTCCCCACGCCCAGCAGGTCGGGGGCGGCTAAGAGGTAGACGTGCAACACGTGGCTCTGGATCATCTCCCCGTGAAAGATCAGCCTCCGTAGCTTCAGGGTCTGGTCCGAGATCGGGATGTCCATCGCCGCCTCCGTCGCCCGCAGGGACGCGCAGGTGTGGCTCACCGAGCAGATCCCGCAGATCCGGCACGCGATGTGGTGTATCTCGTCCCAGCGGTGCCCCCGCAGCATCGCCTCGAACAGCCTGGGGGCCTCCACCACGGTCCACTCCAATTTCTTGATCTCGCCGTTCTTCACGTCCAGCACGATGTTCCCGTGCCCCTCCACCCGCGTCAGGTGCTCCACCTCCACGCGCACGTTCACTCCGCTCATGCCGCCACCCCCTTCCGTTCGGGATACCCCCCGTGCGTGTAGATGTCGAACCGCCCCGCCACCTCCTCCGGCGTGAGGCCGTGGGCCTGGAGCAGCTGAGCCTCGGAGTCCCGGTTCGGCTCGCTGACCAGCCCGCGGCACCCGAAGCAGGCGTGGCCGAAGGACGGGCAGAGCGCCTCGCACCCCGCCCGCGTCACCGGCCCGATGCAGGTCAACCCCTTCTCTAACAGGCAGACGTTCTCCTTCAGCCGGCGCTCGGCGCAGACCGGGCGGTGTAGATCACCGTGATCTCCCCGTAGCGGTCCCGTCGGTCCAGGGCGTAGCGAATGGCCGACCGCATCGGCGCCATCCCGATGCCCCCCGCCACGAACAGCAGGTCCATCCCCTCGGCCTCCTCCATCGGAAACCCGTGGCCAAACGGCCCCCGCAGCCCGACCCAGCTCCCCTGCCGCAGCCCGTGCAGGTAGGTCGTCAGCGCCCCCACGCGCCGCACGCAGATGCGGAACCCCGGCCCCTCCGTGGGCGACGAACAGATGGAGATCGGCGCCTCCCCCACCCCCGGCGCTGAGACCTCCACGAACTGTCCGGGCCGGTGGCCGAGGCCCCCCTCCTGCTCCAGCTCGAAGACCTTCTCCGTGCCCGTCATCTGTTCGACCGACGCGATCCGGGCCAGGCGGGGCAGGTAGATCGACTCCCGTCCATGGTGAGCTACTGCTGTCCCTTCAAGCAATGCTGACATGGGCCTCCCCCTCCTTCTGGTCGTCCATCACGAGCGCGTTGATCGTGTCCACGACATTGATGTCCACCGGGCAGGACCGGCCGCAGCGCCCGCACCCCGTGCAGAACGCCGCCCCGTAGAGCGTCATCAGATACTCGTACTTCCGGTAGAACCGGTGCCTCAGGCGCTGTGAGACCTTGCCCCGGAAGTTGCCCCCCCCCGCCACGCGGGCGAACTCCGAGAGCTGGCACCCATCCCACACCCGCTCCCGCGCCCCCCCCGCCCCGTCCAGGTCCATCACGTCCTCCACGTCGAAGCAGAAGCAGGAGGGGCAGACTAAGTTGCACGTCCCGCAGCTCAGGCAGGGCCCGGCCACCTTCTCCCAGACCGGGCTGCCCACGCCGCGCTGAAACGCCAGGGGGAGGTTGTAAATCTCCGTCTCAAAACCCCGCGAGACCTTCTCCCGCTTCTCCCTCTGCCATTGCCCGGCCGCGGCCAGGTCCGCCGGAGTCGCCCCCCGCGCCTCTGCGCAGGCCTCCAGCAGGGCGCCCCCCTTCGCCGTCCCCACCGAGACCAGATATCCCTCCTCGACCGGCGTCAGGAAGAGGTCGAAGCCCTCCCCCGGCGCCGCCGTCCCCACCGCCGCGCAGAAACAGTGCTCATCCGGGTGGCAGTCCACGCCGATGATCGTGGTCGCCCGCCGCTTCGCCAGATAGTGCTCGTCCGGGTGGTCCCGCGCGAACACCCAGTCGAGCATCCGGATGCCCGCCAGGTCGCACGGATGCACCCCCGCCAGCGCCAGCGGACGCCCGTCGATCACCGGCTCCATCTCAGGCAGGTCGCCACCCAG
The DNA here is from genome assembly GCA_964428665.1 of uncultured Gemmatimonas sp. Lineage (GTDB taxonomy): Bacteria > Latescibacterota > UBA2968 > SICM01 > SICM01 > SICM01. The sequence goes on from CAYRZX010000254.1 coordinate 4,179, forward strand.
CCTGAACCGGAACAGGGTCTGACGCTGCGGAAAGAACGCCTTCTTGGGCGGAAGGAGCGTGGTCACGTAATCCAGAACAACCTCCTCCGCCTTCCGGACGGGCGCGAAGACGTAGAACCCCTCCTCCTTCTCCACCGGGGCCACGACCTCGTGTCCCTTCAACACCCGCTCGAAGAACGCCGCCACCTCAGACCGCTCTAGCACGCACGTCTTCATAGCCACCTCCTCACCTCCGTATCTTTGAAATCCCCTGCCCCCACGCTCGTTGCCAGGCTCTGCCTGGCAACGCAGGACTTGAGGCTCCGCCTCAAGGGAGACAGAGCCTCCCCAAAACGGTTCGCACGTCACAAGGTCTTATAATCGCAATAGCGGAATGATCCCCCCTCAGCGCACGCCGAGCGCATACAGCCGCCCCACGACCTCGTAGGTGCTCAGCGACGTGCTCAGCACGTTCACCCGCTGGTCACGGGCGACCTCCAGCAGGTCCTCCTGAGGCCGGCGGCCGCTGGTGATCAGGACGCCCGCCAGCTCCTGCAGGCTGGCCACCGCGGCCACGTTCCGGTTGGTCTGGAGGGTCACCCAGAGGCCCCCCGGCCGCGCATTGGCCAGCACGTCGCTCAGCAGGTCCGAGGCGTAGCCCCCCTCAATCGGGCGTTGAAACGGCCCCGTCAGGGGGGTGATCCGCAGCTCCGGGTGTTGAATCAGTTCGGTCAGTGTCATCGGTGGCTTCTCTGTCAGTGTCATCGGTGGCCTCGATCTTTTTAAGGTCCACTTCGATGCGCAGCGTCGTCCCCTTGTTCAGGACGGACTCGATGTGAAAGCGGTCCGCGCACCTCCGGATGTTCGACAGGCCCATGCCCGCCCCGAACCCCAGGGCGCGCACGAACTCGCTGGCCGTCGAATAGCCGGGGGTCATGGCCAGTTCAACGTCGGGGATCCCCGGCCCCCAGTCCACGGCCTCCGCAGTCAGCCTCCGGCCCGAGACCTCGAACGCGATGCTCCCCCCGATGGAGTGGATGATGATGTTGGTCTCCGCCTCGTAGAGGGCGATGGCCGCCCGCCGCGCGATGGAAGGCTCGACCCCTCGTCGGTGGAGTTCGGCCTTCAGGGCCGAGGACGAGGCCCCGGCGTTCTCGTAGTCCCCCGCCCTGATGAAGAACTCCCGCTTCACCACCGCGGCCTGAAGGTCAAACTCGCTCACCCTGGCCTGAAGCTCCTGGTGCCGGCGCTCTATGTCCTCGGCGATGCGCGTCATCTCGACCATCAGGCGATAGACGATATCCTCCGGGGTGATGATGCCGACGGGCCTCCCATCCCGGTCCACCACCGGCAGGCGTCCGAAGTGGTGGCGCTCGAAGCAGTCCACCGCCCGGTTCAACGGCGTGTCCGCCTGGACCGTCACCACCTTCCGGGTCATCCACTTCTCGACCTGCTCCTCGATGTAACCGCTGTCTAAGGCCTTGAGGATGTCCTCGATGCTCACGATCCCCACCAGCGAATCGCCCTGGATCACGGGCACGCCCGAGATCTGATTGGCCCTCAGGATGCCCTGAACGTCGCGCAGCGTGCTGTCGGGACGGCACGAGATCAGGTCGCGCCGCATGGCGTCGCGGGCCTTGAGCTGATAGACCAGCTCGCTGACTAAGGAGAGGTCCGCATAGTCATCCATGGGTCATCTTTTCAGGTCCGCCAGTCGGACACATGCCTCGAACATGGGGAACCGGCACCGGGCCAGGGGGATGCCCTTGGCCTTCGCAAAATTCACCGTGTCCATCGTCGCCAGCTTGTTGCGCACCAGGACGACGGCGATGGCCTCCGATATCTCCGCGGTGCGCATCACCTGCACCGTCGTAAGCCCTGTGAGAATCACAAAGTCCATCTTCTCCGTGGCGAGGATATCGCTCAACATGTCCGATGCGCACACGTTGCGCACCTCCACGTCGTAGTTTGAGGCGGGGACGATCTCCTCTGCCTCAAGCCTCCGGAGGACCTCCGACAGTCGCATGCCCTCCCCTTTCCCCCAATCCCTGTCCTCGCGGGTCTGCCCCCCGCCCCGCCGCGAGAGGTAGTCTGACGGTGAAAGTCGTCCCGACCCCCTCCTCGCTCTCCACCTCGATCTCCCCGTGATGCGCCTCCGCGATGCGCTTGCAGATGGCCAGGCCCAGGCCGGTGCCGTTCGGGAGCATCCTCTTGGCGTTCGGCGCCCGATAGAACTCCTCGAACAGCCGCCGAAGGCCCTCTTGGGGGATTCCAATGCCGGTGTCCTGAACGGCCACCACGGCTTCATTCGGGCTTACCGTAATCCGGACACGTACCTGTCCACCGGGGCGCGTGTAGTTGACGGCATTTCCGACGAGATTGCCAAAAAGCCGTTCCAGTTCCTCCGGATCCCCCAGCGCCCGCGAATCGGCCTTCAATCCCTCGAACTCCAACCGGACCCGTTTTTCGTCCGCCCGTCCCTGATGGGCCGCGCGCACCCTCTGCAACACCTCCCCGAGATCCACGGGGCGAGACTCTGCCGCGGCCCCGAAATCGTGGCGCTCCTTGGCCAGGTCGAGGAGATCATTCACCAGGTCCACCAGCGCCATCACCCGCTCGTCCGCGCGCCTGAGCAGGTCCCTCGCCCTCTCGGGCAGATCCCCGGCGAAGGGCATCGCCTTCAACAGGCTCTGGATCGCGGCCACCGGGGACCGCAGCTCGTGGGTGAGCGTGAGCACGAACTGGGCCTTGGCGTTCTCCAGCTCCTCCAGACGCCGATACGCCTCGCTCAGGTCGCCCTGGATCATCCTGAGCCGCTCCTCCTGCGCCTCTATTCCCCTCCCGCCCGAACCCGCGCGGTCTGCGTCGGAGGGGCGTTCCTCGTCGAGCGCGCTCATACCGCCCGCTCTCCTCGTGCATAGAAACGGATGGGGCGCGACCTGGCTCGCCGTGCCCCATCCGTTCGAGCCAGACAGGCACGGAAGCCTGTCCCTGCACCACCCACCTGCGCGTCACCCCTGGCCCTTCCAGCCCCTGAGCGTCTGCCCCGCCCTCTCCACGAAGGCGGGGAGGGCCTTCTGCACGGGGGGGCTCAACCCCTCCCGAAACGCCCAGGGATTCTCCACCTCCAGGGCGAGGATGCGGACCTCCTTCGGAAAGGGGATCCCCAGCCGCCCGGCCAGGTCGAGCGCCTCCGGGAGGCCCGCGTAGTGAGGGGAGGGCGCGACGACCCTCCGAAAGTCCTGCGGCGAAAACTCCAGCACCGTGCCGGGGGGACAGCGGCCCGTCACGACCGCGTCTAAAAGGAGGGCTCGCTCGTATCCCGCCATCATCTCCACGAGCGCCAGCCCCGCCTCCCCCGACTCCACGACCTCCACCTCGTCCTGAAACTCCTCCCTCAGGAGCCGGGCCGCTAACAGACCTGCCCCGTCGTCCCCCAGGAGGTCGTTGCCGAGGGCCAGCAGGAGGCATTTGCGCTCAGGGGCGTTCATCTCCTGACCTCCCGGACCACGCAGCCCCCCGCGTCGTGGACCCTGACCAGCAGAGGCATCTGGCCGGGAAGGGCATGAGTGGCGCAGCCGTGACAGGGGTCGTAGGCGCGGAAGGCCATCTCTATCCTGTTCAACAGACCCTCGGAGACGCGCCCGTTGTGGATCAGGGCCTTGGCCGCCTTCTCGACGCTCAGGGCGATGCGCGCCGCGTTGTTCTGCGTCGCCACGATCAGGTTGGCCCTCCGGATCAGCCCCTTCTCGTCGGTCTCATAGTGATGGAACAGCGTGCCCCGAGGCGCCTCCACCGCGCCCATCCCCACCGTGGGCGTCTCCGTGGGGATCGTCCTCAGGTCCGCGCTGACGATCTCCGGGTCGTTGAGCAACTCGTTCATCCGCTCCGCCGCGTAGACCATTTCCACGACCCTGGCCCAGTGGTTGGCTAAGGTGTGGTGGACAGGCCTGCCGCCCAGGGTGGCATAGAACTCCTCGTAAGCCTCCTGGGCCTTGGGCGTGGCCATCCCGTCGGCCACGTTGAGGCGGGCCAGGGGCGCCACGGAATAGACCCCGCTTTCAGGGCCGTCGGTAAACCCCTTCCAGCCCACCGGCTTGAGGTAGCAGAACTTGACGTAGCTCCACGCCTCCACGCGCTCGGCCACGTAGTCCAGGTACTTCTGCGCCGGAAACCTGGCGAACTCCCTGCCGCCGGGGTCCACGACGCGGACCTGGCCGTCGTAGAAGTTCACCCGGTTCTGCCCATCCACCATGCCCATGTAGTAGGTCCTGTGCGTGTAGGCGTCCGAGGTGATGAGATTCACGTAATCCGCGTTCTTGAGGACCACGTCCCGGAACACCTGCAGGGTGAAGAGGGCAAACTCCAGACCGTCCTTCGCCAGCGCCTGAAAAGCGGGCAGGTCTTCGGATGCGACGCCTTTGGCTACCCCCCCCGGCAACCCGAAGACCGGATGGATCACCTTTCCGCAGACAGAGGCGATCAACTCGCGCAGCCGGCGGCGCGTGGAGATGACCCTCCTGCCGACCTCCACCCCGACCTTCTGGATCACCCCCACCACGTTTCGCGCCGCCGGGGAGGCGTCCGGCCCCACGATAAAATCGGGGCCGCCTAAGATGTAGACGTGGAGCGCGTGATCCTCCAGCATGAAGGCGCTGTACACAAGCTCCCGGACCTTCTTCGCCGCCGGAGGCGGATCGACCCTGTATAAATCGTCGAGGGCCTTGGTCGAGGCCACGTGGTGGGCCGTGGGGCACACCCCGCAGATGCGGCTGGTGATCTGCGGCATGTCCTCGGCAGGGCGCCCCCGGCTGAAGACCTCAAACCCCCGCAGCTCGGGGACCTGGAAGTAGGCGCGCTCCACATCGCCCTTCGGGTCCAGGAAAATGTCTATCTTCCCGTGCCCCTCCAGCCGGGTGATGGGGTCGATGGTGACCCTGCGCCCCTGCGCCTGTTCAGCTGCCTCCGTCATCGCCGTCACCTCCTCTTTCTAACCACCGGGCAAGACAGATGCCGGGGAGACAAACTCCGTCCCGATCCCCAACGGCTCGGGAGGGATGCCCAGAGCCAGTCCCAGAAGTTGCGTGAAATACACCACCGGCACGGAAAACCTCGTGCCAAACGCTCGATTGACCTGCCTCTGGTAACATTCCAGGTTGATCTGACACAGAGGGCAGGCCGTCACAATCACCTCGGCCTCGTGATCCAGGGCGTCCTGCAGCAGATGGCGCACCATGCTCAGGGCCGCCCTCCGGTTCGTCACAATCAGAGACCCGCCGCAGCAGCGGAGCTTGAAGGGATAGTCAATAGGCGTTGCCCCCATCGCGGACAGCAGATCCTCAAAAAATTGAGGCTGCTCCACCTCCTCGTGGTCCTTTCTCGGCCTGACCATCTGACACCCGTAATAGGGCGCGACGCGCAGCCCGCGATAGGGGCGGGACACCCTCTTTCGGACCTCTTCCAGACCCACGTCGTGAACGAAGACCTCGATGAGGTGCCGCACCGCTCCGGTCCCGGAAAAGTGCAGCCCGTCCTCCTGCAGGGCGAAGTTGATGTGCTCCGCCAGGTCCGGGTCTTTTTTGAGGTGGGCGTTGGCGAAGAACGTGTTCTTGTAGCAGCCGCTGCAGGGGGTGACCAGGTCTAAGTTCTCCCTCTCGGCCATCGCCAGGTTGCGGGCGCACAGCGTATACGCCAGCAATTCGTCAACGTGAGAATACGCCGTGGCGCCGCAGCAGTTCCAGTCCTCCAGCTCCTTGAGCTCCACGCCCAGGGCGCGGGCGGTCTCCAGCGCGGAGAGGTGGTAGCCGACCGCTATCTTCTCCAGAGAACAGCCGGGAAAGTAGGCATACGCTTTCAAGATAACCCTCCCACCGGGATGATCCTCCCCAGCATCCGCCTGAAATTCTTGAGCCGCCTGATCCGGGACGGCGTTAAAGACAACCTCCCCTTGCGCAAAAGGGCCACAGCCGTCCACGCCTCCTGGAGGAGACCCCGGACGCCGGATTTGAAAAGGAACGCGGGCGCCAGGCCCGGCTCAAACGACCTCCCGGTCTTCGCGATCCTCCTCGCGAACCGCCGGGAGAAATCGGGCCCGATCAGGCCCCGCTTGAACCGATTTCTCCACAGCGAATAGCGCTTTAATCCATACATCATGCCCGCGACGTCGATCCCCCTGGGGCACTTCACGGTGCAGTGGTAAGGGCTCACGCAAAAATAAGTGTAACAAGTAACGCTCACTTTCGCCGAGAAAT
>CAYRZX010000255.1:0-5589 GCA_964428665.1 uncultured Gemmatimonas sp.
TGGAGAGGGTGACGCAGAGGGATCAGGAGGGGGTCCGCCTCCGGGTCGGGGGCCGGACCTACGAGGCGCTGTTCAACCGCGCGGGTCCGCCGGGGGGGACGTTCACGATCCGGGAGGGGGAGAGGACGCTGTTTGAGAGGGACCTGGCCCGGACGGTGACCGAGGAACCCCAGTCTTTTGAGGAAGGCCCCTCACCCCGGCCCGGCGGTGACGGGGCCGTGGATGCGCGCCGGGCCGACTTCGACGGGGACGGGCGGGTGGACTTTGACGACTTCTTCCTGTTTGCGGGGGCGTTCGGGTCCACAGAGGCCCGGTTCGACCTGGACGGGAGCGGGGGCGTGGACTTCGACGACTTTTTCCTGTTCGCAGAGATGTTCGGGAAGTAGGGCATTAGAGGATGACACCCTGCATGAGCGCAACTCTCGCCTATCCGATGCGCAGCCAGACCTACCCGCTCCGGCCTGCCCTGATGGGTCTCGCTCTGGCGGCCGCGGTCGTGGCCGGCTCGATTGCCCTCACGCGGGGAAAGGGGGTCGCCCCCGCGCAGGCCGACTTCAACGGCAGCGGCCTGGTCGACTTCGAGGACTTCTTCCTGTTCGCCGGGGTCTTCGGCAGGGGCGTCTCCGAGGAGGGCTACGAGCCAAAGTTTGACATGGACAGGTCGGGCCGGGTCGATTTTGAGGACTTTTTTATGTTCGCGGAGGTCTTCGGGAAGACGGCGTTAGAGGGGGTCGAAAAGGACGGGATAGCGGCGAGGTATCCGGGGGACGCGGGCATCGAGAGGGATTCCAGCGTCGTCTTCGTGGAGGACTTCGAGGAGGCCTCGCTCGACGAGCTGAAGGGGCGCTGGGAGAGTGTGTCCAGCGCCGAGATCATGTCCTTTTCGGATGACGTGCATCCGGGGAGCGCCGGGAAGCGCTCTCTTCTCATGAGCCACGTGGGGGGCAGGGGGAACGGCGGCCATCTCTACCGCCGGCTCTCGCCCGGCTACGAGAGGCTCCACGTGCGCTTCTACGTCAAGTTCGACCCCCAGTGCAACCCCATTCACCACTTCTTCCACGTGGGGGGCTACAACCCCTCCACGCCGTGGCCGCAGGGGGGCGCCGGGGAACGCCCGCGGGGGGATGACCGGTTCAGCACGGGCGTCGAACCCTATGGGAACTCCTGGGTCTGGGACTATTACACCTACTGGATGGAGATGCGGGGCAGTCCGCCACAGGGGCAGACCTGGGGCAACAGCTTCGTCCGCGACCCCGGCCTCAAGGCGAAGCGGGGAGAGTGGGTCTGCGCAGAGGTGATGATGAAGATGAACGACGTGGGCGACACTAACGGCGAGATGGCCTTATGGATTGAGGGCAAACTGGTCAGCCACCTCGGCAAGGGCTTTCCTAGTGGGAGGTGGACCTATGACAAGTTCCTCCCCGGCGAGGGGGGCGAGGGCATCCGCTGGAGCGACGAGAAGGGGGGGCCTGAGCGCTTTACGGTCCCGGCGGGGGGGGCCCCCTTCGAGGGCTTCCGCTGGCGCAGGGACGAACGGCTCAAGCTCAACTTCCTCTGGGTGCTGCTCTACATCACCACTGCGCCGCAGGGGCTGGTCAGCAAGGTCTGGTTCGATCACATCGTGGTCGCCCGGCAATACATCGGACCCCTGAGCCAATAATGAAAGTGTCAAGTGAAGGAGTACACGATATGTCAGAACAGACTTTGACCTCCAACGGCTTCCCGATCGACACTTCCCCCGGCAAGTTCGGGGAACTCCGGGAGTCCAACGACATCCTGCAGGACCCCGAGGCCCTGCGGGCCAGGATGGCGGAGGACGGCTATCTCCTCCTGCGCGGCTACCTGGACAGGGAGGTGGTCCTGAATGCGCGGCGGGAGCTGCTGACCAGGCTCAACGCGGCAGGGGACATCGACCCCCGTTACCCCCTGGACGAGGCGGTCTTTTCGGGGCAGTCCACCTGGACGCCGGCCATGACCAGAGACCTGCGCACGGGGACGGCGATCCGCGCCCTCTGCCACGAGGGACGCATCATCCGGTTCTTCGAGGAATTTTTAGGCGACAGGGTCCGGTCGTTCGATTTCATCTGGGTGCGGAGGGTGAGGCCGGGCGGGGCGACGGGGTGTCACTACGACGTGGTCTACATGGGGCGGGGGACGCACGACCTCTACACGGCCTGGACCCCGGTCGGGGACGTGCCGTTCAGCGACGGGCCGCTCATGATTCTGGAGAACTCCCACCGCCTGGAGGATCTCAAGAGCACCTACGGCCGGCTGGACGTGGACCGGGACCGGGACAACAACCCCTACGGGGGAGGGTGGTTCAGCAAGAACCCGGCGGAGGTGCAGGAGCGGTTCGGGGGGCGCTGGCTGACGACGGAGTTTCGGGCGGGGGACGTGTTGATCTTCACGATGTTCACCCTGCACTGCTCGCTCGACAACACCTCCCGGCGCTTCCGCTTCAGCACGGACTCGCGGTACCAGCTCGCCTCCGCCCCGGTGGACGAGCGCTGGGTCGGGGAGGAGATCATCGGCCACGGCGAGCGAGCGCGCGCGCCGTTGAAGAGGGAATAAGCATGCGCCGGGGTTTGATCATCACATTTATCGCGGCGATTTCGTGGGGGGGCGCTGCGGGAGGAGCGGAGGCCGTGAAACAGGTCGCCCATTTCCACGACTTTGCCCGGATGAAGCAGGTGGACGGAGCGCCGGAGGGGTGGGCGACCTGGTCGCCGCGCCCGGAGGTGGCGCCACGTTTCTCCGTGGATGCCGAAGGGGGGCGGGCGGGGCGCGGGGCGCTGAGGATCGCCTGTGAAAAGCCCTCGGACTTCGGCGCGTGGCGGCGGCGCGTGGCCGTGGCCGGGGGACGCACGTATCGCTTCGTCGCTTCCTACCGCGCTCAGGGGGTCGCCCACGAGCGGCGCTGCGTGTCTGCGCGGCTGGACTGGCTCGACGAGGGGGGCAAACGCGCCCGGCCGCCCGACTATGCGCTCGACGCGGGGGAGGAGGGGGGATGGACGAAGGTGGAGCACGTGGCCTGTGCGCCCGACAGCGCGCGCAGCGTGGTCATCGAGCTGGCCCTCGGCTGGCGCGCGGGGGGCGTGGTCTGGTGGGACGACGTTCAACTGATCGAGGAGCCGGCGCAGGAGGGGCGCGTCGTGCGGGCCGTGACGGTCTACCACCGCCCGCGCAGCACGGGGTCCGCCGCCGAGAGCGTGGAGCAGTTCTGCCGGTTGATCGAGGCCGCCAGCCTGCAGAGGCCCGACGTCATCTGCCTGCCCGAGGGCATCACGGTCATCGGCACCGGAAAGGGCTACGCCGAGGTGAGCGAGACGATTCCCGGACCGACGACGCGGAGGCTGGGGGCGCTGGCCGAGAGGCTGCGTTGTTACATCGTCGCGGGGATCTACGAGCGGGAGGGGGAGGACATCTACAACACCGCCGTGCTGATCGGGCGCAAGGGGGAGGTGGTGGGGACCTACCGCAAGACGCACCTGCCGCGCGAGGAGGCCGAGGGGGGGCTCACGCCGGGGGACGCCTATCCGGTGTTTGAGACGGACTTCGGCAGGGTGGGGCTGATGATCTGCTGGGACGTGCAGTTCCCCGAGCCGGCGCGGGCGCTGGCGCTCAAAGGGGCGGAGGTGATTCTGCTGCCCATCTGGGGGGGCAACGAGACGCTGGCGCGGGCGCGGGCGATTGAGAATCACGTCTTTCTGATCTCGTCGAGCTACGACATGAAGACGTTCATCGTGGACCCGACGGGCCAGGCGCTGGCCGAGGCCACGCCGGAGCGCCCTGTGGCCGTCGCGGAGCTGCGCCTGGACCGGAAGATCGTGCAGCCCTGGCTGGGGGACATGAAGACACGCACCTGGAAGGAGCGGCGGCCGGATATTCCTGTGGAGTAGGGGAGGAGGTGGGTCATGCCGAAGGAGACGATGACGCCGAGGGAGCGCTGGCTGGCCGTGGTGAGGCGGGAGAGGCCGGACCGCATCCCGATGCACTACCGGGCCACCGGAGAGGCCACGCAAAAGCTGCTGGACTACCTGGGCCTTCGAAGCACGGAGGAGATGTTCAACCGGCTGCACATCGACCGGAACGCCGGGGTGGGGCCGCGCTACGTGGGGCCTCCGATCCCGCCGGGGGAGGATATGTACGGCCGGCGCTATCAGGAGGTCCCCTACGAAGGGGGGGTCTACCGGGAGTGTGCGTGCCATCCGCTGGCGGGGTATGAGACGGTGGAGGAGATCGAACGGGACTACACCTGGCCAACGCCGGACTGGTTCGACTACTCCGGCATCCCCGGACAGGTCGAGGGCGCGGAGGACCGGGTGATCTCCGGCGGGGGATCGGAGCCGTTTCTGCTCTACAAGGACCTGCGCGGGGAGGAGCAGGCGTTTATGGACTTGCTTCTGCACCCCGACGTCGTACATTACTGTCTGGAAAAGCTCTACGGCTTCTGCTACGAGAACGCGCGGCGGATCTACGAGCAAATCCCGGGGAAGGTGATGGTCACGTCCGTGGCCGAGGACATGGGGGCGCAGGACCGGCTGCTCTATTCGCGGGAGCACCTTCAGACCTTTTTCTTCCCCTACATGAAGCGGATGATCGACCTGGCGCACCAGGCCGGGGCCTATGTCAACACGCACAGCGACGGGGCTATCCGGGAGATCCTGCCAGACCTGATCGAGATGGGCGTGGATATCATCAACCCGGTGCAGTGGCGGTGCAAGGGGATGGATCGGGAGCGGCTGAAGCGGGATTTCGGGGAGCGGCTGATCTTTGAAGGGGGTGTGGACAACCAGTATACGCTCCCGTTCGGGACGACCGGGGAGGTGCGCCAGGAGGTGCGGGACAACTTCCGCATCCTGGGGGCCGGCGGCGGGTATATCCTGGGGCCGTGCCACAACATCCAGGCGGTGGGGCCGCCGGAGAACGTGGTGGCGATGTACGAGACGGGCTACGAGGAGGGGTGGCTGTAAGAAAGGAGCTGAGCCATGAAGACCTGGGTGGGGCTGGCGTTTTTACGCCATTTTTATTACGAAGAGGAGATCCCCTGGGAGAAGATCGCGGGGGAGCTGGGCGTTGCGGTAGACCTGAGCGCCCCGATCGGCTACAACTTCCCGCAGCGGTGGACGGCCAAGCTGGCGAGGACGGCGTGGCGGTTTTATCCCCGGCTGAAGGACGGGCGGCGCATGGAGGTGCGCATCGTGGAGGAAAACGGGACGGCGGAGGCCGAGGTGGTGGACGTGGAGCGGCTGAAAGGCACCGTGCACGAACCCATTTTTCCTGAGCCCGAGGCGAACGAGCTGGGGATCAAGCGGTTCATCCACCGCCTGGGGGAGATCATCGTGAGCGCCGGGGGGCTGCACCTGAAGCTCCTCAACGGGCAGACCTACCCGGACGAGCGGAACAGGCCCGACGATCCGGGACCGGCGCTGTCGGTCTACCCGGGGCCGATGCTGGGCTACTGCTGCCTGGAGCGGGACCCGCACATGCACATGAGGCGGCAGGACGCGCCCTACGTCCGGGAGCCGAAGGGAGAGGACCGGAAGGACCCGGTCGGATGGATGGTCCGCGAGATGAGCACGCGGGCGG
>CAYRZX010000255.1:5689-7410 GCA_964428665.1 uncultured Gemmatimonas sp.
GAGGACCGGAAGGACCCGGTCGGATGGATGGTCCGCGAGATGAGCACGCGGGCGGCGGAGTTGCTGACGGAGGCGGGGTATGAGGAGTTTGTCAGGACCAAGCTGGACCAGAGGGTGGTCGCCGTCGGGATGAGGGAGGTGGAGCAGGCGTTTCGGATGCCTGCGCCCAGATACCCCGGCCAGTGGCCGATTGCTCTGAGGTAAAAGGCAAAAGACCACAGACCACAGCGGGAGTTTTTGGTCTTGTGGTCTTGTAGTCTTGTGGTCTTGTGGTCCCGTTTGCCGTTTGAGAGAGGAGGCGCACATGGGAGACGCATTGAAGATCGCTGTGGTCGGGCTCGGAAACCGGGGACCGCAGCACCTGTGTACGATCGTGGGCATTCCGGACCGCTACCGCCTGGTGGGCATCTGCGACGTTGTCCCGGAGAAGCTCAGGGCCGCCGCGGACAGGTTTGGAGCGCCGGGCTTCTCGAACGCGGAGGAGATGATGGATCGGGCGAGGCCGGACCTGGTCGTCTTCACCGTGTCTCACCGGGACCTGCCGAACCTGGTGAAGCTGGCCGCGGACCGGAAGATCCACGTGGCCACGGAGACGCCGATTGCCGCGACCCTGCCGGTCGCCGACCTGCTGATCGAGACTGCCCGGAAGGGAGGCGTTAAACTTGAGAACTTCGAGCAGTGCTGGCGCTGGCCCAGGGAGCAGCTCAAGCGGAAGGTCCTGGCCTCCGACGTGCTGGGAGAAATGGTCCAGGCCCGGTGCTACACCTACGTCGCGCCCTACCACGCGACGGGGGTCTTCCTGAAAATGGTGGGGTCGCGCGTGAGGCAGGTGGTGGGTTACGGGCGGGAGCTGCGCATCTGTCCGCAGCAGAGGACAGGGTCCCCCTACGCGAACACCCGGAAGTGGGTGATCGGGGCGCTGGAGTTCGAGAACGGGGTCTCCGGGGTGTTCGAGATGAAGGTGCGGCAGCCTTACATCTCCGGCCACGACTTCTCGAACTGCGCCGCAGACTGCACGCAGGGGCACATCATCCACGAGGAGATTTACATCGCAAAGGACGCGGCCAGGCCCAAGGCGGGGGGCGCGCACCAGGAGAAGGGGAACCTGATTCACTATCCGATCCAGGAGGGGTGGGAGGAGGTCCAGGGCCGGCGCATCCTGACGAAGGTCTGGATAGACACGGACCCGGAGATCGCCTGGGAGAACCCCTACAGGCAGTACGCCCCGGAGCCGATCTACCCCGGGGGAGACGACTATGGCCGGCTGGAGGAGTACATCTCTTACCACCGGGCGATCGTGGAGGACACGGGGCCGGAGTACGGCACGGCCGAGGCGCGGCACAACATCGAGGTGATGATCTCGGCGTTCCACTCGGCCAGGCTGGGGAGCCAGACGCTGACGCTTCCGCTGGACCCGAAGGTCGAGACGAGTTTCTGGTAAAGAGACCCCTCCCCCGTCCCCTCCCCCAAAGGGAGAGGGGAGGTCCTTCCCCTGGTCCTTTTTCTGGTGAGAGGAAAGGCTGCGTCTTCCCTCTTCCCCTCTGGGGAAGGGGGATCGAGGGGGTTAGGTCTGTTTGACGTTTCACTGTCAAGAAGGGGTGATGAGCCATGTATCGGCGGCAAGTCTTTTTCCTCATCGTTTTGTCCACGCTGCTCTCTGTCCAGCGGGCCAGGGCTGCCCCATCGGGGCCGGACGACGGCCCTGCGCTCAGCGTCGGCGA
>CAYRZX010000255.1:7510-10363 GCA_964428665.1 uncultured Gemmatimonas sp.
GGGCCAGGGCTGCCCCATCGGGGCCGGACGACGGCCCTGCGCTCAGCGTCGGCGACATCCTTTTCGGGGTGGACGCGACGAGTTTTCGGGGCGCGCAGGGGATGGCGCACGTGGAGGTCTACCTTCAGGTCCACACGTCGTATCTCCGGTTCACGCCGGAGGAGAAGGGCTACAGGGCGACCATCACGGTCCAGGCGAGCCTCCGGGACTCCTCCGGCCAGGAGGTCAGCCGTTCCGAGCGGACGAAGACCGTCCCTGTCCCCTCCCTGGAGCAGGCGCAGAGCCGGTACAACGCCGTCCTGGATCAGATGGCCCTCCCGGCCCCGCCGGGGGACTACACGCTTCAGGTCACCATCACCAACCAGGGCACGGAGAGGATGGGGCAATGCGCCCGGCGCATCCACATCCCCCCCTACGACGGAGAGGGACTGGTCCTCAGCCAGGTCCAGCTCGCCTCGGACATCCACAGGGCCGAGAAGGAGGGGGCCTTCTCCAAGAAGGGGTTTGAGGTCGTCCCGAACGTGACCCACATCTTCGCCTCGACCTCCCCCACGCTCCACTTCTACTTTGAGGTCTACAACCTGAAGGAGGCCCCGGAAAAGGGCTCCCTTAGCCTCCAGTACACGATCCTGGACGCGAACGAGTTTCCCGTGATCACGTATCCGTCGAAGCGCATCCTGAAGCCGGGGACGAGCGGGGTGAAGGCGGAGTCGCTCGACATGACGGACCTCCCCGGCGGCGCCTACACCCTTCAGGTGGAGGTGCAGGACGACCTGACAGGGCAGGTCGCCAGGTCGCGCCGCCAATTTCAGCTCGCCCAGCCCATCTCCGAACAGCTCCTGGCGACGGACGAGGCCTCCCTTCAGCGCTACTACGATCAGATCAAGTACATCGCCACCCCCAAAGAGCTGCGCGCCTACAAGGGCCTCACCCCGGAGGGGAAGGTCCGGTTCATCCTGGACTTCTGGAAGCGCAAGGACCCCGACCCGGAGACGCCCGTCAACGAGTTTGCGCAGGAGCACTTCCGGAGGATTGCTTACTCCGACGCCCACTTTGCGTCGATGGGCAGCCGCTCCCGGACGAAGCGGGGGATGGACACGGACATGGGAAAGGTCTACATCAAGTACGGGCCGCCCGACGAGGTCGAGGACCAGCTCATGCCGACGGCTGACACGGGGCAGTCGGAGGTCGGCCCCAGCGCCGTAGGGGGGAACCTGGGCCGGAAGCCGGTGCAGATCTGGTACTATGACACGATGGGGCGCTATCTCTTCATCTTCCGGGATCGCTACGGCCTGGGGGTCTACGAGCTGGTCCACTCGACGATGCCGGGGGAGCACTACGACCCGGAGTGGAGAGAGAGGCAGTGAGAGGTTTCTGGTGGGGGCTGGGGTGGATGTTGCTGACCGGGGTGGCCTTCGGGCAGGGTCCCCAGTTCGTGGACGTGACCCGGCAGGTGGGGATCGATTTCCGCTACGCCAACGGCGCGAGCGGCAGAAAGTACGCCGTGGAGCCGTTCGGGGCGGGCCTGGCCCTGTTCGACTATGACGGGGACGGGGACCTGGATGTCTATTTCGCCAACGGCGGCCCCCTGCCCGGTTACGGCGGGGAGGCCATCCGGCCGGACGCGCTCTACCGGAACGAGGGGTCGGACGGGAGAGGGGGGTGGCGATTCACGGAGGTCGCGGAGAAGGCGGGCCTGACGACGCCGGGCTACGGGATGGGCTGCTGCGTCGGGGATTGCGACAACGACGGGCATCCCGACCTCTACGTGACGAACTTCGGCGCCAACGTGCTCTACCGGAACAACGGGGATGGGACGTTCGCGGATGTGACGAGGCAGGCCGGCGTCGCGGGGGGCCTCTGGAACACCGGCTGCGCCTTCGCCGACGTGGATGGGGACGGCGATCTGGACCTCTTCGTGGCGGGCTATGTCCGCTTCCGCTTCGACGATCCCCGCCTGACCTCCGGGTTCTACCTCATCCCCTATCTGCCTCCCTCCCTCAGAAACAAGAGCCTGGGGGAGTTGAAGGTCTATCCCGACCCCGTCAACTTTGATCCCCTCCCCGATATTCTCTACCGGAACGAAGGGCCCGGCCCGGACGGGGTCCATCGCTTCGCCGATGTCACGCGGCAGGCGGGCATCGTGGACGACGGGGGGCGGTCCCTCGGCGCTGTGTTCCTGGACTATGACGATGACGGCGACCCGGACCTCTATGTCGCTAATGACGAGACGCGGAATACGCTCTACCGGAACGAATTAAAAGGCGAAAGGGGAAAGGCGAAAGGCGAAAAAAACGATGCTTCCGCCCTTCGCCCTTCACTTTCCGCCTTTGTTTTTACCGACGTGACCCTGTTCGCCGGGGTGGGCTACGACGAGAACGGCCGGCCCCAGGCGAGCATGGGCGTGGACGCGGGGGACTACGACGGGGATGGCCGTCTTGACCTGATCACGACCAACTTCCAGGGGGAGACCACCACCCTCTACCACAACGACGGCAAGGGGTTCTTCTCCGATGTGTCCTTCGCGACCGGGGTGGGCGCGGCCACCCGGCCCTATGTGAGCTGGGGGGTGGCCTTCTTTGACTACGACAACGACGGAGACCTCGATCTCCTCAACGTCAACGGCCACCTCCAGGCTGAGATCGAGCGCATCGACCCGTCGACGAGCCACGCCCAGCCCACGCTGTTGTTCCGCAACGACAGGGGGGTCTTCACGGATGTGGCGGCGGCCTCCGGGCTGCGCTCCCGGTGGGTGGGCCGGGGGGCTGCGGTCGGGGACTACGACGAGGATGGGGACCTGGACGTCTTTATTCAGACCCTCGACCGGACGGCGGTCGTGCTCCGCAACGATGG
>CAYRZX010000256.1:0-10328 GCA_964428665.1 uncultured Gemmatimonas sp.
GGATCACCTTCAGAATCTGCGGGGACAGAAACCGCCTGAGCGACTTGTTGATGAAATACTCCCGCACCTTGTGGCGCAGCTCGTTGTTCTCGAACGGCTTGGTCAGGAACCCGTCGATCCCCTCGTTGGTGGCCTGGATGGCGCTCTCCAGCGTGGCGTAGCCCGTGAGCATGATCCGGCAGATCTCCGGGTTGAGGTTGCCGATGGCTGCCAGAGTCTCCATCCCGTCCATCCCCGGCATCTTGTAGTCCGAGATGACCACGGCCACGGCCGCCGGGTCCCCCTTGACGATCTCCACAGCGCTCCGCCCACTTTCAGCCATCAGGAATTTGTAGCCCTCCCGCCGCAGGGCCGTCTGCACCGATGAGCGGATGCCCTCCTCGTCGTCCACGATCAACAGGCCGTTCATGATATCTCCTCAAGGTTGGGAGCCTCTGGGAACGCGGTGATGAATCGCTGATTTAAAACGTCGTTTCTTTTCTGCGCGGCGATGAATCGCCGCGCTACAGAGGATAAAAACCCTCCCCCGGCCCCCCTTGCGCGGGGATGAATCCCCGCGCTCTGTTCAGCGCACCAGAGGGAGCTTCACCCGGAACGTCGTCCCTTTCCCAACGGCGCTGTCCACCTCGATCGTCCCCCCGTGCTTCTCCACGATCTGATGACAGATATACAACCCCAGACCCGTCCCCTTCCCCGGCGCCTTCGTCGTGAAAAACGGCTTGAAGATGTCCCGGCGAACCTCCTCGCTCATCCCAGATCCCGTGTCCACACACTCAAATACCACCCATCCCATACCGCCTCCCCGCAGTCCTGAGTCCTGAGTCCTGAGCCTGCCCTGAGCCGTGTCGAAGGGTCCTGAGTCCACCCCACCCTCCCCATACGTCCGCAACACGATCTCCCCCTCCTTCTCCCCTACCGCATCAATGGCGTTCTGGATGATGTTCAGGCAGACCTGCCCCAACTGCGCGAAGTTCCCAGGAATCTGCGGCAGGCCCTCCTGGTAGTCCTCCTTGACGTTCACCTCATACCGCTTATACTTGTTATACAGCACCCGCAGCGCATCCTTCGCCACCACCTCCAGCTTCACCGGCTCCGTGTAATCGTTGGTCTGCCTCGACAGGTCCAGAAGGCTGGCCACGATGTCCTTGATCCGGCCCATCTCCTTCCTCGAAAACGCCAGATGGCCCAGAATGGCCTCCCGATCCTGCTGGAACTCCTCGATGCTGTCCTCCTGGATCATCTCCTGCACGGACTGCACCAGGCTGGAGGCCGCGCCCAGAGGGTTGTTCAACTCGTGCGCGACCCCTGCGACCAGCGTGCCGATGGCCGCCATGCTCTCCGAACGCACCAGCATCTCCTGCGCCTGCTCCTTCTCTGTCAGCGCCTGCCGGACCTCCTGATTCGCCTTCTCCAGACCCCGGTTCTGCGCCTCCAGCCGCTCAAAGTCCAGATACCGGGCGTATCCCAGGGCCACCACCCGCGCAAACTCCTCCACCAGGGCCACGTCCTCCTCCCGGAACCCCCCCGGCCTGCGCGTGCTCAACGACAGCGTCCCATAAGTGAATGGCGCGTCCACCAGGGCCGTCGGGCGTTCCGTCTCCCCCGTCGCCCCCAGGAGCCTCCGCGTCTCGAAGTGCCTCGCCGCCACCCCCTCGTCCACCGGCCTCACCACCGGCCTGCCCCCCTTCCAGATCGCCCGGAACGCCTCCGACACCTTCTCGATGGATTCCTCCGACTGCCCGAACCACCCCTCCTTCGTCGCCCCGTATTGCCTCCTGACCCCGGCCTCCTCATCCACGATGTTGATCACGCAGATGTCGAACGCCACCCCTGCCCCGGACAGCTCCCTGAGCATCTCCGCCACCACGTCCTTCAGGTCCTCCGCAGACTTCATGGCCGTGACCTCGGCCCGCACCCTTTCCACGGCCCGCTCCCGGTCCAGACGCTTATTGGTCTCCTGAAGCTCCCGGTTGAGCGCGAACATCTCCTTGTTCCCCGACGACAGCGCCGTGTTGGACTCCCGGAGCTTCCGGTTGCTGACCACGATGCGGGACGCCTGGAGGCCGATGACCCCGGCCAGGACGGCCATCAGGCCGAGGAACCAGGGCTGCCTCCAGACCGGCGGGACCACGGTGAACCGGATCGCCGCAGGCGTCGGGTCCACATTGAAGTCCCGGTCCCGCGCCCGCACCTCGAAGGTGTGCGCCCCGCTGCTCAGGGCCAGAAAAACCTTATTCTTCTCCGCCGAAAACGGCGACCACTCGCCGCCGTCCATGCGATAGGAATACTGGACCTCCTCATCCGGCGTGGCCTTCCACGGGTCCGCGCCCTTCCAGGCCAGGGTGGTGTTGCCGGGCTGAGAGACCTTGTCCAGAGACAGGGTGATCTCCGTCTCCGGGGGGACGGCGTCGGGCTGGTAGCGGATCGTCCTGAAGTTGAAAGAAGCCCCCTCCGGCATCGTATACCCCGGCATCGAGCGCCGGAACCAGTTCTGGGCGCCGCTGACCCTGTTGAGCCACAGCGCCCTATCGGGGGACTGTCGCATTCCCTCGCCCAGGGCCTCCCCGCGCAGGGCCTCGGGCAGCGCATCCTTTGTCCACGTCCGGCCGTCGAACCGGCTGAACCCCTCTTCGGTCCGGACCCAGACGCTACCGTCAGCCGTCTGGAGGATATCTGAAACGGTGTTGCCCGCAAGTCCGCCCCGCACATCGTAGCGCGTCCACGTTTTTCCGTCGTAGTGGAATACACCGTAGGTCCGTGTGCCGACCCAGAGGTCCCCTTTCGCGCCGGTGTAAACGACCTGGCTGTACGGCGTGGTTAGCTCCTCCGGCTCGGAAACGGCCGTCCACTGCCGCCCGTCGTAGTGCGTCAGGGCAGCCCCACCGATCCAGAGCGTGCCGTCGGCGGTCTGCCCGATGCCGTACGGGTTGGCCGGCGCGGTCCCGGACGGGTAGTGCGTCCACTCCCCCTCCCTGTCGAACTTCAACAGCCCGCCCCGGAATCCCCGTCCGACGGTAGACCAGTCAATCGCTGCCCCGAACCAGAGACTTCCATCCGATGTCTGGCACACGACCCGATAATAGACGGCCCAGGAGAGTTCGGGATGGACTTTCAGGGACCACCTTCCCTTCCCATCATCGAACCGTGCGGTGGCCGCCGTGCTGTTGTGGCTGCCCACGGCCCAGACCTCCCCCTCGCGCGTCACGAAAAGCCCGTGCGGCGCGTCCATCAGTCCGTCCTCAACACCGTACCGGGTCCAGCTTTCTCCCCGGCGGCGCACGACTCCGTCGTCGTTGGAGATAAACCACTGCGCCCCGTCGGGCGCTTCGTCCGCGTAAAACAGCCCCTCGTACGTGGTCCACCGGGCAGTCGCATAGTCCAGCCGGGCCGCCTCCTGCCCCAGGCCGGCCACCCACAGCGCCCCGTCAGAAGCCTCCAGGAGGCGGGTGCGGTGCGAGGGGATCGACACTTCAGACCTTGTGTACACCCGTAATGCCTTCAGGCGTTCTTTCGGCGTCGCGTGCCCGCTCGTGTCCGGCAGCGCGTGCAAGGGGCCGAAACCGCCGATCCAGAGGGTCCCGTCCCTCGTCACCAGGATAGAGGTATTGAGATTGAATCCTCCCAGGTCTCGCAGGCTGAACCGCGTCCACCGCGTTCCGTCGAACCAGTTGCCTCCCTTTCCGCTGTGTTCCGAGACCGTCCAAACCGTCCCGTCCCGGGTCTGGACGATACGTGGACCATTGCCTATATCCAGGCCATCCTGCTCCGTGTAGAGCCGCCATTCTGAACGCTGAACGCCGGGTGAACTGGAAGGGACATAGCGGACGATCTCGCCACCATCCAACCCACCTATCCCGAACCACATCCTCCCCTCCCGGTCTTCATACACGTCATAAATCGGAAAATTTCGGTAAGTCCCTTCCACCTGCCTTCGTGTGACGGTCACCTCGAAAGGCTTGACCTGCCCCTCGCGCTGAATGGTGAGCTTCACGGCAGCGCCCTCGGTTCGCAAGGCCGTGATGCGGTCCCCCACCTTCAGCCCGGCGGCCTCTCCGGGACCGCCCGACGTCAGCGCCCAGATGACCGTCGGCACACGCGCAATGAGAGGCAATGGCGTTGCCAGTATTCCGATCCCTTCCCCATAGGGACGGGCCGGCGTGGCCTCCTCCGGGACAATGACAAGCGTCGCGTAGGGCGCAGAAACACGCAGGAAATCCCCCCTCTTCTTCGCCGTGTAGAGCGTCGCTCCCTCCTGGCCGAGCCGCAGCGCCCCCCAGGTCGTCCCGGCCCACAGACTCCCGTCCCTCGCCTCCATCAGGTCCCAGGTGGGCCAGGGCAAAGCTTGCCCTGAGTCCTGAGCTTGTCGAAGCCTGCCCTGAGCGAGCGCCAGCGAGTCGAAGGGGATCGAAGGGTCCCCTTCCGGCGGAAAGACCCGGCGCCATTTTCCCTCCTTGAACCGGCTGATCCCCCATGCCGTGCCCGCATAGATGCTCCCGTCTCGCGTCGCGCAGAGGGTGTTCACTGTCCCGCCATACAGGCCCTCCTTCTCCGTGTAGGCCGTCCACTTCACCCCGTCGTAGTGCCGCACCCCATCATCTACGCCGAACCACATGGCTTTATCCTTCGCCTCGGCCATGCAGCGCAGGCCCAGGCCGTTCAACTCCGGGAAAGAACGCCAGCGCCAGGACTCCAGGACAGGGTCGGGGTGGACGGGCTGATACGGACGCGCGGCCAGGCACTCGGAAGCGAACGCCCCTGAAGCCACGCCGATGGAAAGCAACACCCGCCAGAGAAGTCCGAATCTTTTCATGAGCAGGTCACCTCTTCGACACCAGACGTAGAGAATGTTACCGTCACCCCGGCCGAGCCCGTTTCGAGCTCCCGCCCATTATCATCCCTGTTCTTCCGATACAGCTTCCTCCAGAATCTGCTGGACATAGGTATTCATACTGATGTGATGGCGAACAGCCTCCAACGCCACCTTCCGATGAAGCTCAGGACTCGTGCGAATGAGAATATTCCCCGAAAACGGTTTCTCCGGCTCTCGTCCCTGTTCTCGGCAAAAGGTCCGGTACTCGTCGACAGATTTCCGCATCTCTTTGCGCAGTTCCGCCACCGACGCCCCATAGAAGGTGATGACGTCGTTCGTGTTAACCACCGTGCCGTGGAAGGCGTCGATCTCGGGATCAAACTCAAAGACCCCTACATAACCTTTATATTCAATCATGGCACAATCCTCGCGTTCTTCAGAAGGGTTTTTTCGGCCATGTACCGCAGGCCCAGGCCGTTCAGCTCCGGGAAAGCCCGCCAGCGCCAGGACTCCAGGACAGGGTCGGGGTGAACCGGCGTGTAAGGGCGGACGGCAAAGGCGGGGGAGACAGTCAACAGGAAAAGGGCCAGCATTGGGTGGAGAATGCGGTCTAATGTCTTCATGGCTGGGGCCCTCGAATCGCGAAAGACGCGAAAAGCACGAAGGACACGAAAAAGAACACGAAAAGGTGATTCGGCCTCGGCCTGTAGGGGCGACCGGCCGGTCGCCCCTACAACGGTCAGGCGTTCAGCCGCGCACGCCCTACCGGGCAAGGCCGAGCGGGTTGATGCCCTTTTCAAGCGTAAACGATGCCCCGACGGCCCCAACCACGCAGGTTGGGCGCGAGAGCCTCGCCCGGTCCCGAATCTGATACACCGCTTCGAGTCCTGTGCAGTGGGCGCCAACAAAGTGCCCCAGGCCGAATTCTCGCAGTTTGCTTGACGTCCACTCAAGGTGATTCTCGTCGGCGCTGAACAGATGGAAGCCGCCCAGCGCGGCGTGGATCGGGGCCTGACGAACCACGTCTCGACTGTATTCGACGGTGTTGACTATGCCTGCGTGACCGCATCCGGACAGAATGACGAGACCCTGGTCAGTGTCGATCACCAGGGACTGGTCCTCCGGGATATTGTCCTCCACCAGACCTTCGGCCGTCTCGATCTTCCGGTCGCCGCTCCAATTGCGCTCGGGATGCCGGCGCGGGACAGGCCCTGTGAGCCAGACGCCGGGGAAAACCTCCGCCGGCCTGTCGTGCTGGACGAAAACGCCCCCTGTGGCCTCATAGTCGGCCTTTTTGGAGGCCATTTCGCTGTCCTTCTTGTTCTCAGCGCCGCTATACCGATCCAGGAAGATCCCTTTTGCCACGTGCGTCCTGGACACTGCTTTGGGGTTCTTCCTGGACAGTTCACGGCGAAGCGTCAACAGCCCGCCGGTGTGATCGTAATGGTGATGGCTGAGGACAACCTCCGTGATACCTGAAAGGTCTACGCCCAGGCTCTGGACGTTCTTGAGCACGGTGTCCGGAAACCTGCCGGTGTCAAACAGGATCCGGTTTCCATCCGCTTCTACAAGGGCAGCGAATCCCCATTCCCCAACGCCTTTTTCTGCGAGCATGGTGGAGAGGATCAGAACCTTCAGGGCTTTGACCCTGGGACGGACATTCCCAGACCCTTCAGCGTGTGTGACGCCACCTTCAAATGCAGGGATAACCAGAGAAACGAACCAGAGAGCCAGATACACCTGTAGACGCCTTTTCTGGAACATCTCATCCTCCCGCGCAGTAGTGTTGAGGAGATTGGGAGCACACACTCATTTCTCAGGCGTCGGAGTCGCCTGAGATTGCCCCGCGACCGGCAGGTCCGAGTTGAAGATGTCCACCGCGATGAGCCACCGCCCGGCCGGTGAATGCCAACCCTGCTCTGCCAAAACTGCTGTAGGTCATACACCTACGTTCGCAGCCGCGCCATCATATAGGCATCGACATAGCATCCCTCTCGGAACGCAAAGCGAACCAGCGTACCCTCGATGGTGAAGCCGAACCTCTTATAGAGCCGGAGGGCTGGCGCATTGTCTGTATACACTTCCAGTTCAAGCCGCATCAGGTTCAGCCAGTTGTCTGCCAGGTCGACCGCTGCTTGCATGAGCGCTGTGCCGACTGCCTTGCCCTGCCAATCATCGCGCACTGCCATACCGATTTGCCCTGCATGGCGACGGCGAGGCCGATTCGGAAACGTGAGCAGGCTGAGTTGACCGACCACTTCGTTCTCAGCACAGGCGACTAAACTGAAGACGCCCTCCGCTGGCTCAGCGAGGCGTTTGCGCCAGCTCTCGGCTGAAGGGAACGGCAGTTGCAAGGTGCCCCATACGGCTTTGGGGCCTGCATAGACTTGCCGCACGGCTTCAAAATCACTGGGTTCTGCGCGACGGATGGTGAGGGCCATGTGCATTTTGCTCCTGCTTTCGTCGGCTTCTCGCGCGGCTGGGTCTACTGCCACCCAACGATTTGGGGTTAAGCTGCACGCCTGCGGATGGTAACCTGCAGCGCCGCACCCCCCCGAGATGACACAGACTGGGATGGTGGTCAAGAATTCCGCTCCGTCCGCTCGCTCTCAGAGGCATTTACCGTCCGGGAGGCCGGTGGTTCACTGTCTTCTTCGTCGCTTCATCCACCTCCTCGGGAGAGATCAGGGGCGTGAACGTGACTTCGCCCGCTCCGTTCCTGCATTTACGTTTTGTATGCGGCCGAAACCTGTACGGTAAACGTGGATCCTTTTCCCACCTTGCTCTCCACGCGAATCGTTCCGCCAAGCAGTTCCGTGTACCGCTTCGTAATCGCCAGCCCCAACCCCGTACCCCTGTGCTTCTGCCGCGCCCCCTCCACCTGTTGAAACTCATCGAAAATCCTGTCCAGCGCCTCTGCCGGCATCCCGATCCCCGTGTCTGACACTATGATGAACAATTGATCGTGCACAACCTGTGCCCGAACCACGATCTCCCCCTCTTCCGTAAACTTCACCGCATTGCTCAGCAAATTGTCGATCACGTGCCGCAGCTTGCCATCGTCCGTGCAAACCTCCCCCACCTCGTCTGACACCTCAAACCTCAGACCCACCCCCGCCTTGACCAGAGGCTCCACGGTCCCGCAGCAGGTGGCAATCAGCTTTTTCACCGAGAACGGTCTGGCCTCCACCTCCATTCGGCCCGCTTCGATCTTGGACAGGTCCAGCAGGTCGTTGATCAGGGCCAGGAGGTGGTCCGCTGACTGTCCGACCTTCTGCAGATTCTCCTTCCCGCGCTCGGTGAGCGCGGGCTCCCGCCGCAGCACCAGGCTGGTGAACCCCTTGATCGCGTTCATCGGCGTGCGCAACTCGTGAGATATACTCGCCAGGAATGCCGACTTGCGCCGGGTCTGCATCTGGATCTCCCGGTTGGCCGCCTCCAGCATGGCCTGCCGGGCCGTCATGATCTCGGCCGCCACGGCAGGGGCGAAGATCGACAGCGCGAACACCACCAGGATGCCGACGGTGAAGCCGAGCGCGGCCATCGACTCGACCATCCGCAGGAACGGGTAGTCGAGGATGTGGATCACGACCGCGAGGGACGCCAGCAGCAGGGCGCGCGCCGTGGGCGTCGCCTCCGGCCACCGGGAGGACATCGCGCGCAGCGTCGTCACAACCTGGGGAAAGACCACCGCCAGCGCGGTGGGCAACGTCATCACCGTGAAGCCCGCGCCGGCCAGGTGCAGCCCAACGCTTACCGACAGGGCGGCCACGATGAAGATCACGCTCGCCCGAAAGGGCATGCGGACCTCGAATACGTCCCGGATCAGGCGCGAGTAGGCCAGGTTCGCCACCCAGATGGTCGCGAAGCCCGCAAGGATAACCGGGTGCGAGTGCGGCGCGATGCCCGACGTGATGCCCTGCACCACGAACGTGAAGAGCATGCTGCCCCACACCAGGACGAGGTCGCGGTGGAGCTCGGCGCGCGAGATCCAGTACATGATGACCGCGACGACGGTGTTGATGAGAAGGATGCCCGCGTACAGCGCAAGCACATTCACGACGGAGACGTCCATGGTGCACTTCCGGAAAAATGGCAACTCTCCTATCCTATTGCGCAGGTCTGGCGTGCTCGGCCAGGTCATTATCCAGCAGGTGAAGGATTCGGCGTGCGTCTGCTCCTGGCTTGATGTTGAAGAAGTGGATGTTTCGCAGCATGGCAGGTCTCCTTGTGATGGATGTTACGAGCGGATATAAGGAATAAGGTCAGCCGTGCGCTCCCCCTTCGTGAGCCATCAGCGTTATTGAGAGTCTAACGATTTGGCCTCCCCCTTCGTTAATGTCAGTGGTTTGATAATTTGTGCAAGCACATCCACCCTCGAAGAATCTCGCTCAAGCCTTGGAAATTTTGCACCTTCCTGATAATCCAAATGGTAGGAGGTAAAGAAGTCCCCATTCTCTACCAGCAGTTCCAAAGGTTGCTTGCCATCTTTTGTGGCTGCAACGGCGTCCAGCAGACGCTCCGAAGACCAGCGTCGTGAGTTAACCGCTACCACTTTCATGGCCGGACCGATCCCTGCACGATGCGCTGCTTTATCCGGTATGATATCGATGATTGACCCGTCTTCTCTGAACAGGATTCCGATCGAGGCCGTCAAGTTTATCGTCTTGAATATCTTCTCGAACATCTTCTGAGCCTCGGAAGGGGCATCCGCATAGATAATCCGCCATCCACTTTGTTCGAGCCCACCCAGGGGCGCTTGAGGAGCAATCGATGTTACCCGTTCGGTCAACAGGGACTTCCATTCACTGGGTGCTATTGAGTTCAATTCGGCCACGATATCCTCGAACGTGTAAGGTACGACCCTCGCCGTGCCGATTTTTTCACCGAAAAACCGTCGGCAGAAATCATCCAGCGATCGGCGACCTTGTGTCTTCTGACGGATCAGGGTATCCACCTCTAGCCAGATGAGCACACCCTCGGCATAGAAATCTACCCCACGACGCCACGACGCCCAATCACCGCGTGCCTGGAAGAGAAACTGTGCGCCCACCGTGGTATCTTCCAGGGGCCTCCATACACGCCCGCGCTGATTTTGCACTCCCGTTGCGATAACTGCCAGGAAGTTCTGACATTGTTCCTGCGTCCAGAGCCCGCTTCGGGTGGCCAACACGACGGTCAGGTAGTGCGTAAGCCCTTCGTAGACCCACAGCAGACGGGTGCGCTTGGACTGCTGAAAATCCGGCGTCACCATATCCGCCGGGTGCCTGTATTTGCCGTTCCAGGAATGTGCGAACTCGTGCGAAAGAAGAAGACCTTCCAGCATGTGGTGATCCTTTTCGATCAAAGTCCGTTCAGGCAGCCGATTATCGCTCGACTCATGATGTTCCAGACCAAAGTGGGCAATGTGATCGCTCAGAGCCACCAGGAAACGATACGCATTATAGTGTTGTGACCCGAATAAAGGGCATGGTTCAAAAACCGTTCAAAAAGGGTAACACAAGGTAGACGCCTCCCT
>CAYRZX010000257.1:0-10310 GCA_964428665.1 uncultured Gemmatimonas sp.
CAACGCTTCTGAAATTGCCATAAGCGCCTCCTCAAAGTGAATACAGGCACATGACTTGTTGCGCGTCAAGCGGACCGCAGACTTGAAAAATCTTGTCCATCACCGAATGTGCCCCCGGGTGATTTTCCTCTTGACTCTTAACTAAAAATCCTTTGAATTTGGGTGGGGCATGGGATAGGTAAGCGCTTTTCGTTTTTGTAACTTGCTTTTTCTTAGAGGTTAGACCGCCCTAATGAAGGATTCTTGCCATGGCTATCCGAGACCAGACTGGCGCCATCAGCCCGGACGCATTCTCTGACCGGGACGTATTCACCGAAGGACCCAAATACAATGATCCGCCCAAGAAAACACGGGTCCAGTGGTACCGTTGCCACATCACGCGTGAGGAGTTGGGCAAGCTTAACAGGCGTAGCGACCCCCTCGGTTTCGCGCAGACCCTCGGGTTTCTGGCCGTTCTGGCGACCGCATCGGGCGCCGCGATCTACTCGTCGTTCCATGGGCCCTGGTATCTTACCGCGCTGCTGGTGTTCATCAACGGCCACTTCTGGCATTTCCTGATCAACGGCTTTCACGAACTGGTGCACGACTCGGTCTTCAGGACCGTTTGGCTCAACGGCCTTTTCCTCCGCATCTTCTCGTTTCTGGGCTGGTATAATCATCACGGATTCTGGGCCAGCCATACCGAACATCACAAGTACACCCTGCATCCGCCCGACGACCTGGAAGTGGTTTTGCCCCAGAAATTTGACCTGAAGAACCTCTGGAAGTGGGGCATCATCAACTACAAGTACCCCTACCACCTGCTCCGGGGCAAGTTCAGGACCTTCGCCGGGCGCCTCCCCCAGGACCGATGGACCCAGACGCTCTTCCCGGCAAGCGACCCACGGCGGCGGCGCGCCTATATCCACTGGGAACGCACCGTGCTGGTGGGCCACCTGTTGATTGCTGGAGTGTCGCTGGCGTTCGGGTATTGGGTGGTGCCGCTCGTGATCACCTTCCCGATGGCGTTCGGGCCGTGGCTGCAATTTCTCTGCAACGCCGCCCAGCACGTGGGACTTCAGGATAAGGTATCCGACTTCCGTCTCTGCTGCCGGACGATCCTCCTCAATCCGTTTTTGCAGTTCCTCTACTGGCACATGAACTATCACACCGAGCACCACATGTATGCGGCGGTTCCCTGCTACAAGCTCGGCCGGCTGCACCGGCTCGTCAAGGCTGAGATGCCCTATTGCCCCAGGGGGTTACGCAAGACCTGGCAACAGATCCACGCGATTCTGCAAAGACAGGAACACGACCCAAACTATCAGTACGTCCCCGAACTGCCCACGCTCGGCGTTCGCCTCGACTGAACGAATAAAGAACCCCCGCGCAGAGCGTGGGGGTTCTTTATTTCAAGGATTAATTTAAAAGCCACCCTCCGGATTCGAACCGGAGACCTGCTGATTACGAATCAGCTGCTCTACCAGCTGAGCTAGGGTGGCTCAAAAAGCGCATAAAAATAAAGATTCAGGGCAGCCTTGTCAAGTGAATATTAATCCCGCCTTTCCCGCTCCCGTCCGATCATCCCCTTGATCGTCATCGCCAGGACCTGAGTGGCCCGCTGGCTCAACTTGACCTGCCCCCTCTTGACCCGCAACGGGCCGGGCCTCGTCTCCGCCTCCACCCGGGCCACCAGCGCCTTCGCCTCCTCGGCCCGCCGCGCGGCCTCCTCCTCCCCCTTCGGCGGCGGCCAGAGCCGGACGAACACGTAGAGCGTGAGCGTGACGGCAAAGACGCCGGAGAAGAGCGTGGCGATCAGGTCCAGGTGAAACCGGAGGGCCGCGAGCAGCCCGACGCCCACCAGGATGCCCACGACGAGGAGAATGGCGCGCACCTTCGCCAAAATCCGGGCGACGGCCTCTCCGAAAGTCCTCCCCTTCTTCTCATCGCCCATGACGTCTACCAGGTTCAAGGTTCAAGGTTCAAGGTTCAAGGTTCAAAGCCGAGGCTTTAACTTTGAACCTTGAACATGGAACTCTCTAATTCGGTTCCCGGCTATTCCTCCCCACCATCGGGGCGTGGTGGTCGCCGTGCCCCTCAAAGGGCTCGAGGTGCGTGATCACCACGGCCCGCTGCGGGCGGAGGGCCGTCGCAATCTGCTCCTCCAGCCGCGTGGCCACCTCGTGCGCGTCCCGGAGCAGCTCCCCCTCCCGGAACAGGAGATGGACATCCACCCAGACACTGTTCCCCATCCGGCGGTGGCGCAGACCGTGATACTCCGCCACGTCGCCCGGCGCCACCCCTTCCAGCACGCCCCGCACCGTCGCGTCGATCTCCGCGTCCCGCTCGTCCATCAGCCCGCCGAATGCCTGCCGGATGAGCCTTCCGCCGGACCAGAGGATGTTGAGCGCGACCAGAATCGCCAGGATCGGATCGAACGGCAGCCAGCCCGTCAGCAGCGTCAGGCCCAGCCCCACGATGACCCCGACGCTGGTGTAGCAGTCGGTCAGGACGTGCCTGCCGTTGGCCTCTAAGATCAGGGAGCGATGCCGCCTCCCCTGCCAGAGGAGATACCCGCCCAGCGCCCCGTTGATCAGCGCCGCGCCCGCCACGATCAGCGTCCCCTCCTCCAGCCGCTGGAGCTGCAGCCCGGTGAGCCACTTTCGGGCCGCCTCAAACAGGATGTAGAGGGCGGCGATCCCGATCATCGCCCCCTCGAACCCGGCGGAAAAGAAGCCGATCTTCTCGTGCCCGTAGGGGTGATCCTCGTCCGGCGGCCTCAGACTGACCCGAAGGCTGTAGGCCGCAAACCCCACGGCCGCCACGTGCACCACCGACTCGGCGGCGTCCGACAGGATGGCCGCCGAACCCGTGATCAGATACGCGAACACCTTGCCCGCGAACATCAGGACGCCCACGCCCAGCGAAAGCCGGATGGCGAACCGTTGACCCCGGACGTCCACATCCCTCTGAGTCTCCCTCGATGAGGTCATGCCTCCTCCTCTCCGTCAGGAGGAATATAAGACACGACCCCCGAAAACACAAGCCAAATATCTTCTAACATGCTGAAAAAATTGCACTTGAGACTTAGTCTCATGTGCAACATGCCACCTACCCCCAGAGCGCCGACACGGTCCCCCCTCGCTCGATCATCCGCTCCACGGCCAGGAGATTGAGCAGCAGGTACCGGGGGTGGTGGTAGTTCTCCTTGCGCGCGCTGCGCGGCCTGAAGGTCACCTTGCGGTCCCCGGCCTCGATCCAGAGCGGATACCCGTGCTTCCGCAGGCAGAACCTCTCCTGAACGTAGTGGAAGACCCTGTCGAACCACCGCGTCGGCCACTCCAGGTCCGTGTGCTCCATCAGCATCATCAGCCCGATCAGCGCCTCCTCCTGCAGCCAGAGCACCTTGTCGAACGTGTAGGCCCCGTGCACGCGCATCGCCCGGAAGAGACCGCCGTACACGTCGTCCCACGCCACCTCGATGTGCCGCCCCATCCGCTCGGCGGCCAGGTCGAACAGCCCCCTGTCCTTCAGCCGCACGGCCTCCGCCATCACCATCCAGAGCGTCTCGATCGCGTGCCCCAGGTAGATGAAGTCCTCGTTCTCGTCCTCCGGGCGCTCGTAGTCGTGGGTCAGCGCCTCGTTGTTGAGCCGGTACTCCGGGTTCCAGTACCTGTTCATCACCGCATCCACCGCGCGGGCCACGCGCCCTTCGAGCTTCGGGTCTTGGACCTGTTCCAGAATCTGCGTCCCCACCCGGATCGTGACCATTTCGAACCCCTGCGTCCGCATCCCCGGGTAGGAGCGCGGGATGTAGGTCTGCGGGACATCCCGGCGGGGATCGTCGAATATCTCCATCGTTCGCCAGAGACCCTCCAGCGCCAGGTCCAGAGACGCCCGGTCCCCCGTGGCCTTATAATATTCCTGCAGCCCCTCCGCCACGAACGACCCCGCGTACCCGACCCCGTCCGCCGGCCGCACCACCCTCCCCTCCCGGTCCAGCGCCGCGACCCAGTCGCCCTTCTCATCCCGCCCGTGCCGGACCGTGAAGTCCCTGGCCTTCCGCGCCACCTCCAGGTAATGGTCCCCGCCGAAGTGGTTGTGGAGAAACGAGTAGACCCACAGGCCCCGCCCCAGATACCACATCGCCTTGTCCGTGTTGACATACGTCCCGTCGTGGTCCATCCCGCACATGAACCCGCCCAGCTCGTGGTCGATCCCGTGCGCCTCCCAGAACGGGAGGTAGTCCTCGAACAGATTGTACCTGTAATGGTCTCTCAATGCCTCCAGGCTCATCCCGGCGATCTCTGTCCTGGTGGTCGGCATGACGTTCGTTTCCTTTCTGTGAAAACATTGCGTTTTACGGCCTCGCCCTGCGGTACAGCCTCTCAAACCTGTCCTTCGCCCTCCATCCCAGCAGCCGTTCCGCCTTTGCGGGCGAGTACTTTCCGTGCGGCAGCGCCGCACAGATGTGGAACACCTCATAACACCCCGGCATGTCCGGCGCCCGCAGCGCGCGCAGGAACGCCGCGCCCGTGTCCTCCCACGAAGCCGTGAAGCAGCGCACCCCGCTCCCGTCCTCCGCATCCCCCCCGTCGCCGGGCCGGAAGCTGGAGAAACGAAAGGCGATCACCTCCAGCCCGGCCTGCTCCGCGAAGACCCGCATGACCTGCTCGCCGAGATGCTTCGTGATCATATACAGCTCCGTGCCGGGGTGAGTCGGCGCCTCCTCCGGGATGTCGAAGTCCCGCCAGTAGTCCGCCTCGTGGCCCGGCTGCATATACAGAGGCCCGGTGTGGATGACCCGCCGGACCCCGCACGCCACAGCCGCCTTCGCCACGTTGTAGGCCCCGACCGCGTTCACCCGGAACGCCTGGGCCAGGTGGGTTCTTACCACCGTGACGTTGATCAGCGCGTCCACCCCTTGCGCCGCGTCCAGCGCCTGCGCATAGTCCGTCACGTCCACGACCCGGCCCTCGTGGGGCGGGCCGAGGACCTCCGGCAGCGGAGCGCGCGGGGACTGCGGCCTCCCCTCCCTAACGACCTCCTCAATCGGGCGCGCGTCCGTCAGCCGGAGCGCGTAATGATCCCTCAGGGCCTTTGCGGCAGCCGCGCCCACCGGCCCCCCCGCGCCGAAGATGCAGACCCTGCCGCTCAACACAGCCGGCATCAGGTCCCCCCCCTGTCCTGCCGCTGAGCCGGTCGAACAGACCCCGCACCCTCTGTTGCTCCTCCGGCGTCCGCTCTCCGACGAACCCTTCGAGACAGAAGATCGCGAACGCAATCCCCAACTCCGCCCCCGTGGTCACCGTCCACGCGAGCGCCTCGCCCGGCGCCTCCCCGGACAGCGCCAGACAGACCGCCTCCGTGGCCCAGTACTTGAAGACCACGAACGCGGCGAACCCCCCCAGCCACGACAGCAGCGCCCCGCGCCAGGTCGTCCGGGGGATCAGCATCCCGAACAGCAGCGGGATCGACACCGGCCCCAGGACCGCCGCGTACCAGTCGATCATCGTCTTGAACGCCCCGCCCAGACGGTCCGTCACCAGGCCGCAGGCGATGGCCACCGCCCCGAAGGCCACCGTGGCCAGGAGGCCGACCCTCATCAACTGCCCCTCCGTGGCCGTGCGGTTCAGCGTCCGGGCGTAGATGTCCTTGGTGAACACCGCCGCCAGGGCGTTCAGGTTGGAGTCCACCATGGACATCGTCGCCGCGAACATCGCAGCCACCATCAGCCCCAGCAGGCCGGGCGCGATCTGCGGGAGCAGATGCTGGGCCACGGCGATGTAGGCCATCTCCGGGTCCTGAACCCCATCCAGCAGAACAGGGGCCGCCCAGACCGGGATGTAGAGCGCGAGCGGATACAGCAGGTAGAGCGCCGCCGACAGGAGCGCGGCCCGCTTCGCCTCGGCGGGTTTCCCCATCGAGTAGAACCGCTGCGCCAGCCCCCACGTGCCGCCGTTGTAGCTCAGCAGCACCACGAAGAAGAACACCGACAGCCGGGAGGGCGGGAACGCCGGGCTGAAAAACTGGAACGGGACCGCCTTCGGCCCCGTCCAGAGCCCGCGCCACCCCCCCACCGCCGCCAGCGCGGCAGGGGCCAGAAGGAGCGTGATCGAGTACTGCACGACAAACTGCGCGAAGTCCGTCATAAGCTCCGCCCAGAGCCCGCCCAGCAGCAGGTAGAGCACCGTCACCACGCCGGACCCCACGATCGTGCCCTTCAGCGGGAGGCCGGTGCAGGCCCGGATCACCTTGGCCAGCGAGTAGAGCTTCGTCCCCTCGTCCACGAACTTCACCGCGATCCCGCTCCACGCGATGACCTGCCGCACCAGGTTGTTGAACCTTTCCTCCAGGTACTCCACCGGCGTGATCACCCTCAGCCTCACCCAGCGCGGCGCCCAGACGTAGGCCCCCGCCACCATCGCGAAAAAGCAGGGCAGCGCGAACACCGTCCAGACGTTGAACCCCACGCGGTAGGCCAGGCCCGCGTAGCCCACGAAGGCGAAGGCGCTGTAGCCCGAGACGTGATGGGAGATCCCGGCCATCCACCACGAAACCCCGTGCCCCCCGGCGAAGTAGTCGTCCAGCCCCTTCACCCGCCCGCGGGCGACCCACCCGATGCCCGCCACCAGGACGAAGTAGAGAAAGACCACCGCATAGTCGAAACGGGTCAGCATACCCTCCGATCCTGTGCGTCGGATCGTCTATCCGTTGCGCGTTCAGAGACGCATCTGAATCCCTTTCAGAAGGCAGTGTACGCACGAAAAGGGGCGGCGTCAAGCAAAAAGAGGCCCGGTGCCCTCACCTGTAGCTGGTCCGGGACAGCTACAGGGAGAGACGCCGGGCCGGGGTGTGTTGAAAGGTCTCCGACGTTGCCGTGCGATTCAGGCCGGGATGGACCTCCCCTTCGACGCCGCCTCAAAGTCGATGATCTGCCCCCCCAGGGCGTAGGGTTTGGTGATATACTGCTGGATACCCTGCATCTTGCGCACAATCTCACCGATCCTCTCGCTCGCCTCGTAGATGGACTCCACCTCTCGCCGCAGGGGGGCGCCGGGCGGCATCCCATTCAAAAGAAGTTCCGCGCGCGCCACGATCACGGTCAGGGGCTGGTTGATCTCGTGCGCGGCTGCGCCCGCCATCTCGAGGAGCACCCGTATCCGCTCCGCCTCCCGCTGCGCCTCCTCCATCCGCCTGCGGGCGTCGCGAAGCCGCTTCTGTCCCAGCGCCTGCGCCACCGCCGGCCCCAGGCGAGCCATCCGGTCCTTGAGCAGGTAGTCGGCCGCGCCCTGCTGGATGCACCTCACCGCCGCCTCATCGCCCAGGGCGCCGGTGACGACGATGAACGGAATGTCCAGCCCTCGCTCCTGCAACAGGCGCAGCGCCTCCAGCGCGTCGAACGCCGGCAGGTGATAGTCCGCCAGAATGACGTCCAGCGCCGGGCTTAGATGGGCCAGATAGTCCTCCTCCCGCTCCACCCGCCGCCAGTCAGGGTCGAACTGGGCGCGTCGCAGCTCACGCGCCATCATCTCGGCGTCTGCGGGATCGTCTTCAAGGATCAGAACACGCAGGGGCACGGCGACCATCCTTTGTTTAAGAGGGCATCGGGAGCACGGTTCTCCCATTCGTGAACGTCTGGTCCATCTGTTCCCGGGAGAGCCCTTTAGCCCCCCACAGGACCGCCCGGCTCAGGTCCGTCCCCGCGAGATTCGCCCGACTCAGGTCTGCCCCGATCAGATTCGCCCCCCTCAGATTCGTCCCCCTCAGATCCGCCTCGCGCAAATCCGCCCCGATCAGATTCGCCCGGCTCAGGTCCGCCTCCACGAGATTCGCCCGGCTCAGGTTCGAGGCGCTCAGATGCGCCCGGCCCAGGTCCGCCCGGTTCAAATCCGCCTCGATGAGGATCACCCCGATCAGATTCGCCTCGCGCAGGTCCGCCCCGCTCAGGTGCGCCCCGCGCAGGTTCGCCCCCCTGAAGTCCGCCTCGCAGAGGTCCACTCCGATGAGGTCTGCCCCGCGCAGGTTGGTCGTGCGAAGGTCCGCCCCGTGCAGACCCATCCCCACAAGGTTCGCCTCGCGCAGGTCCGGCCACAGGTGGGGGCTGTCCGCTCGCCACGCGTTCCAGGTCACTGTCCCCTGCTTGAGGAGCCTGAGATGTTCCTCATTTGCCATAGACCTTCAGGCCGGAGCGGGTATCAGGAGTCGTTCTGGGCAGCGACGAGACGCTCCACCTCGACCGCGTCCGCCCTCGCCCCCAGCTTCCGGAACCCGGCCAGGGCCGCCTCGAACGACGCCCGCGCCTCCGCCGCCTGCCCCCTGACCGCGTGCATCTTCCCCAGGTCCCGGTGCGCCTCGGCCAGGTTCAGGGGGCTGCCGTACTCCCCGTTCAGGCGAATGCTGTCCTGGAACAGACTTAGCGCCGTGGACCACCGTTTGCGCAGCGTGAACAGCCTCCCCATCAGCCGGTAGGCGTCGGCCTCCCCCAGCCGGTTCTCCGTCTTCCGGTAGATGTCCAGCGCCCGCGCGCAGCAGAGCGCCACCATCGAGCTGTCCCCCAGCTCCAGCAGCAGCTCCGCCCGGCTCAGGTAGATGTTGGCCATCACATCCCAGATCCCGTGCTCCCGGGCGATCTCGAATCCCTGCTCGTAGCACTCCATCGCGGCGTTCCAGTCCCGCCGGTCCGCGTGGGTCATGCCCAGGTTGTGATACGCCCTGGCCAGCCCCACCTGGTTCCCGGCCTCCTCAAACATCCCCAGGCAGGTCTGATACCGGCTCACGGCCTCGTCGAAGTCCCCCCGCACGGTGGCCAGGACCGCCAGGCCGTTGATCGTGTTGGCCACGATCTTCTGGTCCCCGGCCGCCTGCGCCAGGTCCAGCGCCTCCCGGTAGGCCGTCGCCGCCGCCTCGTAGTCCCCCTGCTCGTGCAGCGCGATGCCCCGGCTCAGCAGCACGCGCGCCTGCCCCTGCGCGTCGCCCAGGGCGCGGTAGACCTCCCGGCTGCGGTCCAGGTGGTCCAGCGCCTCTGCCCAGCGGTTCCACCGCGACAGCACCCGCCCCATTCGCTGCAGCAGCGTGGCGCGGGTCCCTGTGTCTCCGAGCCGCTCGGCCATGCCCAGGGCCGCCTCGTAGGTCTCGCAGGCCTTCTCTAAGTGCGACAGCCGCTCGTAGGTGTGCCCGATGTTCAGGAGTTGTTGAAGGTCCCGTGCGTCGTCCTTGCTGGACAGACTGAGCCCCTTGAGGGTCTCCAGGGCCTGCTCGATCTGCCTGAGCCTCTCCTCCATCGGGGGAGGCTGGACGGCATCCGTCTTGAGCAGGTCCCCAACCTCCATCTCCTTCTGGAAGTCGGTCAGGTCCCGGACCAGAGCATCTAAATTCGATCCATGCGTTAACACCAGCTTCTCTCCCTGTGACGCTGATGGGGGTGATACAGATGCAAAGACGCAAATCGCAATCTCAGACCCTGCAATATTGCCGTCCGAGACTTAAGGCTCCAGAACTTCCGGGATCAACTCATCCCCCAACGAATAGATGGAGAAGCCGGGGACCTGGATGACGACCTGCCACCGATTTTTACCGAGGGGGGTAACGGTGAGCGGAACCACCGTCTTCTTACCTGTCGAATCGGTATGGTAGGCCTTCAGGTGCTGCGAGTTCACAGGTCCAGATAAGATAACCGTCAGCGTGGCCAGCGGCGGGTTAAAGGCCAGGCCGTCGGGGCTGAAGTCGAACACCACGTCGCTCAGGAGCGAGCCGGTGGAGGCCTTCATCGTGATATAAACCTCCTGATTGACCATCCCCTTCGCCACCGTGAAGGTCGCCTGCTCCACGCGAACCGTTCGATTATCGGGAGGCGGCGGAAAGCTGAGCGCCAGCGAGCCGTCCTGATCCGGGTAGAACCATCCCCTGTCCGTACGGATATAGACGCCCGCCTTGGCCGCCCGGGGCAGCGCCTTCGACGGCGACAGCGTCGGGGGGGCCGCACGCCCAGGGGCAAGGGGCTGCTGGCTCACCCCTCCGCACCCGACCAGCACCCCGCCCAGCGCCAGCGCCGTGCAGACCGTCTGGATGATGGATCGCTTAAACACGCAGACCTCCTGAACAGAGAGGAACGAACCGAGGGAATCTTCCGGCCTCTGATTTCGACTTTGGCGACCGTTGCGACACGTCCTTCCACCCATGATCAAAGCGTATGCCAGCCGGAAGGGGGGAACAACCCTGAGACCGGCCTCTCGCCAAAACACGTCATGGGTATATCTGCAACGAATTCGAATACTTATATGAAATTCGCCTGCGACTTAGAGAGGTTCAAATTTTTATACGGAATAGAA
>CAYRZX010000258.1:0-10296 GCA_964428665.1 uncultured Gemmatimonas sp.
CAGTTCAAAAATCGCAACCCTTCCAGGCTGCAATAGACCAACCCTACAACGGCTGTGGCTGCCGCAGCGCCGCCGACTTCGTAGGGCGTCGGAGGCACTTTGGACTTGCGTTTACGACTCTTTTTGGCAATCTTAGGCATCGGGCGATCCTCCAAATGATGTTTTGTGATTCCACTTCCCAAAATACATCATCCGGAGCAAATCGCCCCTTTTTTCTATACCACTCCTACGCTACTGCGTAACTCGTGTTAAAAGTCAGTGTCCGGGACCTGCCGCGGGAGTCCGGCGAGGCCGACCCCCGGTACAACATCGACTTCGCCTGGTTCACCCGGGACGAGGTGAGGTCTCTGATCCCCGTTGACCCGCAACCGGGTCGGTCCTGTCCCGCGCCGAGGTTTTTCGGGAGGCGCATCGCCAGGTGTCACCTCATCGACACGGTTCGGGGCCAGTCCCCCCGCTGGCGCGAGGAGGACATTCAGAAGGCGGACGTGGCGCTCGTCGTCGAACGGGTCACCTCCGGGCATATCCATCTCCGCCTGGAGGGGGAGGTCAGAAACGAGGCCGCGCCCACCTTTGACGTCAACCCCTTCAATGAGCGGGTGGTGGACAGGCCCCGGGGGGTGGACCTGAGGATGCTCGGGCGCCTGCGCTTCAACCGGGAGCAGGAGGCCTTCGAGGCCTTCGACGCGGTCGCCGCTGGCCCCCGGTGGGGCGCAACCACCTACAACGCCCGGTTCGACGACCTAGGCCCTGCACCCATCGGGTTTGCCTTCGAGGTCGCCTCTGAGGACCCCATTGAGCGCGTCCCCCCGGCGGCGATCGGGTCCAGCTATTTCGGGTGATCTTCCGAACAGCCCCGGAATCACAAGGAAATTCACGGAAGGGTTAAATTCTTCAGTGTCCTTCTGTGTGCTTCTGTGGCCGATATTCCCCTCCGGGAGTAGATTCCCGTGAATGATTCCATTGGATACGAAACTTACCGCCGTTATCTCGGTCTTCTCATCGACCGGATGCGGGAGCGGCTTGCCAAGGAGGAGGCGCTCGCGTGCGCCCTGTTCGGGTCCGTGGCCAGGGGGCAGGCGAGGCCCGACAGCGACATCGACCTGCTGGTGGTCGTGGCCCGCACCGGCGCTGACACGATGCGTCGTTTTGTCCAGCTGCTCCGGGAGCTGGAAAGTGAACCTCTTGTCGTCGATCTCATGGCAAAAGGGTTGCGCCCCGACCCCTATCCCATTTTTATGACCCCGAAGGATATGGAGGATCGGCCGTTGATCCTCCTGGATATCCTGGATCACGGCGTTTTGCTCTATGACACGGGAGTCCTGCGCGACCGGCTGGACCGGCTGCGCGACCGGCTGCGCGAACTGGGGGCGAAGAAGGTCCTGCATACGGACGGCTCCTGGCACTGGGATCTGAAGCCGGACTGGAAGCCGGGCGAGGTGATCGAGCTTTGAACAATCACGAGACGGCTGAAAAGCTGATTTCGGAGGCTCACATCCTTCAGGAAGAACTGGACAGGGCCTACGAGCGCCGGCACTGGAACCTCGTCGTGCGCCGGGCGCAGGAGGTCGTGGAGCTTTGCCTGAAGGGGCTTCTGAAAGCCCTCGGCGCAGAATATCCCAGGCGTCACGACGTGGGGGACGCCTTTGCGGAGGCCGTCGCAGCCAAGCGTCTGGAACTCGATGCCGACCGCGTTGAGCGGATCAAGGCGATCTCGTCCTACCTGGCGCGGGACCGGGCGCCGGCCTTCTACATGGAACAGGACTTCACTCAGGAGCAAGCAGAGCAGGCGAAGGCGGATGCGCGCTTTGTGCTGACCTTTACGGATGACCTGGCGAAGCGACTCAGGTCGGGAACGCAGGAATAGAGAGGAGGACTTTCATGTCCCTGATTCGGAACTGGCGGGACGAGGAGCCAAAGGTGAATCACATGAGCGCCATCGTGTGGGGTGGCCTGCGTCTCAGGAAGGGCGGAGAACCGAATCCTCTGTTCTGTCTGGAGAGGCTGAGGGGGTTCGCCCGGCACGCCCTGCAGGGGCGGAAGACCTCGGACCACCATCAGCACCACCACCAGGAGCAGGTCTATTATATCATCTCCGGCAGGGGAGAGGCGCTCTGCGGGGAGCGGCGGTATCCTGTGGAGGAGGGGGATGCGGTCTACCTGCCGACGGACGTGCCGCACCAGATGTTCAACACCGGGGAGGCGTGGGTGGAGCACCACGTCATCAGCGCGGGGGTGGAGGGGACAGGGGGGGCGTGCGCCGTCCGGAACTGGCGGGGTGTGGCCCCGGAGGGGGACGGGGCCGGGGCGGTCCGGTGGCGGCTGCTGGGCCGGGAAGGGGAGGGCGGGGCGCTAAGGGGCATGGCGTTCGTGGACCGGGAGGCCGTGCAGCCCCGGGGCCGGTCGGCGGAGCGCGCCTGCAAGGACCTTGAACAGGTCTATTACGTCCTGGAGGGGGAGGGGACGCTGGTCGCGAAGGGAGACGAGCAGCGCGTCGCGGAGGGGGACATGATTCACCTCCCGGCGGGGACGGCGTACCACTTCCGGAATCCGACCGAGGGGTGGCTGACTTACTATATTGTGGGGGTGTGAGTGCAGGGGCGCGGCTATGCCGCGCCCCTGCACTTAAAACATCTCTCTCTGCCCGCTCTCCAGGCTGAGCAGGGCGCGCTTCCACTCCAGGCCGCCACCAAAGCCGGTGAGAGAGCCGTCCGAGCCGACGGCGCGGTGGCAGGGGATGAGGATGGGGAAGGGGTTCTGGCCGAGGGCCGCGCCCACGGCCCGCGCGGCGTTGCGGTCGCCCAGGTCGGCGGCGAGCTGGCCGTAGGTGGTCGTGCGACCGTAGGGGATGGCCTGGATCGCTTTCCAGACGGCCCGC
Organism: uncultured Gemmatimonas sp.; assembly: GCA_964428665.1. Lineage (GTDB taxonomy): Bacteria > Latescibacterota > UBA2968 > SICM01 > SICM01 > SICM01. The sequence goes on from CAYRZX010000258.1 coordinate 2,879, forward strand.
TGAAAGTCGGTGTGGCGGCTCAGGTCGAGGGGGGTGGAGAAGTCGGTGGGGATGCCGGAGAAGTAGCGGGTCAGGTCGTCGATGAGGGCGCGGGCGGCTCGCGTCGGCGGGGCTCCGCGCTCGACCCGGATTCCCTGCACGGCGCGGTCGCGGCGGTACGGGCCGAACTGGATGGCCGTCAGGGTCTCCTGCTCACAGAAGAGGGTCAGGTCGCCGAAGGGCGTGCGAAGGACCGTCTGGATTGAGGTGGAAGATGGCATGAGCATTTTCTCGGGATCAAGGGGGTTGAGGCATTCGACGAGGCCATTCGCCGCTTTTTTTCTGGCTGTTCTGGCCTTTGCAATGCCCTGGTGGGGCTGCGCCTCCACGAAATCCGGCGCGAAGGAGCAGGAGATGGAGACCGCTCAGCCCCCGTCGAAGAGCGCCCCTGTGGACACGGCGACCTTCGAGGAGAAGGTGGTCTACGCCTATCCGGCGGTGGTGGTCAACCGAAGGATCAACCTCCGGAAAGGGCCGGGGACCAACTACGGGGTGATCGCGAAGCTCTCCGGAGGACAGACCGTCACGGTCGTGGCCACGTCGGGGGAATGGGTGAAGGTGCTGGTGGACCAGGACAACGCGATGGGATGGCTGCACACGAGCCTGATCCGGAGGAAAAAGTAAAGACCTCACCCTCCCCCAACCTAAGAGGACAGGCGCTTGGTTCCCCCTCCCTCTCCCGCGGGAGAGGGAGGGGGTCAGGGGGTGGGTGAGGTCTCACGCCGCCACCACCAGCTCGACCTTCTCCTGGGCCGTCTCCGGGCGCAGGGCCTCGTTCAGCACCCGGTCCATGTGATCGGCAAACACGAACCGCAGGTCGTTCCGGACGTGTTCGGGGATATCCTCGATGTCCTTCTCGTTCTCCGCGGGCAGGATGACCGTCCGGATGCCCGCCCGGTGGGCGGCCAGGACCTTGTCGCGCACCCCGCCGATGGGGAGGACCTTTCCGCGCAGGGTCACCTCGCCGGTCATGGCCACGTCCCGGCGCGCGGGGCGCTTGGTCAGGGCGGACGCCAGGGCCGTGGTCATCGTGACTCCGGCTGAGGGGCCGTCCTTGGGCACGGCCCCGGCCGGGATGTGGATGTGGATGTCGAGCTTTTGCAGGGCCGAAGGGGTCAGGCCGAGGGGTCTGGCGCGGCTCCGGATGTAGGTGAGGGCCGCCTGCGCGGACTCCCGCATGACGTCGCCGAGCTGGCCGGTGAGGATCAGCCCCCCTCTCCCTGGCACGGTCACCACCTCCACGAAGAGCACCTCCCCCCCCGCGCCGGTGACGGCCAGGCCCGTCACGACGCCGATCTCGTCGGAGGTCTCGGCGACCTCCGAGCGGAAACGGACCGGGCCCAGGTAGGCGTGGAGGTCCTTCCCGGAGACGCGGAGGGTCTCGGTCTTTCCCTGCGCGATCTCCCTCGCGACCTTCCGGCAGACCGTTCCGATCTCCCGCTCCAGGTTGCGGAGGCCGGCCTCCCGCGTGTAGTTCCGGATGATGCCCGTGAGGGCGTCGTCGGCGATGACGAGCGTCTCTGCGGAGAGGCCGTGCTCGGCGAACTGCCTGGGGAGGAGGTAGCGACGGGCGATCTCCAGCTTCTCCGGCTCGGTGTAGCCCGAAAGCTCCAGCACCTCCATCCGGTCGAGCAGGGCCGGGGGGATGGTGTGGAGGACGTTGGCCGTGGTGATGAACATGACCTTCGACAGGTCGAAGGGCACGTCGAGGTAGTGGTCCAGAAAGGCGCTGTTCTGCTGGGGGTCGAGCACCTCGAGCAGGGCGGCGGCGGGGTCGCCCCGGAAGTCCTGCCCCATCTTGTCGATCTCGTCGAGCATGAAGACCGGGTTGTGGGACTCTGCCCGGCGGAGGCCCTGGATGATGCGCCCCGGCATCGCGCCGATGTAGGTCCGGCGGTGGCCCCGGATGTCCGCCTCGTCGTGGACGCCGCCCAGGGAGACGCGGACGAATTTTCGGCCCAGGGCGCGCGCGATGGACTGGCCGAGGGAGGTCTTGCCGGTGCCGGGAGGGCCGGCGAAGCAGAGGATGGGGCCCTTCATGTCGGGCTTGAGCCTCCGGACGGCGAGGTATTCGAGGATGCGGTCCTTGGGCCTCCGGAGGCCGTAGTGATCCTCATCCAGGGTCTTCTTCGCCTCCGCGACGTTCAGGTGGTCCTGGGTGCTGGCCGTCCAGGGCACGGTGATCAGCCACTCGAGGTAGGACCGGATGACGGAGTACTCCGCCGCCGCCGGGGGCATCCTGGACATGCGCTCCAGCTCCCGGTCGGCCTCTTTCCGGGCCTCCGGGGGCATGCCTGCCTTTTCGATCCGCTCGCGCAGTTCGCTGGCCTCAGCGGCCTGCTCGTCCACCTCCCCCAGTTCCTTCTGGATGGCCCTGAGCTGCTGGCGGAGGTAGTAGTCCCGCTGGGTCTTGTCCATCTCCCCCTTCACCTCGGACTGGATCTTGCTCCCCAGCTCCAGGATCTCCAGCTCGCGGTTCAGGAAGCCGGTGAGCAGCCGGAGGCGCTCCGCGACGTTCAGGGCCTCCAGGATGGCCTGGCGCTCGGCGAGGCTCAGGTTGATGTGAGAGGCGATGAAGTCGGCCTGCGCGCCCGCGCCGGGCAGCGAGGCCACGGCCGCCCCCAGCTCTTCGGAGAGGTTGGGGGCCAGGGAGACGGCCTTCTGGAACAGCCCCACGGCGTTGCGCGCCAGGGCCTCCAGCTCGACGGTCTGCTCCTCCTGCTCTTCGGCCCGCTCCACGCGGCCCCTGAGGTAGGGGTCCCGGTCCGTCACCTCGATCAGCCGGATGCGAGAGACGCCCTGGATCAGGAGCTGGACCGCGTTGTTGGGCAGACGGAGCATCCGGGCGATGACGGCGACGGTCCCGATGGGGCGGAGGTTCTCCGGGGCCGGCGGCTGCTCCGGGTCTTTCAGGGCGAACAGCCCCACCATCTTGTTCTCCGCCGTCACCGCCGCGTCCACGGCCCGCACCCACTCCGGGGATGCGACGACGAACGGGAAGAGCATGTAGGGGTAGATCACGGCGTCGCCGGACGGCAGGAGGGGGAGCGCCTCGGGGATGGGGATGCGCTCCTCGCTTCCTCCGTTCTTTTCGGTGGGCATGGGTATACCTCGTTCTCGGATCAGATGGGCGCGATAAATCGCGCCCCTATTCTTCCGTCACGATGATCGTGCGAGGCGACCGGTCTGCGCGGACCTTGCGAAAGGCGACGTGGAGAAAACCGTCCCGGTAGGCCGCCCTGGCAGAGGCGGCATCCACATCGGCCGGGAGGTCGATCATCCGCTCAAACCCCCCGAAGCAGACCTCTATCCGATGGTAGCGCCGTTCCGACCCGGTCGTGGCCCTGCGCCGCTCCCCCCGGATGGTCAGCGTCTGTCCCTCGGCGATGAGTTCGACCCGGTCCCGGTCGATGCCCGGCAGCTCACACAGCACGACGAGGTCATCATCGGTCTCGTAGACGTCGATGGGGGGCTCCCAGAGGCAGGCGGAGAACCGGGACCCTGCCCCGCCGGACCGGCTGATGTGGGACAGGAACTGTTCCATCTTGCGGTGGACCTCTTCGAGGTTCACCGGGCGCGTGCGTCGTTCGTCTTCCATAAGGAATTTCGCGGCGGGGACTGTCGCGTTTACGCGACAGAGGAAGCCGCGCCCTCCTTTCTCTTGACCTACTGATGAAGCGAACCTACAAATACAGACTCTACCCCAATCGCGCACAGGAAAAGACCCTGGACTTTCTGCTCTGGCAGGGGCGCAACCTCTACAACGCGGCCCTGGAACAGAGGATCAAGACGTATCAGGACACCGGCAAGGGCATCAGCTATGAAAAGCAGTGGGCGCATTTCCGGGATGAGCGCAACGCCAATCCTGAGACGTTGGGCAAACTCAATGCGACCAGCGTACAGCAGATGCTTCGTCGCCTGGACAAGAGTTTCTCCGCCTTCTTCCGCCGCCTGAAAGTGGGGGAGAAGCCCGGCTTTCCCCGTTTCAAGGGCCGTAACCGGTTTCACAGCCTGGAGTACCGGCACGGCGACGGCTGCAAGCTGAAGACGGACGGCAAGGGCCGAACCTGGTTCTACGTGCAGAACGTGGGCGAGATCAAGGTCAAGTATCATCGTCCGATCCCCGATCCTTCCGAGATCAAGCACGTCATCCTCAAGCGGTCTCTCGATGCCTGGTACATCTGCCTGTCGCTGGATATGCCCGACCCTGAGCCGGTTATCCATGACGGCCTGGCGGTCGGCGTGGACGTGGGCCTCAAAAGCCTTCTGGCCCTGTCCGACGGCACGACGGTCGATAACCCGCGTTGGATGCGGGGCAATCTCCGCAAGCTGCGGATTGTCCAACGTCGGCTGTCCCGGCGCAAGAAGGGGAGCAATCGGCGACGGAAGGCCGCCCGGCAGGTCGCAAGGCTGTATGAGCGGATCGCCAACCAGCGTTCCGATTTCTGGCACAAGGCTACCCGGCACATGGCCGACACGTACAGCCTGATTGCGGTCGAAGGTTTGACCCTGAACTTCCTCACGCAGAACCGTCACCTTTCCCTGAGCGCGCACGATGCGGGCCTGGGCGAGTTCCGACAACTGCTTGACTACAAAGCTGAAAATGCTGGTAGCCAGGTTGTGACTGTGAACCCGCGCAACACCTCGCAGATGTGCAGCGGATGCGGTGAGGTTGTGCCGAAGGTGTTGAGGGTGAGGATTCATGCCTGTCCTGCCTGTGGGCTGATAGAAGATCGAGACGTCAACGCAGCCCGGAATATTCTCAGATTAGCTTTGATCCCGCTTGGACGGAGCGGTCAGGCGCTAACGCGGACGCAGCAAGGTCTACGTTGCCTGAGAAGCCGACGCCTTTAGGCGTCGGAGTCGTCACAACGGTTCACCCTGCATGACGGAGTTTGAGCAGCCCTTTCTTGTGGACATGTTCTAAAATTTACGGGTATTGACTCTCTTTTTCAAGGGCAAAAAAGGATCGCATACACGGAGTGATCCACGCCCTTGAAAAAGGCCCGCAGATAACCCGGCGATTCTGCTTGACAATGCCCTTATGGGCGCTTATGATGTAACTCTTCGAGATCGTCATTTACTTGAACGTCGAGGCTCAGGGGGTCGGTCTTATGGCGGGCGTTTTATGGGGATCTGGCTCATCTGGTTTCTGGTCATTCTGGCCGTCATCGCGTCGAAGTATTACACGGCGAGGGCCGTCACGGAGATGAACCTGAGGCTGTCCGAGCGGGAGAAGCATCTCACCGCTCTGAGGTCCGAGAACAAGGTCATCCAGAACAGCCTGGCCATCGCGACCCGAAACCTGGCGGGGGCCCGTCGGCGGCTGGAGGAGACCCGGGGGCTGATCGAAAGGCTGAAGCCGGAACTCAAGGAGCTGGAGGAGCTGGAGGAGCGCGAGATGCAGATCGCGAAGGACCTGATCTCCAGGACCAAGGACGCTCAAGCGTGAGCGAAAGGCGTTATGGACTGGGTATCCATCGTTGTCACGCTCGCGACGGGGATGTTCCTCGTCCCCATCATCAACGACTTTCAGAAGAGGTCGCTCGCGCTGTCCCGCAGGATCTCGGACATCGAGGCCCAGGTCCAGAGGATGATGGCGTCCAACGAGAAGGAGAGGGAGGAGGAGCGCTCCGTGGCCGCTGAGCTGGCGGAGGCCGAGAGGGAGCTGGCGGAGGCCGAAAAGGAGAGGGATGCCCTGCAGAGGGCCATCCAGGCCAAAACGAAGAAGAAACGGTAGCCCACAGGATCGTTCAAACAGAGGAGCGCCGCCCGTGAAAATCGTGGACATCGAGGTCATTCCGATCTTCCCGCGCATCGCCGAGCGCAACGCGGACCAGAAGGCCCGCTTCCGGGACATCAACCGCCGGACGATCTTCAAGGTGAAGGCCGACAACGGCGTCGTCGGGTACGGCGACGCCCGGTGCGAGGCCCCGCCCCGGTCGAGCGTGGAGTCTCTCATCGGCCGGAGCCCCTTCGATTTCCTGAACGCCAACCTGAACACCGGCCTGATGGGGGCCCTCTACGACGCCATGGGCAAGCACCTGGAGGCGCCGGCCTACAGGCTGATGGGCCAGAAGGTGCGCGACCGCGTGCCCGTGGCGGCCTGGACCCGCCCGGCCTCGCCGGAGGACCTGGGCCGGGAGGTCCAGCGGGCCGCGGCTCAGGGCTACAAGATCTTCAAGATGCACACCTGCGAGTACTACGACGTGCTGGAGCAGAACCGGGCCGTCGAGGCGGTGGCGCCGGAGGGGTTCTGGATGCACTACGACTTCAACCACAACCGGGGGCTGACGGCCGTGCTGCGCCTCGTCCACGAGCTGGAGAAGTCGCGCGTGGTGGGCATGATCGAGGACCCTCTGAAGCTGAACGACATCGACGGCTGGCGCCGGCTGCGCGAGAAGACCCGGCTGCCCATCCTGATGCACGTCCCGCAACTGGGGGGCGGGCAGGAGATGATGCGGGGCTGCGCCGACGCCTACATGGTCGGGGAGGTGGGCATCGGGGTCTCGATGGCGCGGGGGTTCGCCTGCGCGGAGGCCAATGTCTCCACGGTGGTTCAGCTCACGGGGGGGACGCTCACCAAGGCGATGGCCATGCACCTGGCCGCGGTGCTGCCCACGGTGTCGCATTCGATCAATCTGGACGATCAGTACGAAGAGGATGTCACGAAGGCGCGCCTTCCGGTGGTCGAGGGGTGCTCGCCCGTGCCGGAGGCGCCGGGATTAGGCGTGGAGGTGGACGAGGCGGCCCTGGCCAGGGCCGCGGCCAACAGGCCCACGGCCATCCCGCGCCACCTGGGGGTGCTGCACCTGGCGGGCGGGCACAAGCTCTACACCCCCTCCTTCCCCGGCGTCAGCCGGCTGCTGGGCTTTCCCGAGGGCAACATCCGGGGGCTCAGGCTGGAGGTCTGGGAAGACGACGGATCGAAGGAGTTCGCGCAGGTCTACGCCAGGGTGGAGAAAGAGGGGTCTGTGCTGGAGTGACAGGGCCCCTTGCCGGGACCGACGAACAGGGGGCGCTCCCCGGAGGGCAGCAGGGCGGTTCGGAGGAGAGCCGTCCGCACCCTTCGGGCGCAGCGCCTCCTTTTTTGTTCGGTTCATCTGAGGGATGGGAACGGTGCTTTTATAATACAGCACTGCTGCACATATTAATCAAACTTGCCTTTAAGAACCATGCTTTTGAAAATAAATATAAATAAAAATTCAGTTTATTGAAGTTTTTCAGTCCTGAATCCACAGGCTGCCTGAACCTGTTTTAGCCTCTCTCCCTGCCCAAATCGCTGCATTTTTACAACACTCTCCCCCCTTTTCCCACGTCTCTCTTCTATTCCGTATAAAAATTTGAACCTCTCTAAGTCGCAGGCGAATTTCATATAA
>CAYRZX010000259.1:0-10270 GCA_964428665.1 uncultured Gemmatimonas sp.
TCTACCCGGCGCGCCTGGCCACGAAGGTCCACCCCGCAGAGGCGCTGCATTATGAGTAGACCTCTCCCCCGGCCCCGAAGAGACCTCTCCCCCGGCCCCTCTCCTGAAGGAGAGGGGAGGTCCTTTTCCCGGTCTTTTTCCGAGGGAGCGGAAAAGGCCACCTGCTCCCCCTTTCCTTCAGGAAAGGGGGCTGGGGGGATAGGTATGATCCTCCTCATCGACGACGACCCCTCCATCACCGCCTCGCTGGCCCTCCTGCTCAAGCAGGCCGGCCATTCGTCCCGGTCCGCCGCATCCCCCGCCGAGGCCCTGCGGCTGATCGAGCGCGAGCGATTCGACCTGGTCCTCCAGGACATGAACTTCTCCCGCCGGACCACCGGCGAGGAGGGGCTGGCCCTGCTCAAAGAGATCAAGGCCCGCACGCCGCGCGTCCCCGTTATCCTGATCACCGCCTGGGGGTCCATCCCCCTCGCGGTCAAGGGCATCCAGTCCGGTGCAACGGACTTCATCACCAAGCCCTGGTCCAACCCCCAGCTCCTGCAGTCCGTCAGGACCGCCCTGAGCCTGACCGCCGCGACCTCCCCCATCCACGACCGGACGCCCACGCGGGAGGAATTGGACGCCCGCCACGACTTTCACAGTCTGATCGGACGTGACCCCAAATTTCTCAAGGTCCTCGACCTCATCGGGCGCGTCAGCCCCACGGACGCCTCCGTCCTGATCACCGGCGAGAGCGGGACCGGCAAGGAGGAGGTCGCGGAGGCCATCCACCGGAACAGCCCCCGCAGGGACGCCCCCTTCGTCAAGGTGAACCTGGGCGGCCTCCCTTCCACCCTGTTCGAGAGCGAGATGTTCGGCCACATCAAAGGCGCGTTCACGGACGCCCGGCAGGACCGGAGGGGCCGGTTCGACCTGGCGGACCGCGGGACCATTTTCCTGGACGAGATCGGGGACCTCGACCCGGCCTGCCAGGTCAAACTCCTGCGCGTGCTCCAGGACCGCGCCTACGAGCCCCTCGGCTCCAGCGTCACCCAAACCGTGGACGTGCGGGTCATCTCGGCCACCAACCGCAACCTGCCGGACCTGGTCGAAAAGGGGGACTTCCGCGAAGACCTCCTCTACCGCCTGAACCTGATCGCCGTCCACCTCCCTCCTCTGCGAGAGCGGCCCGACGACATCCCCCTCCTCGCGGGCCATTTCCTGCAAGGCATCGGAAACGTCTATCGCCGGAACGGCCTCGCGATCGGCGAGGCCGCCCTGAGGTGGCTGAGAGGGCTATCCTGGCCCGGCAACGTCCGGCAGCTCAGGCAGGTGATCGAGAGGACCGTCCTGATGGCCGGCGGGGACATCCTGGAGGTCGAGGACTTCGAGCGCGCCCTGAGCGCCCAGTCCGACGAAGGCCGCAGGTCCCTTCTCCCCGCCGTCGGGAGCATGACCCTCGATGAGATCGAAAAGGCCATGATCCTCAAGTGCATGGACCACTTTCAGGGCCACATCAGCAGGGTCGCCGAGGCCCTCGGCCTGAGCCGGGCCGCGCTGTATAGACGGTTTGAAAAGTACGGAATCCAGCCGTGACCCTGCGCCACAAATTCATCCTCTACCTGGGCCTGATCCACCTCGCCTTCGCGGCCTCGGCCCTCCTCTTCCTGGCGGAAAATCGCGCCTATCTCCTGGCCGTGGAGGCGTTCTTTGTCCTCTCCCTGATCTGCGGGATCAGATTCATCCAGGCCCTCTTTGCCCCTCTGGACCTCATTCGGACCGGGACGGAGCTGATCGACGAGAGCGACTTCACCTGCCGGTTCCGGGAGGTGGGGCAACCTGAGATCGACCGGCTGATCCGGGTCTACAACCGGATGATCGACCACCTGCGGGAGGAGCGCATCCGGCTTCAGGAGCAGCACTCCTTTCTGGACAGAGTCCTCCACGCCTCCCCCTCCGGCGTCCTCACCTTCGACTTCGACGAGCGCATCGCCCTGGTCAACCCGGCTGCGGGGCGGATGCTCCAGTCGCCCGCAGAGGCCCTGGCCGGCCAAAAACTGTCTGCGCTCCAGACACCTTTCACGGATGCCCTGAGTCGCCTCCAGGTCGGCGAATCGCGGGTGATCCCGCTCCAGGGCCGGCGGCGGGTGAAGTGTCAGAAATCCCAGTTTCTGGACCGGGGGTTCCCCCGGCCCTTCATCCTGATGGAGGAGCTGACGGAGGAGCTGAGGCAGTCGGAGAAGGCGGCCTACGAGAAACTGATCCGCCTGATGTCCCACGAGGTCCACAACTCCCTCGGCGCGGCCGGGTCCCTCCTCCACTCCTGCCTGACCTACGGAGACCAGCTCCGCGACGAGGACCGCAGGGACTTTGAGACCGCGCTCCGGGTCGCCATCTCCCGGACCGACCACCTGAACGCCTTCATGAAGGGCTTCGCCGAGGTGGTCCGGCTCCCCCCTCCCGAGCGCAGGCCGTGCGACGTGGAGCGGCTCCTGAGAGACATCGCCTTCCTGATGAGCGCCGAGAGCCAGCGGAGACGGATCGCCTGGGCGTGGGACATCCAGGAACCCCTCCCCCCCTTCTCGATGGACAAGAATCAGATGGAACAGGTCTTTCTCAACGTCCTGAAAAACGCCGTAGAGGCCATCGGGGAGGGCGGGGGCATCACGATCCGAATGGGGAAAAAAGGCGGGAGGGAATTCGTCGCCGTGGAGGACACGGGGTGCGGCATCGCGCCGGAGGTCCGGCCAAACCTGTTCACCCCCTTCTTCAGCACCAAACCGAACGGCCAGGGCATCGGCCTCACCCTGGTCCAGGAGGTCCTGAGCCGGCACGGATTCGACTTCTCCCTGGACGGGGGACCGGGCGGACCGACGCGGTTTACGATCTACTTCTGAGAAGCAGACCCAACCCCCTAACCCCCTTCCCCGAAGGGGAAGGGGGAACAGGCATGTCTTCTCCCCTCCCCCTGTGGGGGAGGGGACGGGGGAGGGGTCATCCAATCGCCTCTTTTAGTACCCGCAGATGATTTTCCCCTAATATCTTCCTCACATCCCCCTCGCCGTAACCCCTTCTCAGTAATCCCTCCGTGATCCGGGGGAACTCCGTCGCGTCCTTCAGGGCCGTGCCCCCTCCGTCGAAGTCCGACCCGATCCCCACGTGGTCCGGCCCCACGAGCTTCACGGCGTGGTCCACGTGGTCCAGCAGCCGCTCCAGCGTGGGGGCCTGCGCGTCCACGAACCCCGGCACGAACGTCACGCCCATCACCCCGCCGTTGTTCGCCAGGGCCACGATCTGCCTGTCATCCAAGTTGCGCGGGTGGTCGCAGACCGCCTTGCAGTTGCTGTGCGAGGCGATCACGGGCCGCCTCGTCACCTCCATCACGTCCCGGAACCCGCGCTCGCCGATGTGCGACACGTCTACGAGCACCCCCAGCCGGTTCATCTCCTCCACGAGCCTTCTCCCGAACTGCGTCAGCCCACTCCCGCCGCTCCCCTCCCCATTCCCGTCCGCGGCCCAGCTCCTGGGGTTGTGGGTCAGCCCGATGGACCGGACCCCCACGCGATGCAGCATCCGCAGGACGTTCAGGCTCCCCTCCAGCCCGTCGCTGTTCTCCACGACGAGGATCGCGGCCAGCCTCCCATCCTGCTTCGCGCGCAGGACGTCCCCCGCCGACCGGGCGATCAGCGCCTCCCCCTCAAGCCGCTCCACCTCCTCCTCAAAATACCCCAGCGCATCCAGCGCGTAGGTCAGGTAGTTCTTCCACGCCCGCGTCACGTCCACTGCAAAAAAAGCGGCGTCGACCCCCCCGGCCCGCATCTTCGGGAAGTCGATCTGCGCCTCCCCCTGCCGCGTGGCCGCGTCGAACATCCCCCGCAAGAAGGCCACGGTCCCGTTCCGCCGCTCCCGGTCCTTCGCCGGGAGCCCGTCCAGCCCCAGGTTCCCCCGCCGGATGTGCGACACGACGGTGTCGTTGTGGGAGTCGACCACCAGCGCCTCCCGGTGGAGCGCCTCAAAACCCTTTTCCGATGCCATGTGCGACCTCCTCGCGGTGTTGATTCCGGTTGACAAAGTTACTATCTTTTCATTACGACCTGCACACTTGGCGCCATCTGGCCCAGAATCGTGCGGTTTCAGAATAGGTGTAGGGGCGAGGCACGCCTCGCCCATCGGCCCTGTCATACAGGCTCGCAGGGCGGGGCATGCCCCGCCCCTACAGCCTACAAATAAACCGACCGACCCTGGGCCGATGGTCGCCAAAATTTCCAAATGTGTTATGAACGCTGAACATCACATCGCCGTGATCGGCGGGGGGAAGATCGGCGAACTGGTGATCGCCCTGCTCGCCAGGCAGTACCGCGTCTCAGTCTACGACCTCGACCTGAGGCGCGCAGAGGCGGGCGCTTCCGGCGGAGCGGCGGAGGCCGCGCAGCTCGACGTGAACGACGAAAAGGCCCTGCTCAGGGCGCTCGAAGACAAGTCCCTCGTGATCAACTGCTGCCCGCACTACTGCAACCTGCCCATCGCCCGCGCCGCCTGCCAGGCAGGCGTCAGCTACCTCGACCTGTCCGAGGACGTGGAGACCGGCAACCGCATCGAGGAGATGGCCCGCGACGCCCCTAACTACTTCGTCCCCCGGTGCGGCATTGCGCCGGGCTTCATCCAGATCGTGGCCAGCCACATCATGCAGGACTACGAGACCGTCGAGAAGGCCCACCTGCGCGTCGGCGCGCTCCCCGAAAACCCCACGAACGCCCTCAAGTACAACCTGACCTGGAGCACCGACGGACTCATCAACGAATACGGCAACCCCTGCGAGGCCCTCGTGAAGGGCCGGCTCCAGACGCTGGAGCCCCTGGAGGGCTACGAGCGCCTGATCATCGACGGCGTGGAGTATGAGGCGTTCAACACCTCCGGGGGGCTGGGGACCCTGGCCAGCTCGATGGAGGGGAAGGTGCAGGACCTGAACTACAAGACCATCCGCTACCTCGGCCACCGGGACCTGATGAAGTTCCTGCTCTTCGACCTGAAGCTCAACGAATATCGGACGATCCTCAAGCAGATCCTGGAGTCCGCCGTGCCCACCACGCAGCAGGACAGGGTCGTGGCCCTGGTGTCCGTGGTCGGCGCGAAGCAGGGCCTCCTCACGCAGCAGACCTACGCCAAGACCGTGCGACACGGCGAACTCTGCGGCCGGCGCCGGTCCGCCATTCAGATCATTACGGCCTCCAGCGTGGCCTCCGTGGCCGACCTCGCCGTGCGCGGCCGGCTCCCCCACCGGGGCTACGTGCGCCAGGAGGAGATCGACTTCAACGCCTTCTGCGCCACCCCCTACGGGGAACTGTTTAAGAAGTAGGTCAAATGGACCTCACCCACCCCCAACCCCCCACGCCGCCAAACGCTCCCATGAGGTCGCGTTCCACCACCCTCTCTCCGTATACGGAGAGGGAGGGAGGGAAGCGGGTCGCGACCTCATGGGAGCGACAGGTGGGGCGGTCAAGTGCCTTATCCACAGGCTTGGGGGAGGGTGAGGTCTCCCCGCTAATATACCAATTGCTGACCCCAATGGGGACCCAAATCTGAACCTTCAGGGGTGTGACACGTGTGACACGGGCATTGCGGGGATGGGACAGGCATGTCCCGCTTTGACCCGGCGGTCTCTCCCGACATCTTCTCAGCCCACCCTCCCCTTTTATCATGTAAGCGATTATTTCTTACACTCTTATATTTATATCCGACAAACCTATGATCCTTCCCCTCGATCTGGCACAGGGGTTGCAGGTGTAAATCCAGATGACGAAAATCTATCATTTCCCCGTTGACATCGAAGGGGCATATCTTTATCTTTAAAAAAATAAAAAGACTGTTTAGTCTTTTTTAAGGACCTACAAAAAGACTGTTTAGTCTTTTTATTCCTGCGCAACCCTGTTTCAACCCCAACCCCACCCTCTCCAGAAAAGGAGGAATCCGCAATGCCAAAAGGCAGAAGCTTATGGCTAACCGTCGCAGCCCTGTCGCTGGTCCTGGTCGCCGGCCAGGCCTTCGCGGGCACGACAGGAAAGCTGAACGGCGTGGTGAAAGACGTGAAGGGGGACCCCCTGCCCGGCGTGAGCGTCGTGATCGAGGGGACCAAGCGAGGCTCGGTCACGGATGCCAACGGCTACTTCTTCATCATCAACCTGGACCCCGGGGTCTACCGGGTGACGGCCTCGATCATCGGGTATGACAGGGAGACCAGGACCAACGTCGGCATCCAGGCGGACCACACCACGGACCTCAACTTCACGCTCAAAGAGACGGCCGTGCAGATGGGCGAGGTGGTCGTCCAGGCCGAGCGCCCGCCCGTGGAGCCGGACAGGACCACCAGCAAGTACGTGGTGACCGCGCAGGACATCCTGAACGTCCCCATCGTGCGCTCCGCGCAGGGGCTGATCGAGCTTCAGGGGGGCGTGTCCCTGGACGGGGAGGTCTCCTTCCGCGCCGGGGACGCCGGGGACGTGACCTACTACGTGGACGGCGTGAAGCTGGTCAACAACGACTCCCAGGGCTACCGGCAGTTCCGGTCGGTCAACCGGAGCGCCATCCAGGAGATGACGGTGATCACGGGCGGGATGGAGGCGGAGTACGGCAACTCCCAGGGCGGAATCGTGAGCATCGTCAGCCGGGACGGGGACCCGAAGGTTCACGGGTTCGTGGATTATCAGTTCAGCCCGGCGGGCAAGCAGCACTGGGGCCCCAACGTCTACGACTCGGCCCTCCACCGGGGGAACAACAAGTGGAAGGACCAGACGTGGGTGGCCGAGACCGTAACCCTGCCGGACGGGAGCGTCGCGCCCGCGCACAACCGTTGGGACTACACCAAGAACGTGGGCCACTGGGTGGAGGGGAACCTGTCAGGCCCTCTGAGCCGGAACGCCACGTTCTTCGTCAGCGCGCAGTGGTCGCGCACGGCCCGGTCCACCCCGCAGACGTTCCTGGTGACCCCGACCAACTACAACACCACCTTCAAGATCGCCTACGCGGTCTCCCCCAACCTCAAGGTCCGGGTGGGGGGGATCCTGCAGCGAGGCACGGGGAACTTCACCGGCCCCACCTCCGGGGGCGCGCTCAACCTGAGCGACAACGGGAAGAACCTGTTTCTGGTGGACCCCTCCCCGGCGGGAAAGTATAAAGACCAGGAGCGCCTGGGCTACGTCAGCCTGACGCACTCGCTCTCCCCCAAGTCCTTCTATGAGTTGAAGCTGTCCTATTCGCAGTCCGTGCGGGACACGTTCGACCTCCGGGCCAGCGCGCTCACGCTGGACCCGATCAAGGACAGGGCGGGCTACTACACGCTCTATCGCCCGGCAGCCAACTGGGAGCTGAGGGACAACAGGCGTTACATGGCGAAGTTCGACTTCTCCAACCAGGCCACCAAGGGGCACTTCCTCAAGGCCGGGTTCGAGTACACTCAGTACAGCGCCTGGTGGATCCGCTACTGGTCGGACGCCCTGTCGCACCGGCGCGTGCAGTGGTTCAGCAAGAGCTACGGGGACATCTCCCTGTTCCCCGGCCAGGGCAACGAGGGGGCGACCCCGCGCCAGCTGGGCGTCTACCTCCAGGACAAGATGGAGTTCGAGGGGATGATCGTGAACGCGGGCATCCGCTACGACCTGTTCGACGCGGGCGTCAAGGTCAAGAACGTGGACGTCTACTACGGCTCCCCCATGTATTCGAGCATGACGCGGATGCTCGACATGCCCACGCGCAATGTCCCGCTCAAGCAGACCGTCAGCCCGCGCGTCGGGGTGTCCCACCCGATCACGGCCAGCTCCCTGGTCAAGTTCTTCTACGGGAAGTTCTACCAGCTCCCCACCTTCCAGAACCAGATCGGCAACGACTGGATCAGCCAGCGCGCCACGGACATCGACCTGAACAACAACAAGCAGATCGACGCGGGGGAGAGGTGGAACGGGTTCCAGTGGATGCGCGACTCCAACCAGCAGAGCGCCCCCCGCCTGAAGCCGGAGGAGACCACGCAGTTCCAGGCGGGCGTGGACTGGAACTTCGTCAGCGACTACACCCTGAGCCTGACCTCCTATTACAAGAGCTCGGGCAACCAGATCCCCGGCTCCGGGTCCCTCGACTGGCGGGACCCGAAGGTCCCCGGCTACGTGGTGTCCGGCGGCAACGCCTACAACGGCACCTTCGACGACATCCGGGGCCTGGAGATCGCCATCAACAAGCGCTTCTCCAAGATGTTCATGTTCAACCTGGCCTACAACCTGCAGTGGGCGGAGGCGGGCCGCAACTCCGCGCACCGGAAGGATTCCCAGCCCGACTCCATGTTCGTGGTCAACGGCCACTACTGGGTGACCTTTGACGTGGACCCGGCCACGGGCAAGGAGATCCCCGTGGACCTCAAGACCCAGGCCACGCGGGAGAAGCGCGACCCGGACTACTACATCAAGGCCTACGGCGCGGAGGCCCAGCGCCGCTACCGCGAGGAGTTCCTCAACACCGTCACCCGGCAGTACCAGTCCTGGTGGGAGGTGAAGGACCTCAGCCTGTATAACTTCGACGGGAAGGGGTCCAACGTCTACGTCATGCACAACCAGGAGACGGGCGAGCGCGTGCCGCAGAGCCGCGACCAGCGGGCCTTCGGGAAGATGGAGTTCCTGCTCAACACCCCCCCCGACTTCGGACCGTCCGGCGGCAAGGTCCTGGGCAACATCCGGGCCAACCTGATCTACCGGATGTTCTCCGGCCGGGTGTTCGACTACACCCCGCCGGGGGGGAGCATCACCAAGAAGTACGCCCCGATGCACACCCGCGTGGACATGAACGTGGAAAAGCAACTGGGGAAGGAGAGCGGGGTGAACCTGACCCTGGCGCTGGAGGTGGTCAACCTGTTCAACCAGAGGGACAAGACCCTCGGCACCACCTCCGGGGCAGGGCAGAACTCCTCGTTCAACGCGGACCGCTACATGCGCTGGGGGATCGAGGGGTTTGGGCCCACGGACCCGGACCTCGTGAACTACGGGGACCCCTACGAGCTGACCAACTATTACGATAACCCGCGCCAGATGCGGATCAGCATGAGAATCAGGTGGTAGACCTCACCCTCCCCCAATGTGAGGGGCTACGCCCCTTGTCTCCCCCTCCCTCTCCTGCAGGAGAGGGAGGGGGTCGGAGGGTGGGTGAGGTCTAGAAAAAGAAAGGAGCACCCATGATGATGCGCGAACGACTTCGATGGGGGATCATCGGCGCGCTGGCCCTGGCGGGCCTCCTCCTCCTCGTCCCCGACGCCCTGGCCCAGCCGGGCAGCTTCAGCAACACCTACCGGACGATGGGCCGGTCGGAGATCGGGTTGTCGGTCTACGCCTCCGGGGCTTTGGGCCGGCAGGACAACGGCCAGAAGCAGGAGCCCCACAGCTTCTCCTACCCCAAGCAGCACCACCCCCTGGTCTACGCAGGGGGGTGGGACCGGGGGGCCTGGTTCATCTCCCACAACACCGGCGGGGACGGGGTCTGGGTCCTGAGCAAGACCGGGGGCACGCCCAGGGTCTCCCACTCCGGCGGCCAGAGCTACACCACCGACATCGCGATGCAGGCCTACGACCCGGCCAGGGGGCCTGAGAAGAACCTGGGCACGCCCTACACTTATACGCACCCCCTGGCCCTGCGCAGTTCTTCCAACGGCGTCTGGCACGGCGGGGTGGCCTTAGACGGCCAGCTCACCAACTACTGGCCGGGCGCCACCATCCCCGCCGGGCATCCGCCAACGATCTGGAATTACGGCTACTATCAGTACAACTCCAAAGAAGCCGCGGCCTTCCCGCAGGAGATCAGCATCTCCAGGTGGTCCACCGGCGCGGGCCTCACCGTCACCCGCAAGGGGTATATGTTCGGCCACCAGGACTACGACGACCTCGTCCTCTTCGACTACGTCGTGGAGAACACGGGCGGCAAGGACGTGACGGACGCCTACGTCTCCTTCCAGAGCCGGATCGATAACAGCCTGGGTTCGGTCTGGCAGGCCGGCAGCTACAACGGCTGGCACGGGCCCGGCGAGAAGAACCGCGACACCTGGTTGCGCAACACGCGGGCGGCCAACTTCGCCGGCCCGGCCGCGGCCAGGGACCTGGCCCTGATGTACGCCTATGATGGAGACGACCCCCAGGTCCCCTGGGACGACCGGGGCGACCCCTGGTTCAAGGACTTCGCCGAATCGAACCTCAAGCGCACTCAGGACTTCCCCGAGGGGTTCATCCAGTCCGCCCCCTATTTCGGCTACGGCCTGATCGACGCC
>CAYRZX010000260.1:0-10260 GCA_964428665.1 uncultured Gemmatimonas sp.
CGAGGTGAGCGGGCTGCCGGGGCACAATGCGGCGCAGGAGGTGCTGAAGGATTTGGGATAGGATTTCCAACTTTTCTTGCTCGTGCAAGAAAAGTTGGACAAAAGAAGCACGCCCCTCAAGCGCCGGGGAGGCTGGGCGCGCCGCAACCTCAACGTCCTGTGGTCGCACAGAAATTTGTGCCCCCGGTAGGTGGGTTGCTTCTGCTGGACGCCTGCGGTGGGGGTTTCCCACCCTTCCTAACGCTCCCATGAGGTCGCGTTCCACCGCCCTGGCGCGCCCCTTGTCGTTTTGCCAAGTCTATTCCCCCTCTCCCTCCGGGGGAGGGGGACAGGGGGAGGGGTCTTGAACGATCCAGTCCTCTCATTCCGACATGTATCGAAGATTTATAACTCATCCAGCAGCGGGCGCCGGGTCGTTCTAAGGGACGTGTCCATCGACGTGGCCGCGGGGCGGAAGGTGGCGCTGGTGGGGAGGAGCGGGAGCGGCAAGTCCACGTTCCTGCACCTGGCCGCCGGGATCGACCTGCCCACGGGGGGGGAGATCGCTCTGCTGGGGAGGGACCTGGCCGGGCTGTCGGAGCGGGATCGGACGCTGCGGCGGCGGGACGCGGTGGGGCTCATTTTTCAGTTTTTCTACCTGCTGCCCCATCTGAATGTATATGACAACGTGGCCCTGCCGGAGCTGATCGCCGGGGGGAGGCCGAAGGCATTCGGGAGGCGGGTGCGGGAACTGCTGGAGCGGGTCGGGCTGGCGGACCGGGCGGAGGACAATGTGCAGAAGCTGAGCGGGGGGGAGATGCAGCGGGTGGCGATCTGCCGGGCGTTGCTGCGCCGGCCCAGGCTGATCCTGGCCGACGAGCCGACGGGCAACCTGGACGACGCCACGGCCCGCGTCGTGATGGACCTGCTGCTCCGGCTCGTCTCGGAGGAGGGGAGCACGCTGATCTGTGTGACGCACGACCGGGACCTGGCCGCGCTTGCGGATGAGGTCTGGCATCTGCACAGCGGGATGCTGGAAGCGTCATGATCCGGTACTTTCTAAAGACTTTGCTCGCCCACTTCCGGGAGGGGCGCGGTCTCTACCTCCTGAGCGCGTTCGGGGTGGCGCTGGGGGTGGCGTCGGTGCTCTGCATCCAGATCATCAACCGGAACGCGCTCGGGGCGTTTGAGGGGGGCGTCCAGGCGGTGAGCGGGGAGGCGGACTTCAGCGTCCTGGGCCGGACGCCGGCGCTGCCGGAGTCCCTTTATGTCGAGGTCCTGGCCGAGCCGGGGGTGGCCGCAGCCTGGCCGATCTACCGGGTCGACGTGGCCGTGACGGGCCGGGTGGACTTTTACCTGGAGGTCCTGGGGGTGGATCTCTTCGCCCCCGCGCCCCTGCCGTGGGAGGGCGAGGGGTGGGACGCCTCGGGGGCGCTGGGCCGGCCCGGCTGGGTCGCGGTGACGCCGTCGCTGGCGAGGGAGATGGGCTGGTCCATCGGGGACTCCGTGGAGGTGTCGAGCGGGTCGAGGCGGGCCTGGCTCGTGGTGGGGGCGCTGGTGGACTTTCAGCGGGTCAGCCCCTTAGCCAGCCGCAAGCTCGCGGTCATGGACATCGCGCAGGCGCAGGGCCTTCTGGGACGCCGGGGGGAGATTCATCAGGTGGACGTCAAGGCTGCGGAGGGCGTCGCGACCGGGGACCTGATCGGCCGGCTGAGGGCGCGGCTCGGCCCTTCGGTCCAGCTGGTCACGCCGGAGCAGCGGAGGCAGCAGGCGGAGCGGCTGCTCAGCGCCTTTCGGCTGAATCTGACGGCGCTGAGCCTGATCAGTCTGTTCGTGGGGGTGTTTCTGATCCACAGCAGCACGCAGGCGGCCCTGGTGCGCCGGCGCGCGGAGTTCGGGCTGCTCCGGTCCACAGGGGCCACGCGGGGGCAGGTGTTCGGGCTGATCGTGGGGGAGGTGGTCCTTCTGGCCGTCCTGGGCGTCGGGATGGGGCTGCCGCTGGGCTACTGGGCGGCGACGGCCCGCGTGAGGGCGGTGAGCGCGACTCTGACCAATCTCTACCAGCTGGATCAGATCGAGTCCCTGCGCGTGCCGCCGGAGGTCTACGGGCTGGCGGGCCTGATCGGGATCGGGGGGGCGATTGCGGGGGCCGTTTTCCCGGCGCTCGACGTGAGCCGGAGGGACACCCGGTCCCTTCTGGCGGCGTTCACGCTGCACGAGAGGGTGGGGGGGATGGCCCTCCGGCTGTTCCTGGCGGGGTGGGGGCTGGTGGGCGCGGCGGGCCTCTGGTTCTGGGGGTTCGGGCAGGGCTACCGGCCCGGCGGGTTCGTGCTGGGCCTGGCGGTCCTGCTGGGCGTTCCGCTGGTGACGCCGTTTATCGTGCAACAGGTCTGCGGGCGGGCGCCGGCGCGGGGGTTCGGGCTGGGCTACAGCTTCAGGACGCTGAGCGCAAGGCTTCAGACGACCTCGTTCGCGGTGGCGGCCCTGGCCGTGGCCGTGAGCATGCTGATCGGGATCACGCTGATGATCGGGAGCTTCCGCCGGACGGTGGAGGTCTGGGTGGGGGCCACGGCGCAGGCGGATGTCTATATCACCACGGACTCGTGGTCGCGGGCGGGCGCGGAGGCGACGCTCGATACCAGTCTGGCCTCGGCGATCGCCGCGCATCCGGGGGTGAGGGCTGTGGACCGGCTGCGGCAGTTCTTCGCCTACACGGGGGAGCGGCGGATCGTCCTGGGCGGGGTGGAGATGGGGCTGCCGGATGGGGAGGCCCGGTTTCCGCTGCTGGCCGGGGACCGGGGGGAGGCGCTCCGGCAGGTGCGGGAGGAGGGGGCGGCGCTGATCAGCGAGCCTCTGGCGCGCAAGGCCGGGCTGGGCGTGGGGGACTGGCTGCCGGTCTACGGGCCGGGGGGGGAGATGAGGCTCCGGGTGGCGGGGGTGTATTACGACTACACCACGGAGGGGGGGGCGGCGGCGATGGACCTCCGGGCTATGAACGAACGCTTCGGGCCGGGGGCGATCCACAACCTGGCCCTGTATTTGAAGCCGGGGTATGACCCGGAAGAGGTCGTGGATCAATTGAAGGCGCGGTTTGCCGCGTATCCGCTGCAGATCCGGAGCAACCGCACGCTGCGCGAGAGGATCTTCGCCATCTTCGACCAGACGTTCGCGGTCACGCAGGTCTTGCAGGGTATGAGTCTCTTAGTCGCGGTCAGCGGGATCACGCTGACGCTGCTGGCGCAGGCGCGGGAGCGGGTCTCGGAGCTGGCGCTCTACCGGGCGCTGGGGACGCAGCGGTGGCAGATTTTCCGGGTGTTCGTGGGGGAGGGGCTGAGCGTGGGGGTCCTCGGCCTGGGGCTGGGCCTGGCCGGGGGGGTCGCCCTGGCGATGATCCTGATCTTCGCGATCAACCGGGCCTATTTCGGGTGGACGATTCAGGTCCACTGGCCGTGGGGGGCGGTCGCGCAGCAGGCCGCGACGATTCTGGCCGCGGCGGTCCTGGCGAGTCTGTACCCCGCGCTGCGGGCGAGTCAGACGCCGGCGAGGGAGTTGAGCAGAGATGATATTTAATCGCGCGTTCCTGTGCCTGTGCCTTTTCGCAGGGGCGACCCACGCAGAGGAGTGGAAGGCCGCGCGGCCGGACTATGTCTGGGCGTTTCCGCAGGACCACTGGGCGCGGGAGGGCTACCGGACGGAGTGGTGGTACTTCACGGGACACCTGAGCGCGGAGGGGGATTCGACGCGGCGGTTCGGCTACCAGTTCACGTTCTTCCGGGTCGGGCTTCTGACGGGGCGGCCGGACCTGGCCTCGGACTGGGCCGCGCGGGACCTGATCGTTGGGCACGCGGCGGTCAGCGACCTGACGGCGGGGCGGCACGTGTTCAGCGAGGCGCTGTATCGCGCGGTCCCGCTGCTGGGCGGGTTCAACGCGTACCCTGACCCGCTGATGGCGTGGAGCCGGGGGCCGGCCGGGACGGATGGGCAGTGGACGCTGCGCTGGAACGGGGAGGCGTTCGACTTTGAGATGCGGGACGAGGCGCAGGGCGCGGCCTTCCGGCTGTCCACGCGGCCGCTCAAGCCGCCGGTCTTTCAGGGGCCGAACGGCTACAGCCGGAAGGGGAGAGGGGCGACGGCGGCGAGCCAGTACTACAGCTTCACGCGGCTGCGGACGGAGGGGACGCTGTCGCTGGACGGGAGGCAGTGGCGGGTGCGGGGGGAGAGCTGGATGGACAAGGAGTTCGGGTCCAACCAGCTCGGAAAGGATCAGGTGGGGTGGGACTGGTTCAGTCTGCAGATGGACGACGGACGGGAGGTGATGCTCTACCTGCTGCGCGATGGGGTGGGGAGAGTCGACTATGCGAGGGGGACTCTGGTCACGCAGGCGGGGGAGGCGAAGTATCTCACGCCGGAGGCGTGGCGCGTCCGGGCCGTGAAGACGTGGAAGAGCCCTCACACCGGCGCGGAATATCCCGCCCGCTGGGTCGTGGAGCTGCCGGGGGAGGGGCTGCGCGTGGAGGTCGCGCCGGAACTGGCGGATCAGGAGAACCGCGCCAGGCTGGCCGGGGGGCTTTTCTACTGGGAAGGGGCGGTATCCGTGAAGAACTCCGATGGGGCGCGGGTCGGGCGCGGGTACGTGGAGCTGACCGGATACGGGACGAAGAACCGGCCGGGGATATAGGAGGTGGAAAGTATGAAACGGGCGCTTGCGCTTCTGATCGTTCTGATGGGCCTGACGGGGCACAACTCGTCGTGGGGGCAGCAGGACGACGCGCTTTCCATGAACGTCCTCCATCTCGACGGGAAGAGCGGGTACGTGGCGCTGCCGTCCAACCTCTTTGACCACCTGACGGAGGCCACGGTCGAGGCGTGGGTCCGGTGGGAGCAGTTCAACGCCTGGAGGCGGGTGTTCGACTTCGGGCGGGAGGGGAACGCGGTCCTCGTGCTGAACGAGAAGCAGACCTCCACGGTGCAGTTTGCCATTTACGACCGGAAGGGGAAGGCCCACCGGGCCAGGGCGGAGGGGGTCATCCAGGCGGGTGTCTGGCATCACCTGGCGGCGGTCTGCGGGCCGGGCGGGATGGAACTCTACGTTGACGGAAGGTTGGTAGATTCGGACCGCTACGAGGGCGGGCTGGACCAGGCCCCGGCGGGGCAGAACTTCATCGGGAGGTCGAACTGGCCGGGGGATGAGCTGTTTCAGGGCTATGTGGCCGAGTTCCGGGTCTGGGACAGGCGGCGCACGCGGGAGGAGGTCGTCTCCCGGATGGACCGGCCGCTGACGGGCAAAGAGCCGGGGCTGGTGGGCTACTGGAGGTTCAACCGGGCGGAGAGGGAGTCCGCGCCGGACGACGGCCCGTCGGGGAGGCCGGCGTCGCTGATGGGGGGCGCTCAGGTCGTGTCCGTGCCCGCCGTGGCGAGGTATCTCGCGCCGGGGGAGCTGGAGAGGGCGGCGTTGAGCATCTACACGTCGGGCCGGGACAACCTGAGGCGGGGGGCCTACATCACGGCATACAAGGACTTCGAGGCCGCCCTCGACCTGATCTCCGACTTTCAGGATGCGGACTCCCTGATGCGGGAGGCCGTGGAGAAGGGGCGCTACCGTCTCGCTGTGTTCCCCGTGACGGCCCGGATGAGGACCGGGGCGTCCAGGCCGGGGGCGCTGAGGCGCGCGTGGGAGGCCCTGTCGGAGTCCGGCACGGTGGACCTGCTCCGGCAGGAGGAGGGGCGCGCTGCCCTGGAGGAGGGTCTCAACGGGGCGCTGCAAAGGGCGCTTCTGAAGGGGCTGCCGCCGTACGTGGAGCCGGTCGTGGGGAACCGGCTAGACTGGGACCTCAAGGGGAGGGGGCTGGACGCTCGGACGGCGGACCCCACGCAGGTGGCCCAGGCCCTGAAGGCGTCGGGCATCGCGGCGGTGGCCTTCGGGGAGGTGGAGGTCGCTTCACTGACCCACGCCAGCAACCGGATGGCGCACCGGGCGTTCCTGACGCAGGAGGTCGCTTATCTCGACTCCGAGGGGCGGGAGAAGAAGAAACGAGAGAAGACGGGTGAGCATACGTATTACATCGTGAAAAAGGATGTCCGGGTGACGTGCCGGGTGAGCTACCGGGTCGTAGACACCGGGACGGGCGAGGTCCTGAAAGGGGATTCCGTCGAAGAGGAGGTCCGCGACGGCGTGGAATATGCGGACCCCAACGGGATCGGGCGACAGGACCTCTGGGTCGAGCGGTACGGCGACCTCGTGCGTCTGGAGGGGGAGGATGAACGGTTCAGGGCGCGGCAGAGGCTGCGCGAAAGGTCCGAGATGATCGACGAGATGGCGGCCGCGCTGGGCGCCCGCGTGGCCGAACGCATCCTGTCGCTGGTGGACGGCTACAGGCCCGGAGGGGAGTGACCCGTTTCGGGGCCGTCGATGGGGCGGACGCCGATTCTTGTCAGAGGGCCTGGATTGTGTTATATTTGAAGCCTGAAGAGGATGGATACAGGCTCATTATTATAAAAGGAGCGCCTTCATGAGGGCCACGATAGATACGCCGGGGCAGGCGGCCGATTTCTGTTTCACGCGGGGAATCTTTGATGTCTCAGCGGGGAAGATGGTCGATCTCCGGGAGCTGCCCGTGCAGGACGACATGGACTTCCTGGGGGGCATCGGGCGGTCCTTCAAGGTCATGTCGGAGTACCGCGTGACCGACCCGTTTGCGCCGGACAGCCCGCTGATGATCAACACGGGGTGCCTGACCGGGACGGCCTACATGACGGGGCTGCGGGCCTATTTCACGGGCTACTCCCCGCTCAAGCGGACGAGGAAGGGGATGCCCATGGCCGCCTGGTCGGCCATGAGCGGGTGCTTCGGGCGGAAGTTCCGGGCCACGGGGATCGACGACCTGATCCTGGTCGGGGCGGCGAAGACGCCGCAAATCCTGCTCGTGAAGCAGACGCCGTCAGGGCCGGAGGTCTCGCTGCTGCCCGCTCCGGCGGAGGTCGTGGGGGCGCGGACGCCCGAGAAGTTCGAGTACCTGAATAAGCGGTTTAACAGGCCGGAGGGGCGCGACTTTCCGGCGCACTTCGCGGTGCTGGGGCCTGCGGGGGAGCACTGGCAGACGGTCTGGTACGCGAGCATCGCCGGGTCCACGACGGAGCAGCTCCAGTCGGGCGAGGACAAGATGCGGTTCGCGGGCCGGCTGGGGATGGGGTCGGTGCTCGGCTCCAAGGGGATCATCGCCATCGTCGCGTGTGCGGAGGAGGACCTCGCCCTCAAAGGGGACGAGCGGATGAAGCCGATCAACCGGGAGATCGGGCGGGGGGAGCAGAGCAAGAACTACCGGCACCCGAACAATCAGGACGGGCGAGGGGGGACGGGCCGGAACGAGCGGCTGCTGGATGGCTTCGGCATCTTGCCGGTCAGAAACTTTGAGCCGAGGGGGGAGAACCTGGCGACGCCGGTGCACTTAGAGGCGACGCGGGAGGCGGCGCAATACATCGTGATCGACAAGAACTGCTTCGGGTGCCAGATTTCGTGCCACCAGGATGTCTACGCGGCGCCGGAGGGGGGGAAGGACCCGAATCCGCGCGTGGCGAGGCGGAACCACGGGCCCTACGTGGGGCGCTATGAGTTTGAGCCGATGGAGCTGTCCGGGCCGAACAACGGGGTGCTGGACCTGGGCCAGAATCTGGCGCTGGCGCGGCTGGCGGACGACCTGGGGTTCGACGCGATCTCGGTGAATGTGGTGCTGTCGTTCCTGATGGACTACAACTCGCGGAACGGGAGACAGGTGGCCGGGGGGCTTCAGTTCGGGGACGCGGAGGGGGCCGCGCGGGTGATGGAGGAGATCGCCAGCGGGCTGGAGCCGCTGTTCGGGAAGGGGGTGAAGGCGATCTCGGAGGCGATCGGGGGGGAGGGGTTCGCGATGCACTCGAAGGGGGTGGAGCTGTCGGCCTACCTGGGGCAGACGAATCCGGGCTATCCGTTCGCCACGGCGGGGGGGCACATGTCTATGCGCACGTTCCTGCTGTATGCGACGGACCCGGAGTGCAAGCCGGAGTCGGCGGACTACTGGGTGGACAAGATCGCGAACGAGGGGTGGAAGATGATCAATGTCAACCTGCACGGGGGGTGCCTGTTCGCGATGGCCCCGCCGACGCAGGTGGCGGACTCGGTGGCGTCGATCTACGGGATTCCGATGACGGCGGAGCGCATCCTGGACGCCACGTACCGGTCGCACCTGATGGGGTTCGCGCTGGAGCAGCGGCAGGGCGCGACCGAGGAGGACTAC
Organism: uncultured Gemmatimonas sp.; assembly: GCA_964428665.1. Taxonomy (GTDB): domain Bacteria; phylum Latescibacterota; class UBA2968; order SICM01; family SICM01; genus SICM01. The sequence goes on from CAYRZX010000260.1 coordinate 8,250, forward strand.
GACCTGCCGGCGGAGGTCTTCGTGGGCGGAAGAAAGGGGGATCTGCCGGGGGTACATTTTTTGACGCGAGAGCTGTTTGAGGAGGTCCGGGAGCGGGTGTTAAGCAAATTTACAGCAGATGCTGTCCGCTTTGGGTACGCTTGATAACCCATATCGCGTTCCAACTTTTCTTTGCTTGCCCAAAGAAAAGTTGGACAAAAGAAAGGGCACCCCTCAAGCGCCGGGGAGGCTGGGCGCGCCGCAACCTTGACGTCCTGTGATCGCACCGAAATTTGTGCCCCCGGCATGTGGGGTGCTTCTGCTGGGCTCTGGTGGTGGGGGTTTCTGGCGGCGCGCCTGCTTGTCGTTTAGCCAAGGCTGCTCCCCCTTCCCCTCTGGGGAAGGGGGCCGGGGGGTTAGGTCTCACTACGATAAGGAATTTTCCATGAACCGACCACCGGAAGAGTTCAAACGGATTCCCGCGGAACAGCTCCGGGCGTTCGCGGGGGCGTGTCTGAAGGCCGCGGGGATGTGGCCGGACCACGCGGACCAGCTCGCGGAGTTGCTGACCAACGGGGACCTGCGCGGGGTGCGCTCGCACGGGACGCGCACGATCTCCGGCTACTGCCGGGCCCTGCGGGACGGAAATGTCAATCCGAGGCCGGAGCTGAGGGTGCTGAAGGAGACCGACACGGCGGTTCTGGTGGACGGGGACGGGGGCCTGGGCTACGCGCCGATGATGATGGCGACGGAGATGGCCATTCCCAAGGCGAAGGCGAAGGGGGTGGCCGTGGGGGGCACGTGTCACATCGGCCATTACGGGTCTGCGGGGCACTACGTGCGCCGGGCCATGCGGGAGGGGTGCACGGCGTTCTCCGTGCAGGGGGGCCACGTCACGTACTGGGGGGAGGACGGGAGGAACAGGACCCGCCAGTCCGCGTACTGGGGCAACCCGCCGATCTGCTTCGGGCTGCCGGGCCGGGACGAGCCGCCGCTGGTGCTGGACGCGGCCACGTGCATCCTGGCGGACTATCAGAGAGGGGAGGAGTTCGACGCGCTGCAGGAGCTGATCCCGGCGGCGTTCTTCAAGTCCATGGGCTACACGGGGGTGGCCACGGCCCTGGGCGGGGCGTTCGTGGGGATGAACAGCCCGGAGGCGGAGGCGGTGACGAGGCGGTGGCCGGGGGCGCGGCAGGGGGGGATGGTTCTGGTGATGGACATCGGGCTGTTCGCGCCGGCGGAGGCGTTTCGAACGGGTATTGACAACTTAGTGCGCGGGGTGCGGGAGCACATGGCGCCGGTGCGGGGCTACGCGGAGGCCACGCTGCCGGGCACGATCGAGTCCCGAAACGAGCAGGCGTACGGGCTGGAGGGGATACCTTATGGACTGGAGGACCTGGCGCGCATCGAGGCGACGGGGAGGGAGTTCGGGGTGACGCCGGGGTGGGCTTGAAGCCGATCTAAATTGCCAAGACACTAAGGACGCCGGGGACCTTGCAGGGGCGACCCGATGGGTGGCCCCTGCTCTATTTTGAGCTTATGACAACCTCGACCCGCATCCTCATTTTCGTTCTTCAATTTTCAATTTTCAGTCTCCCGGCGTGGGCACAGCCCACCCTGGCCCGGCTCTCCTTCCGGGTCCCGCCGCAGCGGATGGCCGAGTTCGAGTCCGCCTACCAGGAGCGGCTTGTCCCTATTCTGAAGCGACACGGCCTGATTGAGTCCCCCATCCGGGGGCGAGCGACGCCGGACAGCGTGTTCAGCCGGCTGTTCGAGGTGAGGAGGCCGTCCGAGGTGGAGGAGAAGCAGAAGGCGCTCCAGGGCGATCCGGCGTGGAGTGCTCTCCTTGTGCATCTTGGAAAGGCGTTCGGGCCGGGGCCGTCCGCCGGTCCCCTTTTATATGCGTTCGCCCTTTATTCCACGCCTGCGGGTTCGGGCAAGGTCGTGCAGGCGGGACCTGGCAAGACTGTCACCGCCGGACGCGGGACGGGGCACTGGCGCGCCTACGACGTGGGGGATGGGCTGGTACAGA
>CAYRZX010000261.1:0-10245 GCA_964428665.1 uncultured Gemmatimonas sp.
GATGGGCGGAGCGCTTCCCCTCCATCTTTATGATCACCGACGGCGCCGTGGGCACCGGCTGCCTCACCGGAGATGGCCTCGGGCATTAACCAGGAGATGCGCATGAAAGCCAGACGCCTCGTCTTCACCGGCAAACTGCGGGTGGAAACCGAAGAGTTCGACCTCCCGGACGCCCCCGGCCCCGGCGAGGTGCTCGTCGAGAACCTCTACGGCCTGATCAGCCCCGGCACCGAACTGGCGATGTTCACCGAGACCCACATCGGATTTCCGAACCCCGAGTTCCGCTACGCCAAGTTCCCCTTCCGGCCCGGCTACGCCTCCGTGGGCCGGGCCGTGCTGGTCGGCCAGGGCGTGCAGGGAGTGCGGGAGGGGGACATCCTCTTCACGCGGAGCAATCACGCCTCCCACGCCCTCCTCCCGGCGCAGCGCCCGAAGCTGAAAGTGCCCGCAGGCGTGCCCGTCCAGCACGCGCCGTTTGCGACCATGGCGCACATCTCGCTCACCTCGGTCCGGCTCTCGGAGGTGCGCCTCGGCCAGACCGTCGCCGTGTTCGGGCAGGGCCTGATCGGCAACTTCGCGGCCCAGCTCATGCGGTGCGCCGGGGCGCGGCGGGTGATCGGCATCGACGCCGTGCCGGAGCGCCTCAGGATCTCCGCGCAGTGCGGGGTCGACGTGCAGATCAACCCGGCGGAGGGGGACCCCCGAAAGCGCATCGACGACCTGACCGGCGGCGCAGGGTGTCAGGTCGTCGTGGAGGCCACGGGCAACCCGCAGGTGGCCCCCCAGGCCATCCGCCTGGCCGCGCAGATGGGGAAGGTGGTCCTCCTGGGCAGCCCGCGGGGGAACGCGGAGATCAGCCTCTACTTCGGCCTCCACTCCCCCGGCGTGACCCTGATCGGCGCGCACGCCAGCCGGCAGGCGGACGCCGCCCGCTACGGAGACCCCGAGCCCTACGACCTGATGCTCTCGTTCATCGCCGAAGGGCGCCTCCGCGTGGCCCCCCTGCTGACCCACACCCTGCCCGCGTCCGGGGCGGACCGGGCCTACCGGGGGTTGCTGGACGAGAAAGAGAAATACCTCGGCGTGCTGCTGGACCTCACGAAGTGGGGATAATCGCCATGAAAATCACCGGCCTCGACATCCACCCCGTCACCGTCCGACGCCAGCACAGGACCGTCGTGGGGCAGGGGAGCGGCACCCTCATCCCCGGCGCGGACGCCGCGCCCACCCGGTCCCACTTCGCCGCCCTGGAGCTGCGCACCAGCGAGGGCATCACCGGCCTCGGCGAGTGGTCCGACGTGGCCGCCCCGGGCCGCCTGGTCTCCTCCACCTTCCGCACGAAGGGCTACGGCCCGCCGGAGGACCTGGACATCCCCGCCCTCAAGGCCAGGCTGGAACACTTTCTGGTCGGCAGGACCCCCTTCGACATCGAGGCCATCCTCTCCGGCCTCGACCTCGACCGCTCCACCCTCTGCGCCGTGGACAGCGCCCTCTACGACCTCGTGGGCAAGACCCTCAACACCCCCGTCTACAACCTGATCGGCGGCCGCGCGCGCGACCGGGTGAAGGTCTCCTGGGTCGTCTACATCCGCACCACGGACCTGATCGGCGACGAGATGCGCGCCATGGTGGGCCGGGGGTTCACGGCCTTCAAGCTCAAGGTCGGCTCGGACATCCGCCACGACGAGGCCTGCGTCAGGATCATGCGGGAGACCGCCGGCCCAAACGCCGAGATCAAGTTAGACGCCAGCGGGGCCTGGACCGCCGAGGAGGCGATTCGGAACATCCAGCGCCTGACCCCCTACGACCTCCAGGGCGTGGAGTCCCCCGTGAAGGGCCGGGGCGCAGCCGACACAGCGCGCGTGCGCGAGGCCGTAGACGTTAAAATCATCGAACACGTCTGGGACCGGTGGGACTACATCCTGGACCTCATCCAGCACAAATCCGTGGACATCATCAACCTCTTCCCGGAGGGGTGCGGGGGCATCCACCGATGCAGGAAAGTCCTGGCCCTGGCCGAGGCCGCCGGCATCGACGCCCTCCTGGGGAGCACCGTGGAGCTTGGCGTCGGCACCGCCGCCCAGGTCCACCTCGGCGTCTCCAGCCCGCAGGTCTGCTACCCCTCCGACCTGATCGGCCCCGCGATGTACACGGAGGACATCATCACGCAGCCCTTCGACTACGTCGAGGGCCACCTCGCTTCCCCGGAGGGGCCGGGCCTCGGCGTGGAGCTGGACCGCGATCAGCTTGAACGCCTGAGGACCAGGACCTGATAAGAGATTCTGAAGGAGATGATTCCCCATGCAATCGCCCGCACCCCAACCCTGTCCCCTCTTCATCGACGGCCAGTGGCTCCCCTCCGAGGCCACGGCCTCCGAGCCGGTCTACAACCCCTCCGACGGTACGCAGATCGCCGCGACCCCCCTGTGCGGGGCCGGAGAAATCGCCAGGGCCGTCCAGGCCGCCGAGAGGGCCTTCCCCGCCTGGGCCGAGACCCCCCCGGTGGAGCGCGCCCGGCTCCTGTTCCGTTATAGGCAGCTCCTGGAGGACCACTTCGAGGACCTGGCCCGCTCCGTCACGCGCGAAAACGGCAAGACCCTGGCCGAGGCCAGAGGCTCCGTCCGCCGGGGCATCGAGGTCGTAGAGTTCGCCTGCGGCATCCCCTCCCTCCTGATGGGCGAGACCCTGGAGAACATCGCCCGCGACATCGACTGCGACACCGTCCGGCAGCCCCTCGGCGTCTGCGCGGCCATCACCCCCTTCAACTTCCCGGTCATGGTCCCCCTCTGGACCCTCCCCGTGGCCCTGGCCTGCGGGAACACCTTCGTCCTCAAGCCCTCCGAGAAGGTCCCCCTGAGCGCCGTCCACCTCGTCGAACTCCTGGTCGAGGCCGGCCTCCCCCGCGGCGTGCTCAACCTGGTGCACGGCGGCCGCGAGGCCGTGGACGCCCTCCTGACCCACCCCCTGGTCAGGGCCGTCTCCTTCGTCGGCTCCACGCCCGTAGCGAAACACGTCTACGAGGTGGCGTCCCTGCACGGCAAGCGCGTCCAGTCCTCCGGCGGGGCCAAGAACTTCATGGTCGCCCTGCCCGACGCCGACCTGGGAGGCACGATCGACGCCGTCCTCGGCTCCGCCTACGGCTGCGCGGGGGAGCGCTGCATGGCCGGAAGCGTACTCGTCTGTGCGGGCGACGCCGGGAAGCGCCTCCTGCCTGCCCTCCGCGACGCCTCCGCCAGCCTCCGCGTGGGCCCCACCGACCGCGACCCCGGCGCGCAGATGGGCCCCCTCGTCACCCGCCAGCACCTCGACCGCGCCCTCGGCTACATCGACGCGGGCCTCTCGGAGGGGGCGGACCTCCTGCTGGACGGCCGGAAGGTCCGCGTCCAGAGCGCCCCGAACGGCTTCTACCTGGGCCCCACCATTTTCGACCGCGTCACGCCGGACATGCGCATCGCCCGCGAAGAGATCTTCGGCCCCGTGCTCTCCGTCGTGCGCGCGAAGGACGTGGACGAGGCCATCGCCCTCTGCAACGCCAGCGGCTACGGCAACGCCGCCGTCCTCTTCACCTCCAGCGGACGCGCCGCGCGGGAGTTCCGCCACCGCGTCAGCGCCGGCATGATCGGCGTCAACGTCGGCGTGCCCGCCCCCATGGCCTTCTTCCCCTTCTCCGGCTGGAACGCCTCCTTCTTCGGCGACCTCCACGTCCAGGGCCGCGAAGGCGTGGCCTTCTTCACGCGCCAGAAGGTCACGATCAGCCGGTGGATATAACAGGATGCCTATGGACAAGACAACCAAAAAGATCGTCTCGGACGTACTGTCCCTCCCCACCGCGCCCTATCACGAGGACGCCGTGGCCGCCTGCATCCGGGCCTTCGCCGCGCAACGCGGGATGTCCGTGAAGGCCGACCGCTACGGCAACCTGATCGTGCGCTACCGGCGGGGCGCTCGCCCCAAACCCGTCGCCCTCACCGCGCACATGGACCATCCCGGCTTCGAGGTGCTCGACGCGCGGGGGCGGGACCTGACCGCCGAGTGGCTGGGCGGGTGCGACCCGCAGCACTTCCCCTGCGGGCAGGTGACCGTCATCTCCGGCGGCGAACAGATCCCCGGCCGCGTCACCTCCCCCCTCTCCTGGCCGGAGAACGGCCCCAAGACCTTCTCCCTCCGCGTGCAGCGCCCCCTGCCGCAGGTCGAGGGCGCGTTCGGCGGCTGGCGGCTCCGGCCCGTCGCCTTCGACGGAGACCGCATCTGGACGAAGGCCGCGGACAACCTGACGGGCTGCGCGGCCATTCTGGCGACCCTCGACCGCCTTCACCGCCAGGGCGCGGAGACGGACCTCTACGGCGTCTTCACCCGCGCGGAGGAGGTGGGGCTGCTCGGGGCCGCAGGGCTTGTCGAGACGAGACCCATCCCGAAGCGCGTCCCGGTGATCGTCCTGGAGGCCAGCAAGGCCCTCCCCGGCGCCGAGGTCGGCAGGGGCCCCATCGTCCGGGTCGGGGATCGGATGAGCGTCTTCGACCCGAAGGTGGAGTACGCCATTCACAGCCTCGCCCAGGGGCTTCAGAAGAACGACGCCCGATTCCGGTTCCAGCGGCAACTCATGAGCGGCGGGGTCTGCGAGGCCACCCTCTATGTCCTCTGCGGCATGGCCGTAGGCGCGCTCGCCTTCCCCCTCGGCAACTACCACAACATGGGCAAACGCTGGCCCGCTGAAGAGTACATCTCCGCATCTGATATGGAGGGAATGGTGGCCCTCTGCGTCGCCCTGTCCCTCCATCCGCCGTCCGGCGAGACGCGGGGGCCGATCCAGAAGCGGTTCGAGGCCCTCTTCAGAGCCCGCCGGCAGAGGATGTTAAAAAAACAACGATGAATGAGGAACGATGAACGATGAATAAACCCACTTGTCGTTCTTTGCTTTTCGTTCATACTTCATCGTTCATACTTCATCGTTTATTTGAGGACTCCCATGCCCGACTACGACATCCTCATCCGGGGCGGCCGGGTGATCGACCCGGCGACCGGGACCGACGGGGCGCTGGACGTGGCCGTCAAAGGCGACCGGATCGCGGCCGTGCAGGCCGGCATCCCCCCGCGGCAGGCGGCGAAGGTCGTGGACGCCTCCGGCAGACTGGTGACCCCCGGCCTGATCGACCTGCACGCCCACGTCTGGTGGGGCGGCACGGACCTCAGCCTGATGCCCGACGACATCGGCGGCCCCTTCGGCGTCACGACCGTCGTGGACACCGGCAGCGCCGGGGCATCCACCTTCCTCGGCTTCCGCCGCTTCATCATCGAACAGGCGAAGACCCGCGTCATCCCCTTCCTGCACATCTCCTCCATCGGCCTGGCCGGAGGGGGCGTGGGGGAGTGCCGGAACATCGAGCACGTGGACGTCCAGCAGTGCGTCAGGGCCGTGCAGGCGCACCGGGACCTCATCGGCGGGATCAAGGTGCGGGCCAACACCGTCGCCGTCGGGGCCAACGGCATCACCCCCGTCTACCTGGCGCGGGACGCCGCGGACGCCGTGGGCCTCCCCCTGATCGTGGACCTGGCCTACCCCCCGCCCTCCCTGGAGCAGATCCTCCCGGTCATGCGGCCTGGCGACATCGCCACGCACATGTACAAAGGCTACCACGGCGGCCTGGTCCTGCACGGCGGAAAGGTGCGCCCCTCGGCCGTCGAGGCGCGGGCGCGGGGCATCCTGTTCGACCTGGGGCACGGGGCCGGGAGCTTCTCCTTCGCCGTGGCCGAGGCCGCCTTTGCGCAGGGCTTTCAGCCCGACACGATCTCCACGGACCTGCACACCGGCAGCCTCCCCGTGGGTGACATCGACATGCCCTCCTGCATGTCCAAGATGCTCCTCCTCGGCGCGGACCTGGTCGAGGTCATCCGAAAATCCACCGCCGCCTCCGCGAAGGCCCTGCGGAGGGAGAGTGAGCTGGGCAGCCTGGCCGCAGGCCGCGTGGCCGACGTGACCGTGCTCGAACTCCGGGAGGGGGAGTGGACGCTCACGGACCGCAACCGGGGGACGCGCCTCGCCCGGCAGCGGTTCTTCGCCCACTTCACCGTCTGCCGGGGCGTGGTCACATACGAAAAAAGTAATGAGTGCTGAGTCCTGAGTGCTGAGTAGAAGTAAGGAACAGAGCTTTTGCCTTTACTCAGGACTCGGAACTCAGGACTCAGGATTCAATTTGTAGAGCCTCAACTCGCTCGGCGGGGGCGCCTGTTCCCTCGGCCGGTCCCGGTTGAAGGAGAGCGTCTCCCAGCGCAGGGCGTAGCGCACCCCCGGCTCCGGGGGCCTCCCGCGATCCCGGCACGTGCGCGCCTCCATGCCGGGGGTGTCCGACTCGACCCGGAGCATCTCGGGGGGCAGGTCATCGGGCCGCGACGGGTACGTCCCGACCGGCCTCAGCGTCGCCCCGTCCAGCCGCCAGATGCCTGCCCCCTCCCTCACGTGCCAGTAGGACAGGCTCAGTTCGCCGTCGGCCTCGACCCGGACGCCCCCGACCCGGACCTCAAAGAAGATCGCCCCCCCGCCGCTGAACGCCCAGCGGTAGGCCCAGTCACTCGTCCGGTAGATGCACCAGCCGTCCGCCTCCAGCCGGGCGTTGTAGACCTGCGTGTAGCCGTCGGCGTCGTATTTGTGGTAGGTGATGATCGGGCGGCCCTGCGTGTCGAACCCGATCACCGTGTTCCCGTTGATGATGCCCCCCTGAGGGGGCGTCGGGTCCACGACCTCCCCGGTCTCCACCGTGATCGGCAGTCGGAACGGCCTGCCCCGGCTCGACTCCCAGCGGACCAGGTCCCGGCTCCGGGCGTAGGAGAGGTCGTGGTTCGTGCTGCAGTCCGGCGTGTCCCGCCAGACCCAGCAGAGGTGAAAGACGCCGTCGCGGCCCTGCGCCGGCCCGTGCGGGTAGGCGTTCATCCTCCCCTGGCCGTCCGTCAGCGGCCCATCCATCAGCCGACGCCACGCCCGCGCCTTCGGGTCATAGACGTTGTAGTACTCCACCCCGTTCCCGCTCTTCCCGTCGCGGTAGCGGAAAATCAGCTCACCCTTTGCGCCCCGTATAAAGCAGGGGTACGTGCATCGCTCCTCGTTCCGGCCCACCATGTCGTCGACCTTCTCAAAGCTGGTGATGTCCAGCGGCCGGGCCGTCCGGAAATAGATCAGAGGGACGCAGTGCATGTTCCCGCTGAGGTGGATCTGCCCCTCCTCGTCCACGGCCATCGTGACGGAGTTGTGGCTGTCCCATCCCACGCTCGTCGGCAGCCGGACGCAGGCCCACGCATCGGAGTCGAGCGTGCGTGAGGCCACCGTCATGCGCCGCTGATCGTCGTAAAACGCCGCGAACTGCCGGTCCCCGTGAGTCAGCAGGTCGAACCCCACCGGGTGCCCCGCCCAGACCGGGGACACGTGAATCGAACGCTCGATCTTCAACACAATCCCTCCTCGGTAAAAAACAGAAAGGAGCCCCCCGATGCTCTACGAACTCCGCACCTACCGCATCCCGCCGGGCCGCATGCCCGACATCCTCAACCGCTTCGAGACCGTCACCATGCGCCTTTTCAAGAGGCACGGGTTCGAGGTGGTCGGCTTCTGGACCACGGACCAGGAGGACCGGACCGTCAACGCCACCGGCGAGCGCATCACCCGCACGAACGTCAACGAACTCGTCTACCTCCTCCGGTTCAAAGACCGGCATGCGTGCGAGGCGGCCTGGGCCGCGTTCCGCCAGGACCCCGAGTGGCTGGAGGCCCGCCGGCGGACCGAGGCCAACGGCCCCATCGTCCGGGAGGTGATCTCCGGGATGCTCACCCCCACCTCCTTCTCGCCGGTGTCATAGGTCGCCTGCCGTACCAGGCTGCCGTCAGATCATGCGCAACGCATCCCCCATCCCCCACGAGCGCGCCCGAGACCTCCTCGGGCAGAACTTCTTCGGGATCCAGGACTGGTCAACGTTCTGCGGCGCGACCCTCTCCCCCGATCAGGCCCGGCGGGTCGCCGCATTTCCGTGGGGCGAGGAGGTCCTCAACGCCCCCTGCCCGTTCGTGGAGGGCCGGCTCGTCCGGGAGACCCACTTCGCCTTCCTGGGCCTGAGCGCAATCGACGGGGCGCCCCTGACCGTTCTCCGCCTCCACGACCTCCACGCCCGCGCCGGCCGCCCCCTGTTCTACCACGCCGCCAACCCCTGGTACGAAAAGTTCGCGTTCGCCTCAGAGACGACCTGTGACTTCAGGTGGCGCCTCGCCCTCCAGGAGATCGTCCCCGGCTCTGCGGGCAAGGCGTTCGAGGATCAGATGGCCGCCCTCCCCCCCGGCTACGAAGTCCCCTCCGCCGTGGAGGAGGCCCTGAAGGTCACGCTCCACTTCGTGAAAAACGGCGTCTGTCTCAACGCCAGGAAATGGGGCCGGTGCCGGGACACCCTCCCCGACGGCAGCCGCGTGAGCGTCGGACGGTTCGGGCCTCGCGGCCTCTTCATCAACCACTACTGGGGAGACGGCAGCGGCCTCGGCCTGGCCGCCTCCCGAAAACACCCCGTGCAACTGCCAGACACAGTCACCTGAAGATACGAAAAAAAGAGGAACCGGACCCGAAGAATTGCATAACTTGTATCTTAAATAACTTTTCATAAATCTTGTGCATGGAACGATATCGTCTGGCGCACAAGCCCTCACCCTGCCTCGCTGGCGCTCGGCTTCCCCTCTCCCATTTATGGGAGAGGGGTGGTGAACGCAGTGAACCGGGGTGAGGGCCAGAGCCGCAGCGATTTTTGAATCAGGCTCTCGATATAGCCCTCTGCACAGGAATCGTGAAAAGCTATATAAATCAAAGGGCAGGCCTTCCGGAGAAGACCTGCCCTCTATCATTAAGCCTGCCACAATGGCGTCAGGTCGAGGACCTGGACCTTACGGCGTGACCACGGTCCTCGTGCTGTCCCCGTTGGCGTAGTAAATCATGGAGCAGGCGACCCCCGTCTCCACCCCCGTGCTGGCAATCGTGATCTGGTCCGCGTTGTTGACGGTCAGGGTATAGCTCCCGTTGACGTTCGAGCCCGGCCAGTTCAGCTTGTCCAGCGTCAGACCCGTGAACGCGCGCGACCCGCCGCCCATTTCGGCCGGCTTCTTATAGTACTGCTGCGCCGCGGAGATGAGCGACTGACAATCCCCCACGACTGCGTCCCGGTTGGCTGTGACGGCGCTCTTGTTGAACATGGTGATGCCGGCGGTCACGGAGATGCCGATGATGATGACGGCCAGCACGATCATCAGGATTTGAGTCTGTCCCATATAGGGCCTCCTTGGTGAAAAAGCGGTCTTGTCGGGCTATCGGGGACGAGCTGTGGCAGGCGCGAGTCGATAGCCCCTTCTTTCCAGCGATTCTCGATCAGGGGTGAGAGATATAAGCGATGCGTTGACTCCTTTCCCGGATCAAAATATACAAGAGTCGTGAAAGGCCACTTAGGATACCCGAAGTTGGGGGTAAACTCATCCTGAATATCGGCATAAGGCGTCCTGAAGACCGTGAAGTGGATCACATGCCCGCAAGTGCGGGAATTTTTTTGTGCTTGACTCCCGTTTCCCCTTGGAGTAAGTTCCCCTAAGGGCCGGTCTTTCTTGGCGTCTTCGTGTCCTGGTGGTTCATCTTTTCAGGCGTTTCAGGGGGACGACGCATGGCCGAAGAGCACGGGGAACGAGTCGAGATGCAGAAGGACCTCTCCGGAGAGGTCCAGAGACCCAGAGGAGAGAGGTCGCCGGACAGGGGGGTGACGCCCCGGTCCATCGTCTTCGGGCTCTGTCTCTCCATCGGCGTGAGCCTGCTGGCCAACACGGTCCGCTACGTCCTGCACGGGTCGTTCATGGCCTACAGCCACATGCCGATGTCCAACCTCATCCTCTGCCTGCTGTCCATCCTGGGCTGCGCCCTGCTCGCCCGGTGGTTCGGCAGGCGGTTCGCCTTCTCGTCCACGGAATGGATCACCATCTTCTGCATGGGGTTCATCAGCGCCCTGGGGCCCACCTACGGCTCCAGCGGCTACCTCGTCGGCCTGATGATCTCTCCCTATTACCTGGCGACCCCGGAGAACGAGTGGGCCAAGTACCTTCAGCCCCACCTGCCGACCTGGCTGATCCCCACGAACGACGGCAACGCGATGGCCTGGTTCTACGAGGGCCTTCCTCAGGGGGCGTCCATCCCCTGGGGGGTCTGGGCCGTGCCGCTGCTCTGGTGGTTCGCGTTCATTTTCG
>CAYRZX010000262.1:0-7320 GCA_964428665.1 uncultured Gemmatimonas sp.
CGGAGGTCTCCCCCGACATTGCGGGTCTCACCCTGCCGGAGGGGTTGCACGCCCGCTTGAAGGAGGCCGCCGAACTCTACAGCGTGACGGAGCTGGAGGGATATTTCAACGAGGTGGAGCAGTTGGGCGAGGCGCACCGGAAGCTGGCCGGTTATCTGCGCGAGTTGCGCCGCAGGCACGACATCGAGTCCATCCTCCGTATCCTCCAGAGTATCCCTCACGAATAGTTAGCGGACGATTTGCTTGACAGAACTACAGTCTCTCAGTACCTTGATGGTGTCTTTGGACCTGTCGCCATGACCCTGGTCTCTCTCATACCTAAAAATGCAAGGTGATAGCCATGTCAGCGAAAACGGATGAAATCATTACCGCTTTGTCAAAAGAACTCCAGCGTCCCAAAGAGGTCATTCTGGAGGAGGGTCTTCAGGCCCTGCTGGAGCGTCAACTTCGTGAACTTAAGGCCGAGATACTACAGATCACCGGGAAATATGGTATCTCATCCACAGAGGAGATGGAGGATCGGTATCGAGAGGGGACGCTGGATGAAGCCGGCACCTGGCAGGATTTCCAGCGCCTGGATCACCTGGAGTACAAACGCGACCGTCTTAACGAGTTGCTTCAGGAGTTGAGATGAGGTCTGTCAATATCTCTCGACTCCGTGAGATCGCTGAGGTTGAGTTCGGCGAGGTTGTTGTGGATACGAAGAGTTCAGACCTCAACGAGTTGCGGATCATGTTGACTGATGGCAGTTTTGTTGATGTGTGGTTTTCCTTAAAGCTTGAGGGGAGATACAGCTACCATTGGGAGCGCAAGGCAATTGACGGTACGATTTATCGGCATGACAACGCCCCGCACAAGCACTGGCAAGAAGTAGAAACTTTTCCCAAACACTTCCACGACGGCAGTGAAGATCGGGTGAGAGAGAGCGACCTCAGCGACGTTCCCGAGGAAGGACTGCGGGAGTTTTTGACCTTTGTGCGGGAAAGGTTGCAAGGCAGACATGAATGACCAGAATCCCGACCTGCAAGGCGCCAAAATCCTGCTCGTGGACGACCAGCCCGCCAACCTGGAGGTCCTGTGCGACCTGCTGGAGTCCAGGGGCTACAGCGTGCTGTTCGCGCCCAGCGGCCAGATCGCCCTCAAGAGCGCCTGCCGGGCCGTCCCCGACCTGATCCTGTTAGACGTCACGATGCCGGAGATGGACGGGTTTGAGACCTGTCGCCGGCTCAAGCAGGACCCCCGGACGCAGCGTATCCCGGTCATCTTTATCACCGCCAGGGACCTGGAGGAGGACGTGGTGGCCGGCTTCGGGGCGGGCGGCGTGGACTACATCGCCAAGCCCTTCAAGGAGGCGGAGGTGCTGGTCCGGGTGGAGACACACGTGCGCCTGAACCGCCTGACGCGGGAGATGAGCGCGAAGAACGAGGAGCTGGCCAGGAAAAACCGGGAGCTAAAGGAGGAGATCGACCGGCGTCAGGCGCTCAAGGGCCAGTTGACGATGATCTCGCAGCGCGAGGCCGAGCGCTGGGGCCTGGCCGGGTTCGTCGGAGAGAGCCCCACCCTCCAGCGGATCTTCAAAGACATCCGGCTGATGCAGGAGAGCCCCGCCACCGGCGTGCTGATCACCGGGGAGAGCGGGACGGGCAAGGAGCTGATCGCGCGGGCCATCCACTTCGGGGGCGCGCGCAGGGAGGCCCCCTTTGTGCCCGTGAACTGCAACGCCATCCCCGCCGAACTCGTGGAGTCCGCGCTCTTCGGGCACGTGCGCGGGGCATTCACCGGGGCCGTTGCGGACCGGGCGGGCTACTTCGAGATGGCGGACGGGGGCACGCTGTTCCTGGATGAAATCGGCGACATGCCTCCGGCGCTGCAGGGCAAACTCCTGCGCGTGCTGGAGGACGGCGAGGTGTGGCGCATCGGCGCCGGGCAGGGGAAAAAGGTGGACGTGCGCGTGCTGGCGGCCACCAATGCGGACCTCCAGCAAAAAATCCGGGAGGGCGCCTTCCGTCAGGACCTCTACTTCCGCCTGGCCCGCTTCACGGTGACCGCGCCGCCCCTGCGGGAGCGCAGGGAGGACATTTCTCTCCTGACCCATCACCTCCTGCGGCTTCTGTCCGCGGAGATGGGCCGGGAGGCGCCGGCCCTCAGCCCGGAGGCGCTCCACAGGTTGACCGACTACGACTTTCCCGGCAACGTGCGCGAACTCAAGAACATCATCGAACGCGCCCTGATCGAGAGCGGCGGGGCGGAGATCAGGCCTCATCACCTACATTTCCTCTCCGGCGAAAAAGCGGATTCCATCTCGACCTCATTCCTGACCTCTGCCCTGCCCGGCCTGCCGATGGACCTGGACGAGGCCGCGCGACAGGCCGAGAGGTGGGTCGTCTCGCAGGCCATGAAGCAGGCGGACGGCAACCTCTCGGAGGCGGCCCGCCTGCTGGGCACGAGCCGCAACACGATCTACCGGATCCTCAATGACCCCCAGAAATGAACATCTCTTCGCCCGGACGGCTCAGGGGTTGCGAGAGGGTCCTCGCAACCCCTTTTTGCTGTTCAGGAAAACCCTTGACACAGAGGCCGATTGCTATTACTTTAAGGGTCATAAAACATTTGAGATAGCTGCTGTGCATCAGGGCGCATACCACGCGCGCGCCGCAGCCAGAACTTCATTCGCGTGAGGAGAGCTATGGGGATCAGACGAGTCGGTATCCTGACAGGAGGGGGAGACTGCCCGGGGCTCAACGCCGTCATCCGGGCCGTGGTGCGGAAGGGGATGGACGCCTACGGGTATCAGATCGTCGGGGTGCTGGAGGGGTGGCGAGGGATGCTGGAGGGCCTCTCTCAGCCGCTGGACCTGGACAAGATATCCGGCATCCTCCCGAAAGGGGGGACCATCCTGGGCACCTCGCGCACCAACCCCTACAAGGACCCCGACGGCGGGGATGTCGTCGTCCGCAACATGAGACAGATGGAAATGGACGCCCTGATCGCCGTGGGAGGGGACGACACCATCGGCGTGGCCAACCAACTCTACAGTGAGCACGGGGTCAACATCGTCGGCGTGCCCAAGACCATCGACAACGACCTGGCGGGCACCGACTACACCTTCGGGTTCGACACGGCCATCAACATCGTGATGGAGGCCATCGACCGCCTCCACAGCACCGCCGAATCGCACCACCGGGTGATGGTCGTGGAGGTGATGGGCCGCGACGCCGGGTGGATCGCCGTGGAGGCCGGCATCGCCGGAGGGGCGGACATCATCCTGGTCCCGGAGGAGCCGTTCGACATCGAGGAGATCTGCGCCCTGATCCAGAGGCGTCACGGCCGGGGCAAGAACTTCAGCATCGTCGTCGCCGCCGAAGGGACGCAGCCCAAGGGCGGGCAGGCCGTGCTCCAGGCGGCGGAGAAGGACGCCTTCGGCCACGTCCGCCTCGGCGGCATCGGAAACACCCTCTCCCGCGAGATCGAGAAACGGACCGGGTTTGAGACGCGGGCCACGGTCCTGGGCCACATCCAGCGGGGCGGGAGCCCCACCGCCTTCGACCGCATCCTCGCCACCCGGTTCGGCATCGCGGCCGTCGACATGGTGCACAGGGGAGACTTCGGAAAGATGGTCTGTCTGCGCGGCATCAAGATCGAGACCATCCCCCTCAAGGACGCCGTGGCCAAGCTGCGCACGGTGGACATGGAACTCTACGACATCGCCAAGGTGTTCTTCGGATAAGGAGTGACTGCCATGGCAATCCGGATCGGTATCAACGGCTTTGGGCGGATCGGTCGCCTGGTGTTCCGGGCGGCGATGAAACAGGGCGGCCTGGAGGTCCTGGCCGTCAACGACCTGACCGACGCGCAGACCCTCGCCCACCTGCTGAAGTACGACTCCATTCACGGCCGATACCCCGGCGACGTGAGGGCGAAGGAGGCCGCCCTCTTAGTGGACGGCCGCGAAGTCAGGGTCCTCTCCGAGAGGGACCCGGCCAGGCTCCCCTGGGCCGGCCTCGGCGTCGAGGCCGTCGTGGAGTCCACCGGCCTGTTCACCGACAAGGAGAAGGCGTCGCTCCACCTGGCCGCCGGCGCGAAGAAAGTCCTGATCTCCGCCCCGGCCAAGGGGGACATCCCCACCGTCGTGCTCGGCGTCAACGACGCCTCCCTCAAACCCACGGACACCGTCGTCTCCAACGCCTCCTGCACCACGAACTGCCTGGCCCCCATGGTCAAAGTGCTCCACGAGGCGTTCGGGATCGAGCGGGGCGTCATGACCACCATCCACTCCTACACGAACGACCAGCAGATCCTCGACCTCCCCCACCGGGACCTCCGGCGCGCCCGCGCCGCGGCCCTGTCCATCATCCCGACCACCACAGGCGCGGCCGCGGCCGTGGGGAGGGTGATCCCCGAACTCAACGGCAAGCTGGACGGCATCTCCGTGCGCGTGCCCACCCCCGACGGCTCCCTGACCGACTTCGTGGCCACGCTCAAAAAGAGGGCCACGAAGGAGGAGGTCAACGCGGCGTTCCAGAGCGCCGCCGCGGGGCCTCTCAAGGGCTATCTGGAGTACTGCGAGGACCCGATCGTCTCCGTGGACATCGTCGGGAACCCCGCCTCCTGCATCTTCGACTCCCTCTACACCTCCGTCATGGACGGCAACATGGTGAAAGCCCTCGGCTGGTACGACAACGAGTGGGGCTACTCCAACCGCTGCGTCGAACTGATCAGGAAGATGTGCGGATGAGGAACCTATGCGTAAACTGAGCGTGGAGGACCTGAGCGTCCGGGGGCGGCGCGTGCTGACGCGGGTGGACTTCAACGTCCCGCTGGAGGGGGCGAAGGTCGCGGACGAGGCGCGAATCCGAGAGTCCCTGCCCACCCTCCGGTCGGTCCTCGACAGGGGCGGCAGGCTCATCCTGATGTCGCACCTCGGACGGCCCGACGGAAAGGTGGTCCCCAAACTCTCCCTGGGGCCCGTCGCGGATCGGCTGAGCGATCTGCTCGGAAGGCCCGTGACGACGGCCCCGGACTGCGTCGGGCCGGAGGTCGAGCGCCTCGTCGCCGGCCTGAAGGACGGCGACGCCCTCCTCCTTGAGAACCTCCGCTTTCACCCGGAGGAGGAGAAGAACGACCCGGCCTTCTCAGAGCGACTCGCGAGCCTCGGCGACCTCTACGTCAACGACGCCTTCGGGACCGCGCACCGGGCGCACGCCTCCACCGAGGGCGTGACCCGCCACTTCGCGCAGCGGGCGGCCGGCCTCCTGATGATCCGGGAACTCGACTACCTCGGCGCGGCCCTCGCCGCCCCCGGTCGCCCGTTCGTGGCCGTCCTGGGCGGGGCCAAGGTGTCGGGCAAGATCGACGTCATTCACAACCTCCTCCCCAAGGTCGACGCCCTGCTGATCGGCGGCGGGATGGCCTGCACCTTCTTCAAGGCGCAGGGGCTGGAGATCGGAAAGTCCCTGCTGGAGCCAGACCGCGTGGAGGTCGCCCGCCAGGTCCTGGCCGGGGCGGAGCGCCAGAAGGTCCGCCTCCTCCTCCCCACCGACTGCGTCGTGGCCGACCGGTTCGCCCCGGACGCGCAGAAAAAGGCCGTCCCCAGGGAACGCATCCCGGCGGACTGGCAGGTCCTGGACATCGGCCCGGAGACCGCCCGCCAATTCAGCGACGAGGTGCGCTCCGCCAAAACCGTCGTCTGGAACGGCCCCCTCGGCGTGTTCGAGATGGACGCCTTCGCCGACGGCACGAACGCCGTGGCCCGCGCCCTGGCCGACGCCACGGATCGCGGGACCGTCAGCGTCATCGGCGGGGGGGACTCCGCCGCGGCCATCGCAAAGGCCGGCGTCGAAAGACGGATGACCCACATCTCCACCGGCGGCGGGGCCTCGCTCGAATTTCTGGAGGGCAAGACCCTCCCCGGCGTGGCCGCATTGACGGACGTGTAGGGGCGCGGCATGCCGCGCCCCTACCTCTTTTCTTGAGGTCTTTATGCGCACCCCCATCGTGGCCGGCAACTGGAAGATGAACAGGACCGTCGAGGAATCCCTTCAGCTCATCGCCGAGTTGCTCCCCCTCCTCAAAGCCTCCTCCGGCGTGGAGGTCGTCCTCTGCCCGCCCTTCACCTCGCTCTGGTCCGCTCACCAGGCCCTTCGCGGGTCCCCCGTCGGGCTCGGCGGGCAGGACATGCACTCTGAGGCATCGGGGGCCTACACGGGCGAGGTGTCGGCGGAGATGCTCTTGACATGCGGCTGTCGATACGTTATATTAGGTCACTCTGAGCGAAGGGCTTACTTCGGCGAGACCGACGAAACGGTGAACCGAAAGACGCTCGCGGCCCTCAAGGCAGGCCTCCTCCCCATCGTCTGCGTGGGCGAGACCCTTCAGGAGCGGCAGGGGAACGTCACGCAGCAGGTCGTGGGGCGCCAGGTCCGGGGGACGTTCAAGGGCATCCAGCCGGCGGACGTCTCCAGGGTGATCGTGGCCTACGAGCCGGTCTGGGCCATCGGGACCGGCCTCACGGCCACGCCCGCGCAGGCCCAGGAGGTCCACGCCTTCATCCGCTCCCTGCTGACGGAACTCTACGATGTCCCGGCAGCGGCGTCCGTTCGCATTCAGTACGGCGGAAGCGTCAAGCCGGACAACGCCGGAGAACTCTTCGCGCAGCCCGACATCGACGGAGGGCTTATCGGAGGGGCCTCCCTGCAGGCCGGGTCGTTTTCTGCCATCGTCAAAGCCGCCATAAAGTGCTGAGTCCTAAGTGCTGAGTGCTGAGTAAAACCAAAGAATCGGGCTTTTGATCTTACTCAGAACTCAGGACTCATTACTCAGGACTGTCTTTATGAGGAACTCATGCTGACCGTTCTCGTGATTATTCATCTCCTGATCTGCTTCATCCTGGTCCTCTCCATCCTGCTTCAGTCGGGCAAGGGGGGCAGCCTCGCCGGGGCGTTCGGCGGGGCAGGGGCCGCAGGGGCCGTCCTCGGAACCCGTGGCGCGGCCACGATGCTGAGCAAGATCACCACCTACACCGCCATCCTGTTTCTCGTGAGTTGCATGGGCCTCTCCTTCATGTTCCGGGGGGGCGGCGGGGTGCAGGTCCAGACCGCCGCGCAGAAGGAGGCCGCCAAACGGGGGCTGACGCCGCTCTCAGCGCCGGCGCAGCAGACCCCGGCCCAGCCGGCGGAGAAGAAATGATGAATCCACAGATTACACAGACGACTCAGATGACTCAAATCTGCGTCATCTGCGTAATCTGCGGATGCTTTACCTGCGCGTGCCGAAGTGGTGGAACTTGGTAGACACGCTGCTTTGAGGGGGCAGTGCGGGAAA
>CAYRZX010000262.1:7420-10242 GCA_964428665.1 uncultured Gemmatimonas sp.
GAGGCCAGTTGCGCCTCGCTCCGCGAGATCCAGGCGTTCTCCAGCGCGACCTCGTCCGCCAGCCCCGGCAGCGAGGTCCCCTCCGGCGCGACGCGCAAATCCTCCGTTCGCTCCACCTGCACGGGGACCTCCCGATACGCCGCCTCCCCCTCCGGCCTGTCTAACAGCCATCGCGCGAACCACGCGTAGACCGCCTCCCGGCTCTCCCGGTTGTAGTTGTGGTCCGCCTCGATCTGCACGCAGCGCACCCGCTCCCCCGCCCCGAACAGCTCGTAGACGCTGCGGATGGCCGGGTACTCCACCTGCGGCGTGTTCTTCGTCCAGTCCCCGGTGCAGGACACCAGGAGCAGGGGCCGGGGGGCCGTGCACGCCCCGAACTCCACGTTGAACGCGTCCACCCGCAGGTTCGGCGCGTTCTCGCACAGGCAGCCTCCCTGCATGTGCGCCGAGATCATGTTGACCGGCGCCGCGACCTTCACCCGCTCGTCCACCGCCGTCAGCAGGAACGTCTGCGTGCCCCCGCCCGACTCGCCCGTGCATCCGAGACGCTCCGGGTCCACGCAGGGCAGGGAGGCGAGATAGTCCAGGACCCGGATGCTGTTCCAGAGCTGAAGCCCCAGCAGGGTGATCCCCCACAGGTCCCCCCGCAGGCTCCGGTACTGATGGCTGACCGCCTGCCGGTCCCCGTACCCCACCATGTCGTAGGAGAACGCCGCGCAGCCCTGCTTGGCAAAGTGGATGCAGCGCGTGGCGATGGGGTTCCCGAACCCATCCCCGAACCGCCCCTCCTTCCAGTGCCCGTGCGGGTTGGCGATGCCCGGAACCCTCCCCCGGACCTCGGCGGGCCGGTAGAGGTTGCCCGTGACGTAGAACCCCGGCAGCGTCTCGAAGTAGACATTCTCGATCACGTAGTCTTCCCGCCGGAGGCTGCGCGTCACGACCGGCTTCAAACCCGGCCGCTCCGGCATCGGGCAGAGGCCCGCGCTCACCAGGATTTGCCGCCTCAACTCCTCCGCCCGCGCCAGCCACTGCGCCCGCGTGGCATAGTGCGGAAAGACGTAGGGCCGGTTCTCGTGGCGCAGGTCCGTCAGCCTCCTGTCGGGGATCCGGTCCCGGTGGCGGGCCTCGGCGGAAGGACGGGAGAGGCCGCGCGGCAGCACGTCCATCTCCCGGCTCAGCGCGTCTGGGAATGATGCGGTAGCCATGGTAATACCTCTCACTCTTTTTGTTGACATCCGGCCCGAAATCTTTCACATTCTGTGGGTCGGGGTTAAGATATCACCGGGGCCGGAAGATTGCAAGGATTGTGTGAGGTCTCGTATGAACGCTTCGACATCCATGCCCACCTCCGGCGCGCAGACCGTCGTCCCTGCCGCCTTCCATATCATGCTCAAACCCAGAGGCGCGATCTGCAACCTGGACTGCGCTTACTGCTACTTCCTGTCCAAGGAGATGCTCTACCCGGGCAGCCGCTTCCGCATGGCCGCCGACCTGCTGGAGGAGTACACCCGCCAGTACATCGAGGCCCAGCGCGTCCCCGAGGTCACCTTCGCCTGGCAGGGGGGCGAGCCCACCCTCATGGGCCTGGACTTCTTCCGGCTGGCCGTGGACCTCCAGCAGAAGTACCGCCGGCCCGGCATGGTCGTCCACAACGCCCTCCAGACCAACGGCACGACCCTCGACGACGACTGGTGCCGCTTCCTCCGGGAGCGCGACTTCCTGATCGGCATCAGCATAGACGGCCCCCGCCACCTGCACGACGCCTACCGCGTGGACAAGGGGGGGCGCCCCACCTTCGACGCCGTGATGGCCGGCCTGGAGTTGCTCAAAAAGCATCGGGTCGAGTTCAACGTCCTGACCACCGTCCACGCGGCCAACGCGGGCCATCCTCTAGAGGTCTACCGCTTTCTGCGGGACGAGGTCCGCACGGACTTCATTCAGTTCATCCCCATCGTGGAGCGGGACAACGACACCGGCTTCCAGGAGGGCGAGCGGCTCACGGACCGCTCCGTGACGGGCCGGCAGTACGGGGACTTTTTGATCGCCATTTTCGACGAGTGGGTGCGGCGGGACGTGGGCCGCGTCTACGTGCAGATCTTCGACGTCTCCCTGGCCGCCTGGCTGGGCCGGCCCCCCGGCCTCTGCATCTTCGAGGAGACCTGCGGCGCTGCCCTGGCCATGGAGCACAACGGCGACCTCTACTCCTGCGACCACTTCGTGGAGCCCCGCTACAAACTCGGCAACATCCTGGAACTCCCCCTCATCGACATGGTCGCCTCCGAGCAGCAGCGGCAGTTCGGGCTGGACAAGCGGGATACCCTGCCCCGCTACTGCCGGGAGTGCGAGGTCCGCTTCGTCTGCAACGGCGGCTGCCCCAAGGACCGCATCATCCGGACCCCCGACGGCGAGCCCGGCCTCAACGTCCTGTGCGAGGGTTACCGCCCCTTCTTCAACCACATCGACCCGGCCATGCGGTTCATGGCCTCGGAGTGGCGCGCGGGCCGCCCCCCCGCCAACATCGTTGCCCACCTCGCGCAGCAGGAGACCGCGTTCCAGCGCCGCCTGGCCGGCGTCGGACGCAACGACCCCTGCCCCTGCGGCAGCGGCCTCAAGTTCAAGCGATGTCATGGGAAAGCGACCCCTCCCCCCACCCCCCTCCCCCATCCTTCGACTTCGCTCAGGACAGGCAGGGAGAGGGGGAGCAGCCTTGGCAAAACGACAAGGAGCGCGATGCAGAAGGGCTAACCACCGGGGTTCAGGAGAGGCGTTAGTCCTACAGCGAAAAGTTTCTATTGATACTACGAAAAGTTTTGAAACTATGA
>CAYRZX010000263.1:0-10209 GCA_964428665.1 uncultured Gemmatimonas sp.
TTTACCTTTGAAATCCCAAACGCTGCGTGAGAAAAGATCTGTCAGTCAACCAGCCGCGCGGACACAATTTTGCGCTCACGCGCAAAATCTGCTTCCACCCGGTCTTGGCACGAGCCAGAAAGTGGGGACAGTGTCCCCACTTTGGGAAGTACAATGAGCCCCGATTTCATCGACGCCCTCACCCGGCACGATCTCGAAGCCGTCAAAAGGGTTCCCAAAACGGACCTCCACAACCACTCCACATTCGGGACGCGGATCGAGCGCGTGGAAGAATGGGCTTCTGTGCGCTTGCAAAGGCCACCCTCCAGAATGCACGGCATTCACGGCATGGTGTCGTACGCGAGACAGACGCTGAACCCGCACATCCATTCACGGGAAGGGTTTGAATTCACCGCTGAATACGCCACTCAGGATGCGATTGAGGACAACGTCCGGGCGCTGGAGATGAGCTTTGGCGTCCGGTCTACCCTGTTCTATCCGGACAGGGAGCAGGGACTTGTCCGCTTTGTGAAGTCTTTAAGGACGAAATACGAACATCAAATTGACCTTCGCCCCGAACTGGGATTTATCCGGGAGGACCTTCAAAACGAAGAACTCCGCGGCCTGGCTGAAAAATGCGTAGACACGGGCTGTTTCAGCTCCATCGACCTCTACGGGGACGAGAACGCCTGCCCTCCCAAAACCTTTCAGCCGCTCTTCAGACAGGCCAGACGCCGGGGGATGAGATTGAAGGCGCACGCCGGAGAGTTCGGGGGCGCGGAGACCGTCCGGCGCACCGTCGAGACCCTGGAGCTGGACGCCGTCCAGCACGGAATCGGCGCGGCGGAGTCGCCGGACGTGATGAGATGGTTGAGCCGGAACCGCATCACGCTCAACATCTGCCCCACGAGCAACGTCGCGCTGGGCGCTGTGGAAAGCCTCGGCGCGCACCCCATCCGGAAGCTGTATGATCACGGCGTCCGGGTGACGATCAACACCGACGACCTCATGATCTTCGGCCAGAGCGCCTCCGAGGAGTACCTCAACCTGTATCGAGCCGGGGTCTTCAGCGCCGGGGAGCTGGATGGCATTCGGGAGACTGCCCTGAGGTCCGTAATCTTGTGCTCTGAAACGATGTAGTCTGACGCACAGGCCCTCACCCCGCCTCGCTGACGCTCGGCTTCCCCTCTCCCATAAATGGGAGAGGGGTGGACCGCGCAGCGGGCCGGGGTGAGGGCCAGAGCCGCAGCGATTTTTTAATCAGGCTCTCGATTTCTGCGAAAAGGAAGGAAAAATGACCCTTCACGACCCCTCATCCGGCCTCACCATAGACGCCGACTTCGAGTGCGGGAGCGCCGGCGAGATCCGCAGGACAGGCCCCTGCGCCTACGAGGCGGACCCGCTCCCGGAGACCGTGCCGGACTGGTTCCTGGAGGCCCTCCAGCGCCACTTTGCGGGCGCGGGCGTCCCCCGCGAGTACGCCTGCGCCGTGCGCGTGACCTCCTCCGCGCCGGAGCGACGCACGGTCACCCTCCGCTTCGTCTTCTCGAAGACGAAAGGCAAGAGCTACATGCGCCCCCCTTACTGGGTCTACCGGGAGCCCCGCTGGCGTCCCCTCCCCGCGTCCGCCACCGCCTTCGTCAGGGACTCCCACGTGGACCTGACCTTCGACCTCGCCCCTGGCGAGTCGGTCAGGGTCGCCAACAAGCCCTATCGCACCCCGGCGGAGGTCGCCGGGGAGATGGAGGACCTGACCTCCGCCTCCGGCCTCTTCTCCGTCCGCGAGCTGGGCCGCACGGCGCAGGGCCGCCCCATCCTGGCCCTGGAGTCCGGCGCCCGCGAGGAGACTATCGTCATCGGCGCGACCATGCAGCCCGCCGAGCCGGCGTCCCGTCCTGTCCTCGCGGTGGCCCACTACCTGACCTCCCGGAGCGACCTGGCGGCCCGCCTCCTCGACCGCTTTCGCTTCGCCTTCCTCCCCCTGCCCAACCCCGACGGCGCGGCCGGCGGGCGCTCCGTGACCAACGCCCTCGGCGAGGTCCCCATGTTCAGCTTTGGCCGCCTGATCGCCGGACAGCCCGCGCCCCTGGAGACAAAGGCAATCTGGAACTACATGACAGCGCTCCGGCCCGCCGCCTACGTGGAATTTCACACCCACTATCAGGCCCACACCGCACACAAACTGAACCCCCTTTCCCTCGACTGGTTCCCGCCGGAGCGTCACGACCTCGTCAAACGCGCCGACGCCGCGCTCACCGCCCTCAACGCGGAGTGGCGGATGACCCCCATCGAGAGGGGCATGCCCCTGGAGGACACCGGCAAGTTCACCAACCTGGCCCTCCACTTCCAGACCCTCGCCTACTGTTATCAGATTTACGCCGTCACCGAGGAGGCCACCTGCGCCCACGCCGTCGAGGTCGTCTCGGCCCTCGCCCAGGCCCTGGCCGGGCCGGAGTGGATCGCGCAGAAGAAGCCGCCTCGCATTGTGAAAGGATGATTCCGCCATGACCTTCCGCGTCGGCCTCATCGGCAACCGCGCGCACCAGATGTCCTACGGCCCCGTCCTTGAGAAGCGGAGCGACTGCAAGATCGTCGCCGCCGCCGAGCACCGCCCGGACAAGGCCCGGCCCCTCGCCGAGCGCTTCGGCGTCCCCTGCGCCGCCGACTACGACGCCGTGCTCGAAGACCCGGAGGTGGACCTCGTCTCCATCGCCACGGACTTCTACCTCAAGCGCCCCCTCATCAAAAAGGCCATCGCCTGCGGCAAGCACGTCCTGGTGGACAAGCCCCTCTGCCGCACCGTCCGCGAGGCCCGCGAGATCATCCAGGCCGCTCAGGGGTCCCGCGTCAAGGTCGTCCTCAGCTACCCCTTCCGGTTTCAGGCCCCCTTCGCCCGGCTCTCCCAGGCCCTCCGGAGCGGCGAGTACGGGAAGATCGCCTCCTACGCCCACCACTCCATCCGGCAGTTCCCCGACTCCGACCTGATGGCCTACGTGAGCTACCCCACCCCGGCCCGCGTCAACGGCGGCGGCGAACTGATGAACCTGGGCAGCCACCCCGTGGACTACCTCTACAGCGTCCTCGGCCACCCCAGGCGGGTCTATGCCCGGATGGAGAACCTCTACTGGGACGAGTACAAAGCCTTCGGCACGGAGGACATGGCCACGCTCCTGTGCGACTACGGGACCTTCTCCGCCCTCATCGTCACAGGCCGGAGCAAGGTCCAGAAAGAGGTCCCGGCGGTCAACGCCATCGACGTGGCCTGCGAGGGCCGCTGGGTCCGGGTGGACGGCCCTCTCTACACCGTCAACGGCGACCCCGTCCAGGTCCCCCCCGCGCCCCTGCCCCCCGGCCCCGCCTGCGTCCAGCACCTGATCGACTGCATCCTGAACGACGCAGCGCCGCAGACCGGCCTGCAGAACGGCCTGGCCGTGACCGAGATCGTCACCGCCGGGTACCAATCCGCGCGGTCCGGAGGTTTCATCGACCTCCCCCTGAAGGACGAGAACCACCCCCTCATCGCGCCGGACGAGCAGGTGATAGATGGCCTTCTGGATTGATATAGACCTATCCCCCCAACCCCGCAACCTGTCGCTCCCATGAGGTCGCGACCCACCACCCTCTTTCCTAAAGGAAAGGGGGAGCAGCCTTGTCGAAATGACAAGGGATCGTCCCGGCTTTCAAGACCCCTCCCCCTAAACCCCGCCACCCCACCTGTCGCTCCCGTGAGGTCGCGACCCCTGCCCTCCCGGAGGGAGAGGGGGAACAGCCTTGTCAATACGACAAGGAGCGCGACGCCAGAAACCCCCACCGCAGGAGTCCAGCAGAAGCAACCCACCTGCCGGGGGCACAAAATTCGGTGCGACCACAGAACGTCAAGGTTGCGTCGCGCCAAGCCCCTCGCGGCGTCTGAGCGAGCGCCCTTTCTTTTGTGCCACTTTTCTTTGGGCGAGCAAAGAAAAGTGGCAATGCAAACACAACAGGAGACAACCGCCATGCCCCCCAAACTCTGCCTCAACCCGGCCACCACCATGCCCGCCAGCTTCGAGACGGACGCCGAGGCCTACGCCGCCGCCGGCTTCCACTATATGGAACTCTGGCTGGCCAAGGTCCGGGACTATCTGAAGACCCGCACCCTGGACGACGCCCGGAAGGTCCTGGACCGCGCCGGCATTGAAGTCGCCGCGGCCTGCGCGTTTTCGGGCCTGGCCCTGGTCTCCGGCGACGCCCGGAAGCCCCTCCTGGAGGACTATGCCCAGACCCTGAAGATCTGCCAGGCCCTAAGCGCGCCCGTGCTCATCACCACGCCCGGCCCCCGGCCCGACGAGGTCACCGACGGCCTCTGGCCGCAGTCCGTCTCCAACCTGCGGGAGGCCGCCGACCTGGCCCAACCCTATGGCCTCGCGCTCGCCTTCGAGTTCCTGAAGGGGACCCCTTACCTGAATAACCTGGAGACCGCCGTCCGGCTGGTCTCCGAAGTGAACCGCCCCAACCTCGGCGTCCTGTTCGACACCTTCCACTTCTACGCCGGGATGAGCCAGATGCCCGACCTGGACCTGCTGACGAGGCAGAACCTGACCTTCGTCCACGTGAACGACGCCCGCCCGATGCTGCGCGAGCGGATGACGGACGCCGACCGCGTGCCCCTCGGCGAGGGCTGCTTCCCCCTGAGGGCGATCCTGGGGAAGATCGCCGCCACGGGATACGACGGCGCTTACTCCCTGGAGCTGTTCAACCGGGCGATCTGGGAGGAGGACCCGGCCTCCGTGGCCAGGCGCTGCCGGAAGAACATGGAGACGTTTTTCGCCTGGCTTTAAAAACAGACAGGAGGTCTTGAAATGGCATCCGAAAAGACGCTCACCCTCTCGGACAGAGGCATCTCCAAAACCGCCGTCATCCTGCCCGACGGCGCTGGGGAGATCCTCCGCGAGGCCGCCGCGGACCTGCAGTCCATCCTGGAGAAGATGACCGGCATGGCCCCTCCGATGGGGCCGGACGACGGCAAACCCGCGCCCTCCGGCAGGACCGCCATCCACGTGGGTCAGACGGCCTGTGCCCGCTCGCTCAACCTGGGCGCCGGGGACGTAGGCGTGGAGGGCTACCGCATCGCCACCTCCGGCAGGGACCTCTTCATCCTGGGCGGGAGCGACAGCGGCGTCTCCTACGGCGTCTACGGCCTCCTGGAGGACCACCTCGGCGTCCGCTGGTTCATGCCCGGCGAGCTGTTCGAGGAGGTCCCCGTGCAGACCACGCTCCGCATCGCCCCCATCCACGAGGAGGTCCGGCCCTACTTCCTCCACCGCGTCTTCAGCGGCATCTCCCGCGCCGTCAGCCTCAACGGCAGCCTGGACGGGACCCTCTGGGAGCGCCGCAACCGCGTGAGCCGCCGCCGCCTGGAGCTGCCCTACGACGGCTTCCACCACGCCCTCTACGGCATCTTCCCCGTCGCTCAGTACGGCCAGACCCACCCCGAGTACTACGCCCTGATCGACGGAAAGCGGCTGGCGCCGGAGAGCGACCGCATCGGCAACGAGCACTTCGGCCAGCCCTGCACGAGCAACCCGGAGGTCGTGGAGATCACCATCCAGGCCGCCCAGGGGTTCTTCGACAAACACCCTGAGGCGCACAGCTTCTCCCTGGGCATGAACGACAACCGGAACTTCTGCCAGTGCGAGAACTGCCGCGCCCTGGACATCCCCGGCCTCACCTTCCGGGGCCGCCCGGTCTACTCCGACCGGTTTTTCACCTACGTCAACGCCGTGGCGAAGGCCCTGCAGTCATCTCACCCCGGCAAGTTCGTCGGGTGCCTGGCCTACAGCGTCGTCGAGATGCCCCCCCGGCGCGTCGAGCGCCTGGAGCCCAACGTCGCCATCTACCTGACCCAGGACACCTCCCAGCACTTCGATCCCGCCTACCGGGACAAGGACCGCGAGTTCATCCAGACGTGGCTCCGGAAGTGCGACCACGTCTGCAAGTACGACTACTACGGCCTGGCCTGGATGCTCCCCCGCTACTGCCCCCGCCTGATCGCCGACGACATTAAATTCCAGCATCAAGCGGGCGTCAGGGGCTTCTACGCGGAGGCCTATCCCCACTGGCCCTCCTTCGGGCCGCACGTCTACCTGGCCTCCAAACTCTGGTGGAACGCGGATCAGGATGCGGAGAAACTAATAGGGGAGTTCTTCGAAAGGCTGTTCCGGGGGGCTGCGGGAGAGATGAGGGCCTTCTACGACCGGCTGGAGGAGATATGGAGGCGACCGCGCGAGGGGCGCTGGTTCCAGGGCCTGCGCGGAATCCACGACCAGGTCCCCTGCTACACCGTGGACGACGTGGACGGCCTGGAGGTCCTTCTGGGCCGCGCTTACAGGGCGTCTCGGGACCCGCTCGTGCGCCTCCGGGTGGACCACATCCGGCGCTGGTTCGCGCTCCCTGCGACCCTCGTCCGGGGTTGGCGCTGGGCCGACGAGGTCCTGTCCCTGCCCCGCGGGCCGGCGGCGCAGGAGAAGGCGCAGGCCCTCCGCAGGCTCCCTGCTCGCCTCAACAGGGCCTTCCGGCAGGCCATCCTGGAGGACCGCTGGATCTCCAGGTCCTATTTCGACAGGGACCGAAGGGACGGTTTCACTTACTACGTCAACATAGAGACCCCCTGGAAGGAGAAGGTCTCGAAGGCCATCGCCCACGCGCAGGGCTAAATGCGCACGACCTTTCCCGTCCGCGCGGACTCGTAGCACCCGTCGATGATCCGCGTCGCCTGCATCCCGTCCGTCCCGTCGAACTCCGGCCGCTCCCCCCGGCTGAGCCTCCCCGCGAAGTCGTCGATCAGCGGGAAGTGCGCGTTGGGGTGTTTCGGCAGGCGGAGCGTCTCCCGCTGGCCGCCCGTCACCACCGTCAGCTCGTCCCCGTCCCAGGGGCTGGCCAGCAGGGCGCCCTTCGTCCCGAACAGCTCGAAGTCGTCCTGCCCCGTCGGGGTGCACAGGGCGTGCCGCGAGACCACGTGCGCCCCGCACTTCATCCTCACGACCAGCGTCTCCACGTCCGGCGCCTCGAATTCCAGCGCCAGCCGGTCCGCAAACCCCGCCGCAGACTCCGGCTCCCCTAAAAAGTAGCAGAGCAGGTCCAGCCGGTGGCTCCCTGTGTCCGCCAGCGCCCCCCCGCTGGACATCTCCTTCGTCACCCGCCAGTACTTCGGGTCGCTCCGGTCGGGGTTGTAGAACCCCGTCATGCTGATGCTCCCCTGCACGACCTCGCCGATGGCCCCCTCCTCTATCAGCGCCTTCACCTTCCGCGCCTTCGGGAAGAACCGACGGTAGTAGGCCACCGACAGGCAGACGCCGTTCGCCCGGCAGGCGGCGATCATCCGCTGGCACTCCTCCACGTCCATGGCCATCGGCTTCTCGCACAGCACGTGCCTCCCCGCCTCCGCCGCCGCGATCGTCTCCCGGCAGTGCCTCCCCTGCGGGCTGGCCACGTAGACCGCGTGAATCTCCGGGTCCGCCAGCAGGGCGTCCAGATCATCGTAGGCCCGCCTGGCCCCGTGCCTGCCCGCGAACTCCTCCGCCCGCGACCTCGTGCGGCTGAAGAACGCCACCAGATCGCTGTCAGGCTGCTCCTTAACTGCCGGGGCCACGCGCTTGTTGGCGATGTCCCCGCAGCCGATGATGCCCCATCCGATGCGCAAGGTTCCTCCTGCAAATGAAAGACAGTCGTGGGTCACGGCCCTCCGCAGATGCGATAGGATAACCTCCTTCTCCGCGCGTGTCAAGAAAATCTTGACACCTTGGTAGGTTTTCCTGTAGCTTTTTAACTATGAAACACAAACCCTTCATCGCCCTGCTCCTCCTCACCCCCCTCGTTGCCCTCGCCCTCTCCGGCGACTTCAACAACGACGGCGCGGTGGACTTCGACGACTTCTTCGCCTTTGCGGAGCGCTTCAACACCCGGCGCGGAGACGCGGGGTTCGACGCCCGGTTCGACCTGGACAGCGACGGCGTTGTCGGCTTCGGCGACTTCTTCCTCTTCGCCGCCGCCTGGTCGTCTAAACCCGCCGACCTCCGGAACGACCCGACCTACCTCGACCGGCAGATCAAGCATCTCTCCGACCCCGACCTCTTCACCGCGATGGACCTGGACCGGCCCGGCCTCGAAGAGGTGAAAGCCGCCGTCTCACGGGAGGACTACCCCGCCGCCTATGCCGCCTGGGCGCGCCACTGGGCCTCGCGCCCCGGCTTCGCCTACCTCAACTCAGGCGCCCCCTTCTACACCGTGGAGGAGGCGCGGAAGGTCTTCGCCGGGAGCAACGCCTACACCGCCTCCGCAGACCAGATCGTCGCCCACAACATCCGGGGCTGGGGGAACGTCACCATCCAGCACGGCCCCGTCGTGGACTTCAACGCGGACTACGGGAACAACGGCAAGTACGGCTTCCACTACTGGGGCTGGTCCACCCCCCTCCTCTGGGCCTGCCTGGGCACGGGCAGGACGAGCTACCTGGACGCCTTCGACGAGTTGTTCAACCAGTGGTACGAGCAGCGAGATCAGGTCAAAGGCGCCTTTGCCAACCTCGACCCCATCTTCTACGAGCTGGGCCTCGGCTCCGGCCGCAACCGCATCTTCCTGGACTTCTACCGCCTGAGCCGCGACCGCGCCCCCCTGCGCACCCACGAGCGCCTCCTCAAGAACTTCCTCGGCTCCGCCCGCTGGCTCTACGAGCTGGAGAAGCAGGGCTACCGCTCCGGCAACTGGCAGGTCATGGGCAGCTACGGCCTGGCCGAGATCGGCCTCAACCTCCCGGAGTTCAGGGAGTCCTCGCGCTGGGTGAAGATGGGCGTCCAGCGGATGCAGGAGCACCTCCGGGACGACTTCTTCGAGGACGGCTGCCATTCCGAGCGCTGCCCCTCCAGCTACTCCACCATCGTCTACCGGGACCCCCGCAACCTGGCCTACCTCCTGGAGCGCTTCGACGGCTATCAGGACCTCGCCGGGACCCTCCGGCCCCCCCTGGAGAAGGCCCTCAACTTCTGGATGTACATGATCAGCCCCCTCGGAACGCAGCCCGCCGTCAACGACGGGGGCCGGGGGAAGTTCGACGCCACCATTTTCACCGAAGGGGGGCAGGCCTTCAAACGCCCCGACCTCCTCTACGTCGCCCGGGAACTCCTGGGCGCAAAGGTCTCCGACCCCGTCCAGCCCCCCGCCCGCGCCTCGATGGACTTCCGCCCCTCCGGCTTCGCCGCCCTGCGCGCCGACTGGACCCGCAACAGTCCCTACATGGCCATCAACTACGGCCCCTACGGGGGCGGCCACTCCCACGCGGATGTCCTCAGCTTCGAGCTGTTTGCCCACGGCAAGGCCCTGGCCGTGGACGCGGGCATCGGCGTCAGCTACGACGACCCCCTCCACGTCCCCTGGTACATCACCTCCAAAGCCCACAACATGCTCGTCGTGGAGGACGAGAACCTGGACCGTCGCATGGCCGTCGGCGAGAACCCCGTCTGGAGCAGCCAGACCCGCCTCGACTACTTCGCCGCCGAGCACCGGGGCTACCTCCTGCGCAGGGGCGTCCTTCACCGCCGCCACTTCCTCTTCGTCCGGCCCGGCAGCGACCCGAACTACCTCGACAGCTACTTCCTCATCTTCGACGCCTGCCACGCCAGCGCCGCCGGATTCCAGGTCTCCTTCCTGCTCCACACCCCCACCCTGTTCCAGGAGACCCCGTCGGGCTACGCCTCCGTCACAGGCCCCGGCCTCATCCTCAGCACCCCCGACCCCTTCAAGCGTCGGCGCGGCCAGGGCCGGGCCAGCCTGGGCGGCGTCTCCAGCGGCGCCTATGACGACATCACCTGGGTCGCCCTGGACCGCACCACCTCCGCCGGAAAGACCGACGACCTCGCCGTGCTCCTCTACCCCTTCAGCGCCCCTTCCCCCCCCTCCGTCTCCATCCGCCGGGCCGGCGCCGACGCCTCCCCCGGCACGGCCTACCTCATCGTCGAGGGCCAGCGAATGACCGACCACCTCATCATCTCCGACGGCCGCACGAGGACCTTCGGGGACGGGGCCCTCCAGACCGACGCCGTCTGCGCCCTCGTCCGCGTGACCCCGGGCCGCCCCCTCGCCTACGCCGTCGCGTCCGGCAGCCGCCTCACCTTCCAGGGCAAGACCCTCTTCCAGGCGTCCACCGCGACCGACGCGGAGGGAGAAACAGCGCCCTGAACCCATTGCTCTATCTATAGA
>CAYRZX010000264.1:0-10123 GCA_964428665.1 uncultured Gemmatimonas sp.
CTGAAGGCCGCAGCGTCGGACGCCCTGAAGAAGTGCGCGACCCTGTTCGGAGTCGGACTCTATCTTTACGACCGCCCCCAGGCCGCGCAGAGGCCGCAGCAGGCAGGACCGAGACCCGCGCAGGGGCCACAGCAGACGGCACAGACCCGGCCCGGCAACGTGACCGGAAGGCCGGTCAACGGCCCAGGTAGGACCTACCCGCAGAGGTAGACAGGAAGGCAGGAAACGGGGCAGGAGGCCACGTTCACCGAGAGGGCCAGACCCAGGGCCCTTTCACCTTGCACGTGGAGGGTAGGACATGACGCACGGACGGAAAAGGAAGAAGGGTGAGAAGGTAGAGCCGGGCATCTGGAAGGCGCTGGTGTGGCGGGAATGTGACGAAGGAGACTCAGAGAAAGGAAAGGAGAAGAAAGGCGTGTGGTCTTGGGAGAAGGGGGACGGCTACATCGCCGAGACAACCTACATCGACCCCAGGACCAGCAAGCGCAAGCGGGAATGGAAGTCTTTCAACCGTCTGGACCTCGCCCGGACGTGGATTCAGGCCAAAAAGACGGACGCCATGCGGGGCGAAATCCGGGGGCGGGACAAGATTACGCCGAGGCCATTTGACGCCTTCGCCGAGGAGTACCTTGAGAAGTGGTCGAAGGTGAAGAAGAAGCCCTCCACCTTCAGGCGGGACGGCACAACTGTCAACGTCCACCTGAAGCCCCACTTCGGCAGTGAGCCGATCCACGCCATCACCCGGAAGGCCGTCGAGGACTTCCTTGCGGGCCGAAAGGATGCCGGGGCGTCCGAGGCCACGCGCAACCGGGAACTGTGTTGCCTCAAGAACATGCTGCGGAAGGCCGTCGATTGGGAGTATATCGAGGTCAACCCGGCGGCGGGTGTCAAGCAGGAGCGGGAGTTTCCGAAGGAGGTTCAATTCCTGAGCCGGGAGGAGGTCGCCCGGCTGGTAAACGAGTGTGACCCCCGCACCCGGCCTTTCGTGGAGGTCGCAGTCAACACCGGCCTGAGATTGGGGGAGATACTGCGGCTGGAATGGCGAGACGTGGACCTTGAAAAGCGGATGATCACCGTTCGGGAGACGAAGAACCACGAGACGCGGTACGTCCCGATGAACGAGGCCGTCTATCAAGTCCTGTCCCGGCATCCCCACGTGATCACCGGGGGAAAGGAGTCCTCCCACGTGTTTACCAACCCGGACGGGACACCCTACCGGGACGTTTGGGGAGGGTATGAAGCGGCACTGAAGCGGGCAGGCATCGGACACCGGAGGATACACGATCTCCGGCACACGTTCGCGTCCACCCTTGTCATGGCCGGGGTGGACCTTCGGACAGTGGCGAAACTCATGGGGCATCGCACGATTCAGGTGACGATGAGATACGCGCATCTGGCCCCGGATCATCTCAGGGCAGCGGTCGAACGGCTGGACTTCACGACGAAGGAGGAGAGGCAGGAAGGTAGCGCGGGATGAGGCAAAGGAGGGGGTTCGCCGACCTGAGTTGCGAAGGAATTGAGAAGCACGTATTTTGAACAAAAAAGGGGTCACGCCTGTCTCAGCGTAACCCCTTGTCTTGCAGCCTGCCGGGAAGGGGACTCGAACCCCTACGGGCTTTTGGCCCGGCGGATTTTAAGTCCGCGGTGTCTACCGATTCCACCATCCCGGCAAAAAAATGGAGGCGACGCCCGGATTCGAACCGGGGAATAAGGGTTTTGCAGACCCTCGCCTTAGCCACTTGGCTACGTCGCCTTCTAAATGCCCGGGGGTTGTCAAAACCACCCCATTATAGAGATAGATAAAATGTAATGAAACAGGGGGGCCTT
Organism: uncultured Gemmatimonas sp.; assembly: GCA_964428665.1. GTDB lineage: Bacteria > Latescibacterota > UBA2968 > SICM01 > SICM01 > SICM01. The sequence continues at coordinate 1,828 of CAYRZX010000264.1, forward strand.
GTCAATCAGTTTGTGCCAGGAAGAATTATCATGAAAACATGAAAGTATCACGATAAAATGCATGATAATTTAATATGTTGAAAAACAATCGCTTCTAACTTTTCTTGAAACTCTCTTATAATGTTAAGATGATAATCTCGGCGAGTTCATCACCTTGAGCCGACGCCCGGCTCAAGCGGCCCCTGTTTTTAACTTCATTTAAATTAAATGATTATAGATATGCCTGATCTGAATCACCGAACCGTTCGAGCGCCCGGCACGGCTTTAGCTTGGTAAAGGGGGAGACGATGTAACGTCTCAATCCCTCCCGAGTACAGTCCTGCCTTCGGCCCTGGTCGGCTGAAGGCAGGGCTGTGCGCCCGGCCTGAAAAAAAATTGTGATTTTAAGATCGACGGGTATTCCGTCGGTCTTTGGAGGCGTCGTTCCCCGGCTGCGACGCCTCTTTTTTTGTCCCATCTCTCCTTTGAGGTAACTTTTGACCTGAAGATTCGTCTTTTCTCGGAGGGATGTCCCCGTGTCAGGAGGGTCTTTCCCATCCCCCGGAGGTTCTGCCTATGGGTGTAAGTCGGTGCATCGCTTTGTCAATGGCAGTTGGATTCCTCGGATTCAGCGTGGCAACCGTTGTCCCCGGGCAGACGCCCGCGCCAGCGGACTTTGAGAAGGACATCCAGCCGATCTTCACGGTGAGATGCGCGGTGGCGGGGTGCCACACCGGGACCACGGCGTCTGCGGGAATGAGGCTCGACGCCGGCTTCGCCTACGACAACCTCCTCAACCCAACTCCCCCGACCAGCCCCCGGGTCATCCCGAAGGACCCGGCCAGGAGCCTGCTCGTTCAGCGCATTGAGGGGACCATCACACCCCGGATGCCCCTCGGAAGAGACCCTCTCCCCCAGGCCCAGATCGACCTGATCAAACGATGGATTTCGGAAGGGGCGTTGAGGTCTGCGGCGGGCCTGGCCTCGGACTTCGACGGAAACGGGAAAGTGGACTTCGACGATTTCTTCCTGTTCGCCGACGCCTTCGGGAAAAAGCAGGGCGAGGCGGGGTTCGAGGCGAAGTTCGACCTGAACAAAAACGGGGCGGTGGATCTGGACGATTTCTTCCTGTTCGCCGAGGACTTCGGCAAGACGACAAGGTGACCGCCGGGACCGCAGTGCGCCGGTGAGTGGGCAATGGCATCGATCCTCAAAAAGCGCCGCTTCCGAACCCTGTTTTTCGCAAAAGTCTGACCTCTCTGCGAGGCCAGACTTTTTTGTTGTGTTTGCGCAAAGCGGTTTGTACATTGTCGGCTGAAAGGAGGTCTCGATGCCTGAACTCGACCTCGATCTCGATTACCTCCCCCGGATGCCCGCGCGGAAAGACTTCGGCATCGGTTGCATCGGGGCGGGGTTCATCGTGCGGGACTGTCACCTCGTCGCCTACCGGAACGCCGGGTTCAACCCCGTCGCCATCGCCTCCCGGTCCCGCGCCCGCGCCGAGGAGACGGCCCGGCTGCGCGGCGTCCCGAAGGTCCACGACACCTACCAGCAGCTCCTCGACGACCCGGACGTGGACATCGTGGACATCGCCTATCCCCCCCACGAGCAGCTCGGCGTCATCCGGGAGGCCGTCCGGCGCAGGGGGCGCGTCAGGGGCATCCTGGCGCAGAAGCCCCTCGGCGTGAGCTATGCGGAGGGGGAGGAGATCGTCCGTCTCTGCGAGGAGGCCGGAATCGTTCTCTCCGTCAACCAGAACATGCGCTACGACCAGTCCATCCGGGCGCTCAAGTGCCTCCTCGACCGGGGCTACCTCGGCGGGCCGGTCCTCGCCACCATCGAGATGCGGGCCATTCCCCACTGGATGCCCTGGCAGCAACTCTACGACTGGCTGACCCTCCGCATCATGAGCATCCACCACCTCGACGCCTTCCGGTTCCTGTTCGGCGACCCGGAGCGCGTCTTCTGCAGCGCGCGGAAGGACCCCCGGACGAAGTTCGACCGCCGGGACGGCATCTGCCTCTACATCCTGGAGTACGCCGGCGGCCTCCGCTGCGCCTCCTGGGACGACGTCTGGACCGGCCCGGCGCGGGAAGGGGCCGAAAAGGACACCTACATCAAATGGCGCGTGGAGGGGACGGACGGCCTGGCCTGGGGGACCATCGGCTGGCCCGATTACCCCATCCCCACGCCCAGCGCCCTGCACTTTACGACGAAACAGAGGCCGGGCTACTGGTTCCACCCCCGCTGGACGCAGGTCTGGTTCCCCGACGCCTTCGAAGGGACGATGACGCAGCTCCTGTGCGCCGTCGAGTCGGGGGCAGAGCCTGAGATCTCCGGCCGAGACAACCTGAAGACCCTGGCCCTGGTCGACGCGGCCTACCGGTCTCTCGACGAGGGCCGGGCCGTGGCGATCCGCGAGGTCACAGGATAAGGAGATAACCATGAAGCTGGGACTCATCAATTCCGCGTGGGCGCAGGCCGGCCAGGAGACCGCGTTCGGAATCCGGAAGACGAAAGAGATCGGGTTCGACACCATCGACATCTTCGCCGACCCGCTCGACCTCGACGTGGAGGAGAAGCGCCTGATCGTCGACACGGCCGCGGAGTGCGACCTGCCGATCGTCTCCGTGGCCTGCGTGGCCCTGGGCCTGATCGACTTCAACCCCTCCGTGCAGCGGTTTCATCTCGAGCGGACCACGCAGTACCTCGACCTCTGCTACGAACTCCGGGCGAAGAACCTCCTCCTCGTCCTCGGCGAGTACGTCTGGCAGCAGGAGGTGATCCCCCCGGAGGAGCAGTGGGGCTTCGCCGTGGAAAACGTGCAGGCCCTCGGCGAGCGCGCGGAGGCCCTCGGCCTGGAGATCGCCGTCGAGCTGGAGCCGTTCCAAGCCTCGCTCGTCAACAGCGTCGACAACATGATAAAGTTCCTGGACGACGTGGGCAGCCCGGCGGTGAAGGCCAACTGCGACATCTCCCATCTCCACCTCGTCCGGACCCCCTTCGCCGACGTCCAGAAACTCAGGGGCCGGATCGCCCACGTCCACCTGTCCGACTGCGACGGAAAGAGGCACGGCGACCTGCCCCCTGGCCGGGGGAACACCCCGATCTACGAATACCTGTCTCAGATCCAAAAGACCGGCTTCGACGGCGTCGTGAGCCTCGAACTCGAATACTCCCCGGAGCCTGACAAAATCGTCTCGTGGGTCGAAGAGGCCTACCGGGAGACCGACACGATCATGAAGGCCGTCGGGTGTAGAAGCTGACCTTTTCTGGAGCGTGATTTCATGCCCTTCATCGACCTGTCCGAGATCCAGCCCATCGAACTCGCCCCCGGCGTCCGCATCCGCGCCCCGTTCGGCCAGAACCTCATGCTCTCCTACCTGGAGATGGAGGAGGGCACGGTCGTGCCCACGCACAGCCACCCGCACGAGCAGGGGGGCATCCTCCTCTCCGGGCGCATGGAGCTGACCATCGGGGACGAGACCCGGATCGTGGAGCCGGGCTCCCTCTTCATCATCCCGCCCAACACCCCCCACAGGGCCGCGCCCGTGGGCGGGCCCATCGCGCTCCTCGACTGCTTCAGCCCCGTGCGCGAGGACTACGCGGCCTACTTCAACAGGTACATCCCCACCGCGACGCAAAAAAGAGAGGGATGAAGGTAAGGGCGCGATTTATCGCGCCCATCAGTTGCACAACTCGTAACAGAATGTGATCAGCGGAGAGAAACTCGTCAGGATGGGAACGCAGCCGGCCCGGAGGCCCGCAGGAGATGGACGAACTTGCGGCCATAGGCGACCGCGGAGAGGGCGATGCCGCCGATGACGCAGCCCACCGCATACACGCTGTAGGGCGGAGGGCTGACAAAATAGAGGATAAAACCCACCGACGCGACCAGCGTCGTCCCCCGCCCCCACCGGTCCGCCGGAAAGACCAGCCCCCGGCGCAGGAAGATGACCCCTGCCCCGGTGAACACGAGGGCGTCCTTGCCCACCACCACCGCCGCCATCCAGACCGGCAGCCCCTTGAACATCGCGCCCATGACCGCCAGGGAGCTGATCAGGAGCTTGTCCGCCGTGGGGTCCAGAATCAACCCCAGCTGCGTCTTGAGGCCCTGCCGTCGGGCCACGTAACCGTCCAGAAAGTCCGTGGCCAGGGCGACCACGATCAGGGCCAGGGCCACCCCTTCATAGAACGGCGCTCCCTGGCGCAGACAGAGATAGATCGCCGGGATCGGGAGCGCCCGCATCACCGTCAGGAGATTCGGCAGCGCCGTGAGCTGCTTCCGCAGCCCATCCGTCGGCTTATCCGCCGGAGACAGCGGTGGATTCGTCCATGTATGTTGGGGAAAAGGCTGCATAAATGAAACCCTACGGCGTCTTCAGCATCTCCTCCGCGTGCTTGAGCGTCAGCTTGGAGACCTTCAGACCCCCCATCAGCTTGGCCAGCTCCTGCGCCCGCGCATCCCCCTCCAGCAGGCGCACGCGGGTCACGGTCCTGGACCGCCGGGTCTCCTTGTACACGGAGAAGTGGCGGTCGGCCATCTTGGCAATCTGCGGCAGGTGCGTGATCGAGACCGTCTGGTAGGCGCGGGACAGGGACTTGAGCTTGCGCCCCACGACCTCCGCGATCCGCCCGGAGATCCCGATATCGATCTCGTCAAAGATCAGGACCTGCACGGAGTCGGTCCCGGCCAGGACGCCCTTCATCGCCAGCATGATCCGGGAGATCTCCCCGCCCGACGCCACCTTCGCCAGCGGACGGATGTCCTCCCCCGGATTGGTGGACAGGTAGAACTCCGCCCGGTCCGCGCCACGGGGGCCCGCCTCGCAGCGCACCCCCTCGACCTCCGCCGCGCCCGTCGGGGACTCCGTCCGGCTCAACTCCACGCGAAACGCCGCGCGCGCCATGCCCAGGTCCAGCAGGGCGGCCTCGATGGCCTTCGCCAGCCGGCCCGCGGCCTCCCGGCGTCGCGCCGAGAGGGAGGCGCAGAGCGCCGAAAATGCCGCGCGTCTTTGAGACACCCCCTGCTCCGCCGAGGCCAGGTCCTCATCCAGGCGGTTCGACAGGGCCAGGTCCCGCTCCAGGGCCTCCCTCCGCGCGATGGCCTCCGCCAGCGTCCCCCCGTACTTCTTCTTGAGGCGCGACAGGAGCGCCAGCCGGTCCTCCACCTCCTGGAGCCGGGCCGGATTGGCCTCCACGCCCTGGGTATAACTCACGAAAAACCGCCCCGCCTCCTCCGCCCCGTAGAGCAGGGAACGGATCTCCTCCATCTTCCCGGCCAGGGAGGCGTCCATCCGGGCGATGTCCTCGGCCAGGCGCGCCACCTGCCCCAGCCGGTCCACCACCGAGTCCTCCGCCTGGTAGAGCAGGTCCGCCAGCTGCGAGGCCTCCTCGGCCAGGCGCTCCGCGTTCTCCAGGACCGAGCGCTCCTGCTCCAGGCGCTCATCCTCCCCCGGCTTCGGGTCCGCGGCGCGGATCTCCTCGGCCTGGAACGCCTGAAAGTCCCTCCGCTCCTTCAGGTCCTTCGCCCGCGCCCGCAGGCCCTCCAGCGCGCCCTCCGCCTCCGCGAGCGCCCGGTAGGCGTCTCCAGTCTGTTCGACAAGCCCCGTCGCCCCGTCGAACCCGTCCAGAAAGTCGAGGTGGCGCTCCGTGTCCAGCAGAGACTGATGGTCGTGCTGGCCGTGCAGGTCCACCAGCCGCTTGCCGATCTGCTTCAGCGCCTGGACGGGGACCGCCACCCCGTTGACGAAACTCCGACCGCGCCCCTCAGCCGTCACCTCGCGCCGCAGGATCAGCTCCCCGTCCGCCGCGTCGATGCCCATGTCGGCCAGCAGCGGCAGACAGGCGTGCTTCGGGGAGAGGTCGAAGACGCCCTCCGCCAGGCAGCGCTCCGCCCCGGTCCGCACCATCTCCGGGTGCGCCCGCGCGCCCAGCAAAAGGCCGAGGGCGCCGATCAGGATCGACTTTCCGGCCCCGGTCTCCCCGGTGATGATGTTCAGCCGGGGGCCGAATTCGATCTCCACGTCCTCGATCAGGGCGTAGTTGACGATGTGGAGGCGGCGAAGCATCGCTTCAGTCCCTTCCGTTCAGGCTCCAGGCCAGCTTCCGGCTCAGAAGCTCGTAGAAGGAGAGACCCTTCAGGTTGATCAGCTTCACCTTGTGGGCGGCCCGGCGGACCGAGATCTCGTCGCCCGACCTCAGCGGGGACGCGGTGACCCCGTCGGACGCCAGCATCAGTTCGCTGTGGTCCGCCCGCACCCGCACCCGCACGGACTGATCCCCCGGCACGATCAGGGGGCGCATGGACAGGGAATGGGGGCAGATCGGCGTCAGGATGATCGCGTCCAGACTGGGATGGACCACCGGCCCCCCGGCGGACAGGCTGTAGCCCGTCGACCCCACCGGGGTGGCAGCCACGATGCCGTTGCCGCTGAAGGCGCTCACCTGCTCGTCCGACATCCACGCCTCGATGGACACGACCCGGGAGCACGCCCCCTTCTCGATCACCACGTCGTTGAGCGCGAAGAACGGGCGTCCATCCCCCACCCGTCCCTCCAGCGCCATCCGCTCCTCCACCCCGTAGTCCCCCTTCAGGAGACGCTCCAGGCTCCCCTCCAGCTCGTCCGCCCCGGCCTCCGCCAGGAACCCGAGCCGGCCCAGGTTGACGCCCAGAATCGGGACCCCCGCGTCCCCCACGGCCGCCGCCGCCCGCAGGATCGTCCCGTCCCCCCCGAAGGCCACGACCACGTCCGCGCCCTGGCGCATCGCCTCCCGCCTGCAGAACCCGGCCCCGCCCCGGCAGAGCCCGGACAGATCCTCGTCGATCCAGACCTCCACCCGGCTCTTCCGGGCCAGGTCCGAAAAGTGATCGATGGCCCTGGCGATCTCCCTCCGCTGCGGGTTGCCCACGATCCCGATCCGCTTCACCGGCATACCGGCCTCACGTCTCCTCTCCGTCCAGCGCCTCCAGCCGGAACCCCCCGTTCTCGGCGACCAGCTTCTGGACGCGCTTGCGGGCCTCCTCGAGCGTCTTCCGGCACTCGTTGGACGCCCTGATCCCCTCCTCGAACAGCCGGAGGGAGTCGTCCAGCGTCAGGTCCCCCGCCTCCAGCTTCTGCACGACCTCCTCCAGGAGCTGGAGGGACTCCTCAAAGGAACGCTTCTTTTCAGGCATGATAATCCAGAACGTCAAAAAGGTCAACGAAAAGACGCGGCGGACTCCACCTCGACCCCCGGCCCGGCCAGCTTTCGGAACAGCGCCTGCGCCATCTAACTCCGCCCGGCGTTGCCGGTGCAGACAAAGAGGATCGAGGGCTTTGGATCGTTCACGAAAAATCTTCCTGCACTGACGGGTCAGCCCGCTTTGGGGTTTCGCGCCTTTTTTGAAATCATTTTGCGCTTGCCAGGAATCAACGAGATCAACGTGCGAAGGGCGTTGTTGACGGCTTCCGAATCGGGGAAGTACGCACGCACATCCGGCTCCAAAATGACGGCCCTTTTGTCCGGTTGGACGTGTTTTACAACCGTCGTGCCATCTGATTTGTGAATCGTAATCGTATAACCTTTCTGCATGGCCTTGTAGTACTTTCCACGCACCCCGCCAGTGAAGTCATACTCGGCACGCATATCACTTGACGTCTTAGACGTTGCCTTCTTCATAAAGTCTCCGTTCCCTCGGTGCCGCTTTGCGACAACTGATAATGCGTGTGTTCACCCCGCGCTCGGTGTAAACGACAACCAGAACTCGCCCTCTTTCAGAGTTGCCTATGTTGATATATCGCTGCTCATCCAGTGAATGGTCTGGATCAGGTATTGTGATTGAAAATGGATCCCTGAAAACTGTGGTAGCTTCATCAAAACTGACTTTGTGCTTTTCAAGATTCGCTTTGGCTTTAGCCTCGTCCCACTCAAAATTCAGTGCCATTACGCCTCACCCAGAATCTCTTTCCTTCTGCAGACGGCCTGAACTGTCTCGTCAAGACGCTGGAGGAAGCGGGAACGATCCCGTTTGTCGAAGGGGGCCGGCCCCCCTGTCATAGTCCCGAGATCGCGGAGCTGGGACATGAGGTCTCGGCTCGCGAGGGCTTCGCCAATGCTGTCCCGGGTGAACGCGCGACCCGTCGGGCCGAGCACCAGGGCATTCTTTTCCAGACATCGGGAGGCGAGGGGGATATCCCCGGAGATCACGATGTCCCGATCGCTGACGTGCTCGACGATCCAGTCATCCGCCGCGTCCGGTTGTCCGTCCACAACAACCAGTTCGATCCAGTCCTCGTGCGGAGTCCGCATCCACGAGTTCGACACCAGGGTGACC
>CAYRZX010000265.1:0-10111 GCA_964428665.1 uncultured Gemmatimonas sp.
CCTCACGGGCGACCGGGGGGTCTACGCCTTCCGGCCCCCGAGGCCCCTGGGGCCCCTGGCCTCCGGGCTGGAGCCCGCCGCGCCCGTGCACATCCACGTCTCGGAGGCCCAGATTTGGTCCCGCCAGGCCAGCGAGGTCTTCTACCGGAACCCCCTCCTGACCCTCTTCCCCCGCCCCGACCTCGCCTCTGTCGTGGCCTCCATCCTGAGCCTCGTCGCACTCTTCTTCACCTTCGACGCGGTCTGCGGGGAGAAGGAGGGCGGGACATTGAAGCTGATGCTCTCCGCCGGCGTCAGCCGGGACCGCATCCTCCTGGGCAAGTGGGCCGGCGCGGCCCTGACCCTGGGCGCCCCGTTTCTGCTATCCGTGGTCGCGGGTCTGCTCCTGCTCGTCCTGATGGGCCGCGCGGCCCTGGACGGCCCGGCCCTGGCCCGCATCGCCGGGATGGCGGGCCTCGCCCTCGTCTATCTGTCGCTCTTCGCCACCGTCGGCCTGGGCGTCTCGACCCTCACCGCCCGGTCCTCCTCCTCCCTGCTCATCTGCCTGACGGTCTGGGTGGGCGCCACCTTTGTCCTCCCCCACCTGCTGGCCTCGGTGGGGGCCGCGTTCGCGCCCGCGCCCACCTTCCAGCAGCTCAGACTGCAGAGACGGGCCGTGGACCTGGACCTGGCCAGGCAGGTCGATGCCCTGACGCGCCAGGCCAGGAGCGCCGGGCTGTCCGAGGCCGAGGTCCAGCGGCGTCGAGACGCCCTCAGGCAGACGCACGAGGCCGAGAAGGGCCGGATCGACGAGGCCTACGTGCGGCGGGTGGACCAACAGACCCGGGTCAGCCAGGCCCTGTCCCGGCTCTCTCCGGCGGCCTGTCTGGTCTACGCGGCCGCGGAGCTGGCCGACACCGGCCTCGGCTTCTACCGCCGGGCGCACGAGGCCTTCGGGACCTACCGCCGGGCCTTCCACGACTACGCCCAGCGCCTGCTGCGCGAGGCGGACGCCGGCCGGCTGGGGAGGGACTGGCTGAGGCCGGAGGAGGTCCCGGCCCTCACCCTCCCTTCCTGGGGTCTCGAAGAGGCGTTGGGGGCCGCAGCCCTGGACCTGCTCGTCCTGCTCCTGTTTCACGCGGCGGCGTTCGCGGCCGCCTACGTGCTGTTTCTCCGTTACGACGTGCGATAGACAAGGAGGATAACCATGCGTCCATTCCGCGACTACCAGGAACTGCTAAAGGCCATCGAAGCGCGAGGCCCCCGCGTGCTGGGCTATGCGCCCGACCGGTCCCCCATCGTGGCGGTCAGGACAGGAGGGGACAAAAAGCCGCCCATTTTCATCAGCGCCGGGAGCCACGCCACCGAGCAGGCCGGGGTCACGGCAGCCGTCGAACTGATGAACAGCCTCCAGACCGGGCACGAGGTCCACATCCTCCCCTCGCGCGACCCCATCGGGCTGAACGGCTACCGCTACGCCCTGGGCCTGGGCCTGGGGCAGGAGCCGTCCGTCAGCTCCCTCCAGGAGGTCGAGGCCCTGTTGCGCGAGCGAGGCGAGGTCCTTCGCGACAGCGACGACACCCTGCTCGTCCTCCTCGGCGACTATGGCTACGCCAATCGCGGGCTTTACAACCGGCTCCCAAAGGGCGATCCCCTCCTGGAGCCGCTCAGGGGCCGCCGCGTCTTCTTCCCCTCGCGGGCCGAGGACCAGGAGGGCGCGGCCCCGCTGGAGCGCGCCTACACCCTCGTCGTCAGCCTCGACGGAGAGGTGCTGCACCTGAACCGCTTTCACGAGTCCCCGTGGGCCCCGGCGGAGGTCCGCTGTGCCCGCCGCCTCATGGCCGAGCTCCGGCCCGGCCTCACCCTCGACCTGCACGAGCACGGCGGAGACGCCTTCTGGATGTCCGCCCGTCACCAGCGCACGGACGAGGACGAACGATGGGAACAGCAGATGGCCGCTGAGGCCATCCGGGCGGTGAGGGACTCCGGGGCCAGGATCGTGGACGAAACCTACTCGCCGGGGTCCTTCTTCCGGAAGCTGGAGCGGGGCGTCTTCTACCTGGAGGCCGACGTCCGCGGAGAGGGCCTGAACCTGGTGGACTATGCCGCGCACGACTACGGCCCCGCCTTCACCGTCGAGACCGGCATGCGCCTCCCCTTTCAGGAGCGGGTCCGCGCGGCCACGACCGTCGCCCAGGCCGCCGTCAGGGCCTTCGAGGGACGCCACGCGTGAGCAGGCGCGCCTCCGCCTGGGCCGCCGTCACTTCCCCTGATGAACCACGATCTGCGAACGGGTAAAGGATAGGCAAAGCTGCCGCCGGGGACGCAATTTCTGCTCGTTCTGCTTGACATCGGATAGCCCCCGGCGTAAATTGACCGTGTAATCCCACCTCCTCGATCTTTGTCAGACTGAGGGACGTGTGAACCCAAATCTGATTCCGCTCGCAGAGGAGAATCTGAAAGGCGCACGGCTTGCGCTTGAGCACAGCCTTTTGCGAGTGGGGGCGAGTTGTGCCTATTATGCCATTTACGCGGCAATGTGGGCCTATTTGGGGGACCCACCGAGAGGACGATGGGATCATGGAGGCATCGCAGTAACTTTTCTTCAGCGGTTGCGGTATGACTTCACAGAGGACGACCTGGTGCCTTATGGCTACAGGACGGCCCGGAGAAAGATTGAAGACCTTTACGCCCAGAGGTTGCAGGCAGATTACAGCGTTGAGCCGATGGATCAGGATGAAGTCTCGGCAGCCGTGGATTTTTCTGAGTGGCTATTTTCTCTGATTCAAAAGAGGTATCAGCCATGAGTACGGTATCTTTGAGCACAAAAGTGCAAGGCATCCAGGAGTTCGAATCACGGGTTAAATCGCTTTCAGAAAAGGTTCGGATTGAGATTCTGGACCCCTTCGAAGATGAGGACGCCGTTGCGAAGGTCTATCTCTCCGAACGGGAACTAAAAGACACGATCCAGGACATTGCCTTCGATATTCAGGATCGGACGGGTGTGCGGATTGTTCCGATGATCATCTACGTATGAGATTTGGAATATCTTCACACGTCAGCATAATGGCCTGATATACGAAGTGGCGCCAGGGATAAAAGCCTTCCTCGTTCTGCTTGACATCGGATAGCTCCCGGCGTAAATTGACCGCATAGTCCCACCTCGTTCTGGTGCGTCCCTGACGTCGGGAGGGAAAAGGATGCACGCCCTCACGCATGACAGTCGAAACCAACGGCGACAGGCCGCATCTGGACAGGTGCGGCTTGTTGATTGTCTATATGGTTCGATATGCGAAGCTATGCACCATGAGACTGCTCAAGAACAGCGGCAATGACCGGGTTGTGGATGAACTGCGTCAATGCCTCGTTTTCCAAGGCGCCCTGGATATTGCCTCGCCGACTTTTTCGCTGTTTGCCTTTGGCGAACTTCAAGAGCCTCTCTTCAAGCTGGCCAGGTGCCGGCTTCTGGTGCCTGACAGCGAAGTGGGGGACCTGGTTTTACTCGGCGCAATGTCTGACCGCGCCTACCGAAATCGCCTTCAATCTCGCTGGCTGGCGAGACAATGCGCAGCCTGGCTTGAAATGAAGGCTGAGGTGAAGAATGCGCCGGGCGTCATTCCGCAGGCCACCCTGATTGCCAGCGGCGAGGATGCTGCACTGAACCGGGTCATCACAGGCAACTGTCCCTTTACCACCGAGGGACTGGGGATCACCCCCGGAAATCAGTTCAGCCTCATCCAGGCCGCTGAGAGCGCGGAGGAATGTGCCCTCCTCGGCTCGTGGTTCACCGGACTCTGGAACAGCCTTCCCTCGTCCCCAGAGCCCAAGCAGGCCCTTCTTGGCCGGCTCAAGGAACTCATAACCCACCGCGAACCATCGCTCATCTATTTCCTCACGCTCTACCACCTGTTCAAGGATCTGGGCGATGAGCTGGACGAGGAACGCATCGTCAAATCCGCCACCGGCATTAGAGACACCACCGTCTGGAAGAAGCTCTTCAAGTTCCAGCGCGACGGCGTCCTTGGGGCCATCGACAAACTGGAGCGTCTCGGCGGCTGCATCATCGCCGACAGCGTCGGTCTCGGCAAGACCTTCGAGGCCCTCGCTATCATCAAGTACTACGAATTGCGCAACGACCGCGTGCTGGTGCTCGTGCCCAAACGTCTGCGCGACAACTGGACGCTCTACAAGGCCAACGACCGCCGCAACTTCCTCGCCTCTGACCGCTTCAACTACGACGTGCTCAACCACACGGACCTCTCCCGCGACGACGGCACGTCCGGCGACATCGATCTCTCGTTCGTGAACTGGGGCAACTACGACCTCGTGGTTATCGACGAGTCCCATAACTTCCGAAACAAGGCCACGCACAATGACCGCGAGACCCGTTACGACCGCCTCATGCGGCGTATCATCAAGGAGGGCGTCAAGACCCGCGTCCTCATGCTCTCCGCCACGCCGGTCAACAACCGCCTCGCGGACCTCAAGAACCAGATCGCCTTCGTCACCGAGGCGGACGACATGGCCCTGGACAACCACGGCATTCCCAGCATCGAAGCGACGGTTCGCCAGGCGCAGCTTCAGTTCAACCGCTGGCTGGCCCTGGAAGACGCCGACCGCCGGCCGGATCGGCTCATGGACATGCTCGGGTTCGACTACTTCAAGCTGCTCGACCTGTTGACCATCGCCCGCTCCCGCAAGCACATTGAGAAATACTACGGTACCCACGAGACGGGCCGTTTCCCGGAGCGCCTCAAGCCCACCAACATCAAGCCCGACGTGGATCTCGCCGGAGAGTTCCGCTCCATCCGTGACATCAACAACGAAATCCGCAGGCTCACCCTCGCGGCCTATGCCCCCCTGCGTTACGTCCTGCCGCACAAGCAGGCGGCCTATGACGCCAAGTACAGCACGAAGGTTCGAGGCGGCGAGAGCTTCTTCCGCCAGGTGGACCGCGAGGAGAGTCTTGTCCACCTCCTGCGCGTGAACGTCCTGAAACGGATGGAGAGTTCGGTCACGTCCTTCGCCCTCACCCTCAAGCGCCAGCTCGCCGACGTGGAAGCCATCCTCGCCAAGATCGAAGCTCACGCAGACGCGGTAGAGGAGATCGACATCGAGGCGGTGGACACGGACGACCCGGCGTTCGAGAGCCTGCTTGTGGGGCGCAAGGTCAAGGTGCTGCTTCAGGACGTGGACCTCGTGCGCTGGAGACAGGACCTCATCGAAGACCGAAACCGGCTTGCCACGCTCCTCTCCGCCGCACAGCAGGTGGGCGCGGCGCGGGATGCCAAGCTCGCCGCGCTCCGCGAAGTCATCGGGCGCAAGTGCCGTCAGCCGATCAACCCCGGCAACCGCAAGCTCATCGTCTTTACGGCATTCGCCGATACTGCCCAGTATCTCTATCAGCAGCTTGCCCCGTGGGCGCTCCAGGACCTCGGACTGCACACTGCTCTGGTCACCGGCGGCGGACGCAACCAGACCACACTGCCCAACCTGCACAAAGACTTCGCCAGCATCATCACGGCCTTCTCACCCTGCTCGAAGGAGCGCCCCGACGATCTGGCAGGGGAAGGCGAACTCGACCTGCTGATTGCCACCGACTGCATCAGCGAAGGCCAGAACCTCCAGGACTGCGACACCCTCATCAACTACGACATCCACTGGAACCCGGTTCGCATCATCCAGCGTTTCGGTCGCATCGACCGGATCGGCTCGGTCAATGAGCGCATCCAGCTCGTCAACTTCTGGCCCAACATGGAACTGGAGGAATATATCAACCTTGAACAGCGCGTCAGCGGGCGCATGGTCTTGCTCGATATTTCCGCCACCGGCGAGGAGAACATCATCGAGCACCAGTCCGGCAACCAGATGAACGACCTGGAATACCGCCGCAAGCAGCTTCTCAAGCTCCAGGACGCCGTCATCGACCTCGAAGACCTGAGCAGCGGCGTGTCCATCGCCGACCTGACGCTGAACGACTTCCGGATCGACCTCTCAGGCTTCCTGAAGGAGCACCCCGGCCAGCTTGAAAAGCTCCCTTTCGGGGCTTTTGCGGTCACCACCACACAGGGCAACGAGGAATTCGCCATCCCGCCGGGCATCATCTTCTGCCTGCGGGCCGTGGGCGAAGCGACTCTCAAGGCCATCGAGCCGGGCTACCCGCTCGCGCCGCACTACGTTGTGCATGTGGGCGACGACGGCGAGGTCCTGTTGCCGTTCACCCAGGCCAAGCAGGCGCTCGACCGCCTCAAGCGGCTCTGCATCGGGCGCGACCTGCCCGACGCCGGGGCCTGCGCCCGCTTCGATAAGATGACCGGGGAAGGCAAGGACATGAGTTCCGCGCTGGACCTCCTTGGCAAGGCCGTCGCCTCCGTCGTCGGCAAGAAGGAGGAGCGCTCTGTCGCCAGCCTGTTCACCCCCGGCGGCACTCATGCCATGAAGGGCGAGTTTCAGGGGATCAACGACTTCGAGGTGGTGGCCTTCCTCGTCGCGCTCCCGGAGGCGGCGTCCGCATGAACTTCGCCCCGGTCATTGACGCCCTGGCCCTGCCAGCCGACGCCCGCGTGGATCAGCGCGTGCCCAAGAAGCTCCTGCTGGAGCAGGGCGCGCCCACCGCCGCCGACAAACGCCAGATTCAAGACGGCATCGAGGAAATGCTCTGGATCGCCGCGCTCAAGCCCACCAACATCGGCGTTCCAGCCTTCCGGGATGAGGCGCGGGAGTACCTGGAGATCGCCGTGCTCACCGTCACCCTGCGCGCCGCAGCCAAGCCGACCCGCCTCACGGAACTGATCCACCGCGCAATTCCCTATCCCGTCGTGCTCGTGACCGCCCACGATGAGACCGTCAGCCTGTCGCTCGCGCACAAACGCTGGTCCCAGGGCGAGACGGGCAAGGTGGTCATTGAGGAGGTGCGCCGAACCGCCCCATTTCGACCGGATACGCCCACGGCGGAAGAAGCTCCGTTTCTCGCGAGCCTTGCGCTGGCCGGGCTACCCACCCGCGACCTGTTCGCGCTCTACCAGGGCTGGCTCGACCGGGTGGCCGCGCTGGAGGCTGCCCAGATCACCGGCGCGTTCGCCTCTCCGGGTTCCGCCGACCGTGCGTCGGTCCTGCGCGGTGATCTCGACACCCACGCCCGGCTCCAGCGCGATCTCGCCGTATTGCGTGCCCAGGCGGAAAAGGAAAAGCAACTCAATCGCCGTGTGGAACTGAACCTTGAGATCAAGCGGCTGAAAGGCCAGATTGCCGAAATTGCCTCCCTGCTTCAGGATAAAAACCCATGAACTCCATCGAACTGACATCCTTGCTCCAATCTCTCATTCAAGGATGGGAGAACGAGGTGGTTGAATTCAAGAATGTCAGCGACTCTTATTCAACCTCGGAAATCGGAAAATACTTTTCCGCGCTTGCCAACGAGGCCAACCTGCGTGGTCGTGAACGGGGCTGGCTGATATTTGGCGTGGATAACTCAAGCCGGAAGGTTGTCGGCAGCGCCTATCGCATAGAACCGGAACGTCTGCACAGCCTGAAACACCAGATCGCCCAGGACACCGAACCCTCCATCACCTTCCGCGAAATCCACGAACTAACCCACAAGTGTGGCAGGGTTGTGCTGTTTGAGATTCCTGGCGCACCTCTGGGTATCCCCGTGGCCTGGAAGGGTCATTACTACGCCCGGGCCGGCGAGAGTCTGATGGCTCTTGGGCTGGATAAGCAGGATGCGATCCGTGCTCAGAGTCTCGCCACTGACTGGAGCGCGGCAGTAGTCCCCCACGCCACCTTAAAAGATCTGGACCCGGATGCCGTATCGCGGGCTCGCGCAGCCTTCGCGCACAAACATGCCAACCGCTTTCCTGCGGACGAAGTCACAGCGTGGCCGGATGCCACTTTTCTCGACCGGGCGAAAGTCAACATCCAGGGCGCGATCACCCGCACCGCCCTGCTTCTTCTGGGGCGTGCGGAATCGGCCCATCACCTTTCACCCCATCCCGCTCAGATCACCTGGAAGTTGGAAGGACAGGAACGCGCCTACCAGCACTTTTCTCCCCCATTCCTCCTGAACACCGGCCTTCTCTACCAGAAAATTCGCAACATCCAGCTCCGCATCCTTCCCGAGGACCAACTGCTCCCCGTGGAGGTTGCCAAGTACGATCAGAAAATCATCCTCGAAGCCCTCCATAATTGCATTGCCCACCAGGACTACACCCGCCATGCGCGCATCCTCGTCACCGAATGGCCTGACCGCCTCCTCTTCGAAAACGAAGGAAGTTTTTTTGACGGCCTTCCTCAGGATTACATTACCGGCGCCAAAACTCCCAGTCGCTACCGGAATCCATTCCTGACCCAGGCCATGGTCGAGTTGAACATGATCGACACCATGGGCTATGGCATCCACGGCATGTTCGAGGGGCAGGCCAAACGCTACTTCCCGCTGCCGGATTACGACCTCTCCAATCTCCACTCCGTCCAGATGACCCTCTACGGCAAGGTCGTTGATCCCGCTTATAGCCGACTCCTCATCCAGAAAACCGACCTGAGCCTCGTGGACATTCAGGCTCTGGACCGCATCCAGAAACGCCTTCCCGTGGACGACGCCACCGCCCGGCGGCTCCGCAAAGCCGGGCTGATTGAGGGCCGCAAGCCAAACCTTCACATCGCCGCCGTCATCGCCGCCGCCACCGGCGTCAAAGCCCACTATATCCGCTCGCGGCGTCAAGACAATGCCTTCTACGAAAAGCTGGTGATGGACTACCTCGAACAGTTTGGCTCCGCCAGCAGGGAGGAACTCGACAAACTCCTTCTTTCCAAACTCCCCGACGGCCTTGACGCCGACCAAAAAGACAGTCTGATCCATAACCTCCTCACTCGGATGCGGCGCAAGAGCCATGTTGAAAACCAAGGCACACGCAAGGCTTCCAAGTGGGTGCTTGCACAAAAGGCTTGCACAAAAAAAAGGAACTGAAAACAAAAGGAATATCTTGTAACTTCTTGCCAATCCCTTTTGTGCAGTCCGTCACGAGCGGCCATTGCACAAAAGGTTTATCAAAGAAAAACGAAACCGCACGAACCGCCCCCCACCCGACGGGCAGTTCAACCTCGCAACACTCAATTGATTATAGTCGGATTAAATCTTTAATTTAAAGCGACTTAGACCGAATATTGCCACTGCGGAGAAGTTAGGAGTTAGGAGTTAGGAGTCAGGAGTTGGTATGAGGAAACCGGCGCAGTCCTTTATGGACCTGATCGTCTGGAAAAAGGCCCATGTCTTTGTGCTCCAAATTTATGCCGCGACGCGGGGATTTCCGAAGGAGGAACTCTATGGGTTGACCTCGCAGTTTCGCCGTGCGGCTGTCTCCATTCCGGCAAACATTGCGGAGGGTTTTCGCAAGCAATCTGTTCCAGACAAAGCACGGTTCTTGAACATCTCCGAAGGTTCGCTTGAGGAGTGCCGCTATTACCTGATCTTGGCCCACGATCTCGGTTACCTGGATAAAACCGTATTATGGGAGCAGAGCGAAGAAGTTGGCCGACTTCTCAACGGCTACCGCACCGCCATTCTCAATTCTAACTTCTAATTTCTAACTCCTAACTCCTAAATATTCAAGGACCTGAACCATGCAAAAACTTACCACCGAAGATACCCAAACCAAATCTCCCGACATCGTTGCGGGTAACATCGAGCAGCTCAAGTCTTTGTTCCCCGAAGCCTTCACCGAGGGGAAGGTAGATTTCGAGGTGCTCAAGCAGCTCCTCGGCGGTGCGGTGGATGAACGAGAGGAGAAATATGGCCTGAACTGGCACGGCAAGCGCCGCGCCCGGCAGCTTGCCCTCACGCCCTCTACGGGAACCCTGCGCCCCTGCCCGGAGGAGAGCATCGATTGGGATACCACGCAAAACCTCATGATCGAGGGCGACAACCTCGAAGTCCTCAAGCTCCTCCAAAAATCCTACGCTGGGAAGGTCAAGCTCATCTACATCGACCCCCCCTACAATACGGGTAAGGACTTCGTCTATCCCGACAACTTCCAGGACAACATCAGGAACTACCTCGAACTCACCGGTCAGGTAGATGGTAATGGGCGTAACCGGTCGTGCTCGGTGGGTTTTCAGGCTACCAAAGGCAATGGCC
>CAYRZX010000266.1:0-10049 GCA_964428665.1 uncultured Gemmatimonas sp.
CGGAGGAAGGGGAGACGATGCAGGCGCCGGAGGAGAGGTCGGTTTCGCGGGTCGGGGGAGAGAAGGCCATGTTCTGGATCTCCTGTCTGGGGGAGGGGTCATGGGTTGATCGCGTCGTGGGGCGTGATCTTTGCGCCGGGATGAGGGGGCATGGGGCCGTGTCGAATGGGGTCGTCCGTGCGCTCCATCCAGTCGTCGAGCCGGCGGCGGAGGTCCGCCAGGACGTCGGTGTAGTGGGGGCTGTCGATCAGGTTTTCAAATTCGCAGGGGTCGGCGGTCAGGTCGAACAGCATCTCGCGCGGTCGCTCGCCGATGGGGAGGCCCAGGCCCATGAGGTGGGTCTTGGTGGGGCTGCCGTCCACGTTCGGGAGGACCCACCGGGGGCGGTCCTCAAAGTAGCGGATGTACTTGTGCCGGGCCGTGCGGACGGCGCGGGCCGGGTCGTAGGCGGCGTGGTAGGTGAGCTGGGTGATGACCTGGTCGCGGATGACGCCGGGTTTGCCGGTGAGCAGGGGGACGAAGCTGAGGCCGTGAAGGTCCGGCGGGGCCGGGAGGTTGAGGAAGTCGAAGAGGGTGGGCAGGAGGTCTACCTGGCTGAACAGGGCGTCCACGACCTGCCCGCCCGCGAACAGCCGGGGGGCGCGCATCAGGAAGGCCACTCCGATGCCGGCGTCGAAGAGGGTGGCCTTGGCGCGGGGGAAGGGGACGCCGTGGTCGGTGGTGAAGATGGCGATGCTCCGGTCGGTCAGGCCCCTCCGGTCCATCGCGTCCAGGAGGAGGCCGACGCCGTCGTCCACGTGCCGGACGGCGGTGTGGAGTTCGGCCACGTCCCGGCGGACCTCCGGGTCGTCGGGCAGGAAGGGCAACGGGTTGACGTAGCGCTCGTCGTCCGGGGACTCCAGGGGGCTGAAGGGCCGGTGGGTCTCGACCAGGCCGACGTTCAGGAAGAAGGGCTCGTTGCTCGCGCGGGAGAGCCAGTCCGCCGCGGCCCTGCAGCGCTCGACGCTGTGGCGGGGGAGGTCTCCGTTGGGGATGACTTCATCGTAACCGAGGGTCCCGACCTGGTCGGCGGGCACTTCGTGCTGGAACCCGATGAGGGCCGTGTGATAGCCGGCGTCGCGCAGGAGGTGGGAGAGGTGACGCCGCACGTCGCGCATCCGGAAGCCCCGGTGGACCAGGCCGATCACGCCGTTGGTGTGGGGCATCTGTCCGGTGAGCATGCTGGCGCGGCTGGCGGAGCAGCCGGGGGAGGCGCAGAAGGCCCGGCGAAACAGCGCCCCCTCGCGGGCGAGGCGCGACAGGTGGGGCGTGGGGACCGGAGCGCCGTAACAGCCGAGGCGCCGGCCGGTGTCGTGGGTGTGGATGAGGATGATGTTCGGGCGGGATGACATGGGGGTCCTCCTGAAAAAACGATTTACCGCAGAGACCACAGAGATCGCGGAGAGAAAAGGATAATCAATCCAGAACCGTCCCGCCACATAAATGTAGGGGCGTATCGCGATACGCCCCTACAGAATCCTGTTGACACCGGCGAGGCCCGGATGTACCTTGCCTCCAAATTTTGTTCCCTGTGTTCTCCGTGGTGAACGATTGGAGGCGTCTATGAAGATCACTCAGGTCGAGCTCTACGAGGTCGAGGTTCCGCTGATCCCGCCCATCGCCAAGTACTTTCCGAAGATTTACGACATCACGATCTGCCGGATGCGGACGGACGAGGGGCTGGAGGGCATCGGGGAGTGCCAGGGGACGCGGGCCTCGCTGGAGCAGAAGGCGATGTCCTACGCGGGGAAGGACCCGCTAACGCTCTCGCCGTTTGAGGAGCCGAGTCCTTTCCAGTGCGCGCTGCTGGACATCGCAGGGAAGGCCTACGGGGTTCCGGTCCACCGGTTCTTCGGGGCGAAGGTGAGGGACCGGATTCCGGTCTCCTACTGGTCGTGCCACATGGAGCCGGCGGAGACGGCGGCGGAGGCGGCGCGGGGGGCGAGGCTGGGGTTCCAGAACCACAAGCTGAAGGCCCGGCCGTGGGACATCGTGGAGACGGTGCGGCTGATGCGGGAGGCCGCAGGGCCGGACTACACGGTGGGGGTGGACCCGAACACGCTGTTCAAGCTGCCGCACGTGGCGGCGCGGCTGGCGAAGGAGCTGGAGCCGTTCGGGACGGTGTCTGTGTTCGAGGACCCGGTGCTGAAGGAGAACCTGGACTGGTACCGGCTGCTCCGGGAGAAGACGCATATTCCGATGGCCCTGCACCTGGGCGCGCCGTCCGGCGTCCTGGCGGCGATGAAGGCGGAGTGCGTGGACTACGTGAACTTAGGGGGGAGCGCGCAGCAGGTCAAGAAGGCGGCGGCGGTGGCGGAGGCCGCGAACGTGCCCTGCTGGGTGCAGATGGGGGGGGTCTGCCTGAGCGTCCTGGCGGCCTACTCCGTCCACGTGCAGTGCACGATCCCGAACGCGACTTTGCCGTGCGACGAGCTGCCGTTCGTGCGCACGGCGGACGTGGTGGGCGGGGCGCTCGTGGTGGAGAAGGGGCACTTCCTGGTGCCCGACGGGCCGGGGCTGGGGGTGACGCTGGACGTGAAGGTGGTGGAGCGGTTTCGGGTGGCGTGAGCGGGAAGGGGGAGGGCCGATGTCGACGATGAAGCTCTGGTACACCGGGCCGGCGGCGGAGTGGAAGAACGGCCTGCCCATCGGCACGGGGAGGCTGGCGGGGATGGCGCTGGGGGGGACGGCGCCGGCGCGCGTGGCGCTCAACCACGAATGGCTGTGGCGCGGCGCCCACCGCTGCCGTGAGCCGGAGAAGGGCGCTCATTTGTTGCCGGAGGTCCGCGACCTGCTGCTGGCGGGGCGCTACGAGAAGGGGACCCTGAAGGGCAACGAGGCGTTCGGGGGCATCGGCGGGGTGAAGCAGAAGCCGAACCGGGTGGACCCCTATCAGCCGGCGGGGGACCTGTATTTTCAGCTGGACCACGGGGAGGCGCGGGACTACCGGCGCGAGCTGGACCTGAGCAACGGTCTGGTGACGGTGGCCTACGAGGCCGGGGGGGCGCGCTACCGAATCGAGTATCTGGCCCACCTGACCTGTGATCTCCTGCTGGTTCACGTCGCGGCGGAGGGGCCGTTCGACGGGGTGTTCTGGCTGTCCAGGGCGGAGGACCCGGCGTGCCTTCTGCGCCGGGAGGCGTCAGGGGACCTCCTCACGATGGACGGGCAGTTCGAGGGGGGGATCGGCTTCCGCGTGGAGGCCCGCGTCCACGTCCGGGACGGGTCGGTCGCGGCGGAGGGGGATCGTCTCAGGGTGCGCGGGGCCCGGGAGGCGCTGATCGCCGTGGACATCGGGACCTCCGCCAAGCACCAGGCCCCGGCCAGGGAGTGCGCGCAGCGCGCGCTGCCGCACAGGGACTGGGGGGCGCTCCTGCGCGAGCACGAAGAGGTCTACCGGGGGCTCTACGGGGGCCTGGAACTGAGCGTGGATGCGCCTGCGTCGGACCTGCCGACGGATCGGCGGCTGAGGGCCGCCCGGGAGGGGGCCGAGGACCCGGGGCTGCCCGTGCTCTACTTCAACTTCGGGCGCTATCTGATGGTGGCCTCCACGGCCAGGGGGGAGCTGCCGCCCAACCTGCAGGGGAAGTGGAACGAGGACCTGAACCCCCCGTGGGAGTGCGACTACCACCACGACGTGAATCTCCAGATGAACTACTGGCCGGCGGAGGCGGGGGATCTGGCGGGCGCGACGGAGGCGCTCTTCCAGCACGTCGAGCGGTTCGTGCCCCACGCGCGCAAGGCGGCGAGGGACCTCTACGGCTGCGAGGGGGTCTTCTTCCCGATTCAGACGGACGCCTGGGGCCGGAGCACGCCGGAGTCCTACGGGTGGGCGGTCTGGGTCGGGGCGGCGGCGTGGCTGGCGCAGCACTTCTGGTGGCGCTACGAGTACGGCCAGGATTTGACCTTTTTGCGGGACCGGGCCTATCCCTTTTTCAAAGAGGTGGCCGCGTTCTACGAGTCCTATCTGATTGAAGACGAGGAGGGCCGGCTGCAGGTCGTGCCGTCGCAGTCGCCCGAGAACCGTTTCGTGGGGGGCGGGAAGCTGCCCGTGACCCTGTGCGTCTCGGCGACTATGGACCTGGTGCTGATCCAGGACCTGCTGGAGCACGCCATCCGGGCCGCGGAGTTGCTAAGGGTGGACGCGGAGAGGCGCCGGGCGTGGCAGTCCATTCTGGACCGGCTCCCGCCCCTGAAGGTCGGGCGGTCTGGACAGCTCCAGGAGTGGAACGAGGACTTCGAGGAGTGCGAGCCGGGCCACCGGCACTTCTCGCACCTGATCGGTCTCTACCCCGGCGACCAGCTCGACCCCGACCGGACGCCGGAGCTGTGGCGGGCCGCGAGGGTCTCGCTGGAGCGGCGTCTGGCGCACCAGGGGGGGCACACGGGCTGGAGCCGGTCGTGGGTCGCCTGCTTCTACGCCCGCCTGCGCGAGCCGGAGAGGGCGTGGGAGCACCTTACGCATCTGATCCTGGATTTTGCCACGGACAGCCTGCTGGACCTCCATCCGCCCCGGATCTTCCAGGTCGACGGCAATTTCGGGGGGACGGCGGCCATCCTGGAGATGCTGTTGCAGAGCTATCGCGAGGAGCTGCGCTTTCTTCCGGCGCTGCCGGCGGCCTGGCCGAGCGGGGCCGCGCGGGGCCTCCGGGCCAGGGGGGGCTACACTGTGAACCTGAAGTGGGAGCGGGGCCGGCTGATTCGCGCGGAGGTCACGCCGGGGACCGACCGGACGTGCACCCTCATAGTTGACGCAGGACAGATCGCAGTGTCGGACGCGGAGGGGAAGGGGGTCCCGCTCCGGCAAGAGGGACGCCGCATCCGCTTCGAGGTCCAGGCCGGACGTACGTACGTTGTTTGTCGTGTTGATTGAGACCTATCCCCCCACCCCCCTTTCCTAAAGGAAAGGGGGAGCAGCCTTGTCGAAACGACAAGGGGCGCGACGTCCCGGCTTTCAAGCAGGGGGCCGGTTCAGGCAAGGAGGGGTACGAGCGCCGAAGGCGCGGGGGGGTGGTGGAAGGGGCTCGGACTACCACGGAACCCCGATTACACCTCGGAACAGAGTACGGCGCGCCAAGCCCCTCGCGGCGTCTGAGCGAGCGATTCTTTGCCGACTTTCTGATCGTTCAGAAAGTCGGTCGGCGGCATGGGCCGCCGAAACGGTGGGGTGGTGAGGTATTCTCCTAAAGGAGTCTATTATGACTGAACACCACGCCGACCTGATCATTGCTGGCGGCGGCTTAGGAGGCTGCGCCGCGGCCATAGCTGCGTGCCGGGCCGGTCTCAGGGTCGTCATGACCGAGGAGACGGACTGGGTCGGCGGCCAGCTTACACAACAGGCCGTGCCGCCGGACGAGCACCCCTGGGTCGAGTCGTTCGGGTGCACGCGGACCTACCGGGAACTCCGGTCGCGCATCCGGGACTTCTACCGGCGCAACTACCCGCTCACGGCAGAGGCGCGCGCCCGCTGGAGCCTCAACCCCGGCAACGGCTCTGTCTCGCGTCTCTGCTGCGAGCCGCGCGCGGCCCTCGCGGCGCTGACCGAGATGCTCGCGCCCTGCACGAGCGGGGCGCGGCTGACGGTCCTGTTCCATCATAAAGCGGTCTCGGCGGAGACGGGCGGGGACGCCGTCAAGGCCATTACAGTAAGGAGCCTCCTCTCCGGCGACGAGACCGTCCTGACCGCGCCCTTCTTCATCGACGCCACAGAGCTGGGGGACCTGCTGCCTCTGACCGGGACGGACTACGTCACGGGTTTCGAGTCGCAGGCTGAGACCGGGGAGCCGCACGCCCCCTCGGAGGCGCAGCCGCAGAACATGCAGTCCTTCACCTGCTGCTTCGCGGTGGACCACGTGGCGGGGGAGGACCACACTATCGAGAAGCCCGGCGAGTACGCCTTCTGGCGCGATTACGCGCCTGCGCTGAGGCCGGCCTGGCCCGGCCCCCTGCTGAACTGGACCTACAGCCACCCGATCACGCTGGAGCCCCGGACGCGGGCGTTCGACCCGACGCGCGGGCCTCAGGGGGACGGGGGGTTCTGGGCCTACCGCCGGATCGCGGACCGGGGCAACTTCGCGGAGGGGACCTATCCCGGCGACATCTGCCTGATCAACTGGCCGCACAACGACTACTGGCTGGGGAACCTGTGCGAGGTCAGCGCGGAGGAGGCGGCGCGCCATATCGGGCGCGCCAAACAGTTGAGCCTGTCCCTGCTCTACTGGATGCAGACCGAGGCCCCGAGGCCGGACGGGGGCCAGGGGTGGCCCGGCCTGCGTCTCCGGAAGGACGTGGTGGGGACGGAGGACGGTCTGGCCAAGTACCCCTACGTCCGGGAGGCGCGCCGCATCCGGGCGGAGTTCACGGTCCTGGAGCAGCACGTGGGCACGGACGCCCGGATGGCGCTGACCGGGAAGGGCCGGGAGGAGGTAATGGCCGAGCCTTTCTTCGACTCCGTGGGCGTGGGGTCCTACCGGATCGACCTCCACCCCAGCAGCGGGGGGGACAACTACATCGACATCAGCTCCCTGCCGTTCCAGATTCCGATGGGCTGCCTCATCCCTCGGGGCGTCACGAACCTCCTGGCCGGGGCCAAGAACATCGGGGTCACGCACATCACGAACGGCTGCTATCGCCTGCACCCGGTGGAGTGGAACGCGGGGGAGGCCGCGGGCGCGCTCGCGGCGTTCTGCCTGCGCCGGAAGGCCCTGCCCACGCAGGCGCGCAACACGCCGGACCTGCTGTGCGACTTTCAGCGGGAGATCGAGCGCCAGGGGATCGAGACCGCGTGGCCCCGGCTCACGCCGCGTTAAAAAGGTCAGGAGTCCAGAGGCACGAGTCCTGAGTCAGACTTGACGCGGATGAGAGGTTATAGAGATGACACGGCTTGCTCAGATTATTCATCCTGAGAAAGGGAGACGGGTTGCGAAGGTCGAGGGGGACCGGTGCCTGCTGGTTCAGGGGCACGCGACGGTCTACGGGCTGGCCGGCGCGGCTATCGGGTCCGGGGGCAGTCTGACCGCAGAGGTCGAGAAGCGCCTCGCCGGGGAATCCCTGGACTACGACGCCATCTACAACGGGCAGTCCGCGTGGAGGCTCCTGCCGGCCTTCGACCACCCGGAGGAGCCGGGGCGCTGTCTGGTGAGCGGGACGGGGCTGACGCACATGGCCAGCGCCCGGAACCGCCAGGCGATGCACGGCGGGCAGAAGGGCGAGGCGGCGCCGGTCACGGACAGCATGAGGATGTATCAGTGGGGCGTGGAGGGGGGGAGGCCCGAGCCGGGCCGGGTCGGGGCGCAGCCCGAATGGTTCTACAAGGGGTGCGGGACCGTCCTGCGGGCGCACGGGGAGGCGCTGGAGGCGCCGCCGTTTGCCGGGGATGGCGGGGAGGAGCCGGAGGTGGCCGGGGCGTACATCGTGGACCCTGAGGGCCGGCCCAGGCGGGTGGGGCTGATGATCGCCAATGAGTTCTCGGACCATATGATGGAGAAGCAGAACTATCTCTACCTGGCCCCGTCGAAGCTGCGCGCGTGTTCCATCGGGCCGGAACTCGTCGTGGGGGCGGCGTTTGAGGACGTGGCCGGGACCGTGTCCATCGAGCGGGACGGAGAGACGGTCTGGAGCAGGGCCATCGCCACGGGGGAGGCCAACATGTCCCACACCCTGGCCAATCTGGAGCATCACCTGTTCAAGTACGAGGCGCATCGCCGGCGCGGGGACACCCACGTCTATTTCTTCGGGGCGGACGCCTTCAGCTTCGGGGAGGGGGTAGGGCTGAAGGAGGGGGACGTGATGGTCATCTCGTGGGAGGGGTTCGGGAGGCCGCTGAGAAATCCGATCCGGTTCAGCAGGGCGCCGGATGCGTTCGTTCGGGTTGATCCGCTCTGACATGCCTCTCAACAAGTCTCAATACCTGACCGGCAAGACCTGTCCCAAAAGGCTCTACCTGGACGTTCACGGCCCGCCGGAGACGCTGGACGCGGCGGCTCAGTTGCGCCTGGACGAGGGCCGGCAGGTGGGGGAGCGGGCGCGAGGGGGACTGGACGGGGTCCTGGTGGAGGAGAGGAGCCACGAGGAGGCCGTGAGGCGGACCCGGAGGCTCATGGCCGACCCCGGCGTGCCGGCGATCTTCGAAGGGGCCTTCGAGCACGGGGGGCTTCGCGTCAGGGCGGACATCCTGGTCCGGCAGGGGGAGGGGTGGAACCTGGTCGAGGTGAAGTCCTCCACGTCGGTCAAGGAGGAGCATCTGGGGGATGTTGCCCTGACGCGCCACGTGGTCGCGTCATCGGGGTGGCCCGTCGTCGCGTGCACGCTCAGGCTGGTCAACAGGGGCTTCCGGCTGGGCATGTCCGTCGGGGCGTTCTTTTCGGACCACGACGTGACTCAGGAGGCTGTCTTCGATCCCGAAGAGACGGACGCGACGGTCCGCGCGCTCCTGGACGCGCTCAGGGGGCCTGAACCGCCTCAGGCCCCCACGGGCCTGCACTGCCGGAACTGCCCTCATTACGACGCGTGCATCCCGGACCGGCACGTCCTGAGCCTGCTGAATCTGCGGGACAAGAAATTCCGTGAACTTCGCGCCCTGGGCGTCGAACAGGTGGACCAGATCCCCGACCGGTTTTCACTCACGGCGGCGCAGAGGCGCATGAGAGACGCTCTGAGGGCCGGTGTCCCGCAGGCGGACCCCGGTCTGGCTGGCGCTTTGAGCCGGGTGACCTACCCGCTCTTCTTCCTGGACTTCGAGTCGATGCAGACGGCCTTTCCGCTCTACGAGGGCGCGGCCCCTTACGAGCAGGTCCTCACCCAGTATTCCCTCCACGTCGTCCCGATGCCGGGGAGTCCTGCGGCGCACCGGGAGTTCCTGCACGAGGGTCGGACCGATCCGAGGCGGCCTCTGGCCGAAAAGTTGCTTGAAGACCTCGGAAGGCATGGGACCGTCGTGGTCTACAGCAACTTTGAAAAGACGATGATCTCAGGGCTGGCAGGTCTCTTTTTGGACCTGGCCCCGGCGCTGGAAAATCTGATGGATCGTCTCTATGACCTGTGCGCCGTGATCAGAGGTCATTTCTATCACCCCGGCTTCAACGGAAGCTTCTCCATCAAGCAGACGCTCCCGGCCCTGGTTCCGGGGCTCGATTATGCCGATCTGGCCATCTCCGACGGCGCGGACGCCTCGGCGGCCTACCGGGAGATGATCGCGCCGGGGACCTCCCCTAACCGCAGGCAAGAGATCGCGCGGGACCTGCGGGCTTACTGCGCGCGGGACTCGCTGGCCATGGTCCGGCTCTACGAGGCGCTGCGCCGGATGGCCTAGACCTCACCATAGCGAGGCAGTTCTACGGTTCGCGTGTCGTCTCCCACTCGCACGCTGACGCGCCACGCCTTTGCGCCCGATGCCTCCAGCGAGAGCTGGACGTCGGGCGCGCTGTCTTTGTAGACCACGAGCGCCGTCGCAAATCGCCTTTTTTACTTGCACAATCGTTCAGCTTGTGATACAATAGAACCATGACAGAAACGTTCTCCACACGTACCGTATGCTGCAAACTTGCTGTTGACGTGATGGCTGATGTTGCGCTGCACAAAACAGCGCATGCGTTTAACGCCGCCGCGTCTTACTGTGCGAAAGTAGCGTGGGAGCAGCACGTCACCAACAAGAACAAGCTCCATCGGATTGTCTACGGCCAGACCCGCATCCAGTTTGGCCTAGGTGCACAACTGGCTTGCTGCGCCAGAGACAAGGCGGCAGAGGCTGTACGGGCGACACGGACAAACGGAATCGACACCTGTCCGACTTTTGCACCCGACGGCAGCATCCGCTATGATGCCCGCACCTGCCATCTGATAAGCCGGGATCGCGTGAGCCTCAACACCATTTGCGGGCGCGTGATCACGCAATTGGTGTTGGGTGACTACCAGCGGCGTCAACTCTACGATCTCACCTGGGAGATCGGTGGCGCGGAACTAAATAGCTTTTCATGAATATTGTGCACAGGTCAGGCAGCCCTGGGGATGGT
>CAYRZX010000267.1:0-9947 GCA_964428665.1 uncultured Gemmatimonas sp.
CTCTGGCCGATGCCCTGCGCCACGGCCCTCTCGTACACGCGGATGCCCACGGCCACGTCTTCGAGGGCCAGGCCGAGGTTGATGGAGATCGTCCGCTCGTCGTCGCGCAGACGCCCCGGCTTGAGCCCCGCGACCACCTCGCCCAGGTCCCCCTGGGGCTCCGGGGTCTCGCGGAAGTAACCCGCCTCTCTGTAATATTCCTGCTGGGCCGTGTCGTCCGTGTAGAGCCGGTCCGCCGCCCGGAAGGCCCCGGGCGTCACGTAGGAGTCGAAGTCGAGCGGACAGACGAAGACGCCGGGCCTCAGCCAGTCCGCCTCGATGACCGGCGTCGGACGCCTCAGGATCGGCCCGGCGGTGACCACGACGTCGCTGTCTAAGACCGCCTCCCTCGGCGTCTCCACGCCCACCACCTCGGCGCCTGCGGCCATCTCGGCGATGAAGCGATCCCGGTTTGCCCTCACGACATCGTAGGCCATCACGCGCCGGAGGCCGGGCAGGACCACCTTCAGGGCCTCGAGATTGCTCCGGCCCTGCACCCCGCACCCCAGAATGCCCACGGTCTTCGCGTCGCGCCGGGCGAGGCGCTTCGCCGCCACGGCCGTGGCGGCCCCCGTGCGCTGGGCCGTGACCCACGTGCAGTCCATCACGCACAGCGGGACCCCGGTCTCCGGGTCGTTCAGGATCATCAGGCCGGTGATGTAGGGGAGGCCCCGCCTGTGATTGTCCGGATACCCCGAGACCCACTTCATCCCCGCAGCCCGCAGGCCGGGGATGTAGGCGGGCATGGCGTGGATGAAGGCGTCGGGCCGGGTGTGAATACCCGGCTTGGGGGGCATCTCCACCCTGCCCTGACCCTTCTGCAGAAAGGCATCCTCCACGGTGGCGATGATCTCCGCCATGGCGAGGCCCACGCGGGACACGTCAAAAGACGAAAGATAGAGAATATCCATAGACAGGGCGGCTCTGTTATGAAAAATGCTTGGATTTTCTTATGATAAACCCCTGTCCCTTTTTTGTCAAGCGTTATTTCCCCCACCCCATCCGAGCGAAAAAAGCTTGACAAGGGGCCTTTTTCTTACTATTGTGTCCAGATGAAACATCTTTCTGATCAATTACTTAGATTGCGAAAGGGAGGTCATGAAACTCCTGCAGTTCCACCTGCCAGATCGCGGGACGCGGGCCGGTGTGCTGGAGGGGGATCGCGTCGTGGACCTGACGGAGGCGGACCCTGACCTCCGGACCACTCTCGACATCCTGAACCGGACCGTCTCTCAGGGCCGGACGATGGACGAGGTGGTGAGGGAGGTGCGTCCACGGGCGTCTCGGACCTTCGCCTACGCCGACCTCGACGCCCCGCCCGACCTTGCGAGGCCCCATCTCCTCACGCCGATCTGCGCCCCGGAGGTGTGGGGATTCGGCGTCACCTACAAACGGAGCGCCGTGGAGCGCGACACCGACTCGGCCTCGGACATCTACACCCGCGTCTATTTCGGGCAGCGCCCCGAGGTGTTCTTCAAGGCCACTCCATCCCGCTGCGTCGGGCCGAACGGGGCGATCTGCATCCGGAGCGATTCGAGCCTGACGGCGGTGGAGCCGGAGCTGGCGTTCGTCCTGGGCGCGGACGGACAGGTCGCGGGATACACGGTCTGCAACGACGTGTCCGCATGGGACATCGAGCGGGACAACCCCCTCTACCTGCCCCAGTCCAAGGTCTTCCTCGGCTGCTGCGCCTTCGGCCCGGTCCTGGTCACGCCGGCGGACCTCCCCGATCCCTACGACCTCCGCATCTCCTGCCGGATCGTCAAGCGGGGGAAGGTGGCCTACGAGGGAGAGGTCCATTCGTCCCAGATCAACCGGCCGTTCGAGCAGCTCATCGCCTGTTTGACCCTCGACAACCCCGTCCCAATCGGCGCGGCGATCACGACCGGGACCGGCATCATGCCGCCCAACGACTTCGCCCTCGCGGACGGCGACCGGGTGGACATCGAAATCGAGGGGATCGGCCTGCTGTCGAACCCTGTGAAAAAACTTAGCAATGAGCGATGAGTGCTGAGCAATGAGTAAAACCCAAACCCTCATTGCTCATTGCTGATCTGACGGAGCTTAGCCATATGCAACCTGCGACCGTGCTGGTGGTCGATGACAACAAAGACAACATCGAGTTGCTGGAGGCCTATCTGAAGGCCAACGACTACCGGGTCGTGTCAGCGAGCAACGGGCACGAGGCCCTGGAGCGGGTGAAAAAGGCCCCCCCCGACCTGGTCCTCCTGGACATCATGATGCCCGTCATGAACGGCTACGAGGTCTGCAAACGCCTGAAGGAGGACGAGAGGACCCGCTTCATCCCGGTCGTCATGATCACGGCGTTGAAGGACCTCGACGACAAGATCAAAGGCATCGAGGTCGGCGCCGACGACTTCCTGACCAAGCCGTTCAACAAACAGGAACTCCTGCCCCGCGTCCGGTCGCTCCTGAAGATCAAGCGGCTGCACGACGAGCTGGCGAAGAGCTACCTGGACCTTCAGGAGCTTCAGCGGACGAAGGAGAGCCTGACGCAGATGATCGTCCACGACCTCAAGAACCCCCTGACAGGGGTCATGGCCAACCTGGAGATCGTGGCGATGGAGGAGCACGTGGAGGCGAGGGAGTGCCTGGAGGCCGCGCAGCGGAGCTGCGCCCTCCTGTTCAACATGATCCAGGACCTCCTGGACGTCTCCCGTTCGGAGGAGGGCAAGCTCACGCTCAACCCGGAGACGCTGGACGTCAGCGAGATCATCCTCCCGAACGTCCAGGTGGCGGAGACCCTCGCCCTGATGGAAAACAAATCCATCGCCGTGTCGATCCCGGAGGGGACGCCTGCGGTCGTGGGCGACCGGGGCCTGCTTCACCGCGTCGTGGCCAACCTCCTGAACAACGCGATCAAGCACACGGGGCGTGGGGGGAACATCGTCGTCGGCGTGGAGAGGGGAGAGGAAGGGGCCCTGAAAGTCTACGTCGAGGACACGGGGCGGGGCATCCCGCCGGAGTTCCGGGAGAAGATCTTCGAGAAATTCGTTCAGATCGAAACCGGGAGACGCATCGGAGTGGGCCTGGGCCTCACCTTCTGCAAAATGGTCGTGGAGGCCCACAACAGCAGGATCTGGGTGGAGGACCGGGAGGGAAAGGGGAACCGCTTCGTCTTCACGCTGCCGACGGCTGCAAGTTAAAAGTGTTGAGTGCTGAGTCCTGAGTCAAAAAACAGTCCTGAGTCCTGAGTCCTGAGTCCTGAGTTGAGAGGCTTTTGAATTTTACTCAGCACTCAGCACTCAGCACTCAGCACTTTCTTCTGGCACTCAGCACTGCTTTTCACCTTCCGACGAACGCCGAGACGCCGACATAGACCCCGTTTCGGCGATAGGTCTGCCCGTTCGAGAAGAGGAGCGAGTACCCGTACTGCGCCGTGAGGGCCAGACGCGGGGAGAGCGCCTTGCGCGCCCCGATAGCGCCTCCCACCTCGCTGTAATTGAACCCATTGTGGAAATCCCGCCCCCCAAAGATCGAGAGGAAGGGGCGGACCTTTCGGCGCTCCACCGGGACGTTGTAGCGGTAGAACCCGGTCAGGGAAGCCCCCCAGCCCCGTTGCGAGGGGACGCCGATCATGGTGGGGTCGCTGATGCCCGCCAGGACCTGCCCGGTGGTGGGGCTGATGGCGTTCTCGACCTCCCGGCGCACGGCGTTGTTGCGGAGCCGGGCGGTCTGGCTCTCCCGGACGGTGTTCCCGTAGATGAACGTCCCGCCGAGCTGGTGCGACGCGGTGATCAGATAGCCGAACGAGGCCCCGACGTTGACGGCCAGCCCACCGCCATAGAACTGCGCGGAGAGGATGGGGGTCAGTTCGAACCGGCCCGCCCGCAGGGGGTTCAGTCTGCCCACCACCTCCTGGTCAGGCCGGTCCCCCTGGACCTGAGCCCCGGCTGCGGAGGCCACCAGGAGAGACAGAATTGCCACACAGACGACTTTTCGCATAAAATACCTCCCTGTGATGGGTCCCGAATGGCTCATCTCTCCTCAACCCGGCTGACGCCCTTTGGACGTTGATGACAGAAAAAAGTTGCATACTTTAAGATAACCTCTATCCCTTGAACAGTCAACTCATTTGTCGGATGTCTACCTGCTTTCTTTCCTCAAAATGCAACTTTTCCCGCCCCTGAGTGTCAAAAGGATGACGATGGAGGACCTCGGCCCAAAAAAAGATTGACTTTGGCCCAAAAATGTGTATATATAACAGCAGTCAGCAATCAGCAGTCAGCAATCAGCAAAACCCAAACGATACCCGGTCTTGCTGGAAGCTGACGGCTGATCGCTGATCGCTTCTCTCTGAAAGGAGGCTGTCACATGAAACGGATCGTCGCCATAGCTTTGACGGTGCTAATGGGGGCCTCGATCTCCTGGGCGCAGGGGGCGCCGGCGGTGGAAGGCCTCAAGTCGTCGGACCTCACCCCCGGGGGCATCGACTTCAAGAACGCGCAGAAGTCCTTCCGCGGCCTGTTGGACCCCAAGCGATTCTCGATGTCCCACACCTTGGGCATGAGCTTCGGCTCCGGCGTGGGGGGGGGGACGAGCCAGTACTACCTGAACACGATGACCTATCAGTTCTCCCCCAAGCTCACGGCCGTGGCGCAGGTCGGCGTTCAGAACACCCTGGGCGGCACGCCCGCCTTCGGGCCTTCCGGCTCCAGGACGCGGGTGATCGTCCCCAACCTGGGCCTCCTCTATACGCCCAGGCCGAACATGCAGATCGAGATTCAGATGTCCCAGATGCCGAACTACGGTTATTACCAGTTCTACGACCGTTTCTATGTCCCCAGCCGTGATCCGGCCCACCATCTCCTCAAAGACATCGACCGGTATCCCAAGGGGTGGTATCACTAGAGTGACCCGTTTTGCGGACAAGAGGGCCTCTTGAACGTGGACCTATCACAGAAAGACCTGTCCATTCAGGATGCTCACGGGCGTGTGGCCTGTGAGCATCCCTTTTTTTGTCTGGGATGAGAGGGGGTCGGGGTGCAGGGTCGACCTGTGAGACGGAGGAGCCGTCTGTCGCAGCTGCTTTACGGGGGGGCGGTCCTGGCCGCGCTGGCCGGGGGGACGCTCCTGGCGCTCTACACCAGGGGCGAGGGCCTTCGCCCGGGGCAAGGTCCCGAACCCATCGCCCCATCCCCCTCTCTCGATCAGGGGCAGGCGGACCTGTCCGCTGACCAGCCAGTCATCCCGCGCGGCAAGGACATCCGCGTGGAGGTCCTGAACGGATGCGGCGAGGCCGGCGTGGTGGACAGATTCACCCGCCTGCTCCGCTCGGAGGGGTTCGACGTGATCAAGACGGGCAACGCCCGCAGTTTTTCCTACGCAGAAAGCATGGTCCTGGACCGGGCGGGCAGGCGGGACTACGCCGACGAGGTCGCCAGGGTCCTGAGGATCAGGGCCGTCATCCAGCAGATCAAGGACGACCCCTACCGGCTCGAGGACGTCACATTGATCATCGGGCGAGACCATCGAAAACTAGGTTTGTGGTAGGGGCGACCGGCCGGTCGCCCCTACGGAGGGTTCTTCTTGATACGACCGAAACAGGACGCGCGCCGCGTCGTGGACCTCACCGTGGAAGCGCTGAGGTCCAGGAAGGGGGAGGACATCCTCGTGATGGACCTCCGGGGGGTAACCGACCTCGTCGACTACTTCGTGCTCTGCACGGGCAACTCCGACACGCAGGTCAAGGCCCTGGCCGACGCCGTCGTGGAGGCCCTGGAGAGGGACGGGACAGGGCCCTGGCACGTCGAGGGCTACGAGGGCCGCAAATGGGTCCTGGTGGACGCCGTGGACGTCGCCGTCCACGTCTTTCAAGGGCCCGTGCGGGAGTTCTACCGGCTGGAGCGGCTCTGGGGAGACGCCAGGATGGAGATGATCCCGGACGAGGCGGAGACAGTCGAGTCCGGGCAAGCGTCGCAGATGGTATCGGAGGTTCCATGAGCGTACTGGTGGTGGGTTCCATCGCGCTGGACACGGTCAAGACCCCTTTCGGCGAGGTCCAGGACGCCCTGGGCGGGTCCGCCGTCTACTTCGCCGCCGGGGCGAGCTTCTTCGCGCCCGTGAACGTCGTGGGGGTCGTGGGAGAGGACTTCCCCCTCGCCAGCCTCGACTTTCTGAAGGCCCGGAAGGTCGACCTGCGCGGCCTCTCCGCGCAGCCGGGGAAGACGTTCCGCTGGTCCGGCGTCTACGGCGCCAACCTCAACGAGCGCGAGACCCTCGACACCCAGCTCAACGTCTTCGCCGCCTTCAAGCCCTCCATCCCGGACGCCTACCGCAGGACCGACTACGTCTTCCTGGCCAACATCGACCCCGAGCTTCAGCTCGACGTCCTCCGGCAGGTGGAGCGCCCCCGCCTGATCGTCTGCGACACGATGAACTTCTGGATCGAGGGGAAGCGCGACGCCCTGCTCAGGACCCTGAAGGCCGTGGACGTCCTCATCCTGAACGACGCCGAGACCCGGCAGCTCGCGGGGGAGGCGGACCTCCTCAGGGCTGCCCGGAAAGTCCTGACGATGGGGCCCAGGACCCTCGTCGTCAAGAAGGGCGAGCACGGCGCGCTCCTCATCTCTCAGGAGACCTTCTTCGCCGCCCCCGCCTACCCGACAGAGTCCGTGTTCGACCCCACCGGCGCCGGGGACTCCTTCGCCGGGGGGTTCGTCGGGCGCCTCGCCCAGACCGGGGACCTGTCGGAGGACGGCCTTCGCCGGGCAATCGTCTACGGGAGCGTCATCGCCTCCTTCAACGTGGAGCGGTTCAGCGTGGACCGCCTGAAGGACCTCTCCGAGGCGGAGATCCAGGAGCGCTTCCGGGCCTTCAAACGGATGACACACTTCGAGGAATAACCTTGTAGGGGCGAGTCGGCGACTCGCCCCTACAAGGCCTACAGGAGACCTGTTCATGAGCATCCTGATCGACCGGGACACCCGCGTGGTCGTGCAGGGCATCACCGGCGGCGAGGGGAGCTTCCACACGAAACAGATGGTGGAGTACGGCACGCAGGTCGTGGCCGGCGTCACCCCCGGCAAGGGCGGCCAGACCTTCGAGGGCATCCCGGTCTTCGACACCGTCTCGCAGGCCGTGAAGGCCACCGGCGCGAACGCCTCCGCCGTCTTCGTCCCCCCCGCCTTCGCCGCCGACGCCATCATGGAGGCCGCCGACGCGGGCCTCGACCTGGTGGTCTGCATCACCGAAGGCATCCCTGCCCTCGACATGGTGAAAGTCAAACACTACCTCAGCAGCCGCAGGACCCGTCTGATCGGACCCAACTGCCCCGGCGTCATCTCCCCCGGCAGGTCCAAGATCGGCATCATGCCCGGCTTCATCCACCGGGAGGGCCAGATCGGCGTCATCTCCCGCAGCGGCACCCTCACCTACGAGACCGTCTCCCAGCTCACCTCCCTCGGCTTCGGCCAGTCCACCTGCGTGGGCATCGGCGGAGACCCCGTCATCGGCGCCACCTTCACGGACGCCTTCAAACTCTTTAGGGACGACCCCGACACCGACGCCGTCGTCATGATCGGCGAGATCGGCGGGACCGCCGAGGAGGAGGCCGCGGCCTACGTGAAGCGCCACTACAAGAAGCCCGTCGTGGCCTTTATCGCCGGGCAGACCGCCCCGCCGGGCCGCCGCATGGGGCACGCGGGCGCGATCATCGCCGGGGGCCACGGCACCGCCGCCGAGAAGATGGCCGCGCTCCAGAAGGCCGGCATCCACGTCTGCCCCAGCCCGGCGGAGATCGGGGAGACGGTCAAGAGCGTGATGGGATAGGTCTTATCGCGGAGAATACCATGCCTCACAGACTCAGAAAGATTGTCCTGTTGACCTTCGCCCTGACGCTTTGCGCCTCCTCCCCCGCCCTCCCCTGGGGCGCTGAAGGCCACAAGCTGATCACCGTCAGGGCCGCGCAGGTCCTCCCCCCGGAGATCCGCCCCCTGTTCGAAAGCCGCCTCCAGGACCTCCGGCGCCTCTCCGTGGAGCCGGACGACCTCTGGAAGGACCCAAAGCAGTGGGAGGCCCACCCGGAGTGGAAGAACCGCTCCAACTGGCACTTTCTGGACATCGACCACTTCCACTTCCGTTACCCCTTCAAGGAGTTCCCCCGCACGCGCGCCGGGGCCGACTCCCTCTACACGCGGGCCGACTCCCTTTACGCCGGACGCGGCAACGCAGGCTACCTCCCCTGGACCATCGAGGATTTTTACCGCGCCATCGTCGATGCCTGGAAGCGGGGTGACATCGAGGCCGTCATCCAGAACTCAGGCCACCTCTCCCACTTTGCCGGGGACGCCTCCATGCCCCTGCACGCCACCCGCAACTACGACGGCCTCTACAGCGGAAACATCAAGTACAAAGTCCGCTGGGGCGAGCCTGGCTATCCCGACCGATCCGTGCACGAGCGGTTTGAACTGGCCCTCGTGGACATGAACCTCGCCCGCTACGGGGAGACCATCCGGATCGTCGACGCCGACCGGAAACAGCTCACCGGCATCCTCTCCGGCGCCTTCGACTTCATCGTGGAGTCCTATTTCCACCTCGACAAGATCATCGCCGCGGACAAGACCATCATGGAACGGCTGAACGTCCTCACCGAGGACAAGAAGCCCTTCGACGCTCAGCGGGACGCCTACTACAAGGCCCTCGACGAACAGGTCGGCCAGCTCGCCATCGACCGCATGAGGGCCGGCGCCGTCTACCTGGGCAACCTCTGGTACTCGGCCTGGGTGGAGGCGGGGAAGCCGGCCGTGAAGAAATAAAAAAAGCCCTCACCCACCCCCCTACCTCCTCCCTCTCCCGTACGTACGGGAGAGGGAGGGGGCATCAAGGGCCTTATCCCCAGCGATGGGGGAGGGTGAGGGCCGATCTTTATCCGCGTCCGTTCACACCTTCTGATAGACCTCCGCGCCCCTGTCCCGAAACTCCTTCGCCTTCTCCTCCATCCCGATCTTCAGGGCCTCCTCGGCCTCCACCTGCTTCTGCGCGGCGTAGTCCCGCACGTCCTGCGTGATCTTCATGCTGCAGAAGTGCGGCCCGCACATGCTGCAGAAGTGGGCCAGCTTGGCCCCCGGCGCAGGCAGGGTCTCGTCGTGGAACTCCCGCGCCGTCTCCGGGTCGAGCGACAGGTTGAACTGGTCCTCCCACCGGAACTCGAACCGCGCCTTCGAGATGGCGTCGTCCCGCACCCGCGCGCCGGGGTGCCCCTTGGCCAGGTCCGCCGCGTGCGCCGCGATCTTGTAGGCGATCACCCCGTCCTTCACGTCCTGCTTGTTCGGCAGGCCCAGGTGCTCCTTCGGCGTGACGTAGCAGAGCATGGCCGTCCCGAACCACCCGATCATCGCCGCGCCGATGGCCGACGTGATGTGGTCATACCCCGGCGCGATGTCCGTCGTGAGCGGGCCGAGGGTGTAGAACGGGGCCTCGTTGCACCACTCCATCTGCTTCTCCACGTTCTCCTTGATCAGATGCATGGGGATGTGGCCGGGTCCCTCGTTCATCACCTGGACGTCGTGCTCCCACGCCATCCGGGTCAGCTCCCCCTGCGTCCGGAGCTCCGCGAACTGCGCCTCGTCGTTGGCGTCCGCGATGGAGCCGGGACGCAGCCCGTCCCCCAGCGAGAAGGAGACGTCGTAGCGCTTCGCGATCTCGCAGATCTCCCGGAAATGGGTGTAAAGGAAATTCTCCTGATGGTGCGCCAGGCACCACTTGGCCAGGATCGACCCGCCCCGCGACACGATCCCCGTCACCCGGCCGGCCGTGAGCGGGATGTAGCGCAGCAGCACCCCGGCGTGAATGGTGAAGTAGTCCACCCCCTGCTCGCACTGCTCGATGAGCATGTCCCGGTAGACCTCCCAGGTCAGCTCCTCCGCCTTCCCCCCCACCTTTTCGAG
>CAYRZX010000268.1:0-9894 GCA_964428665.1 uncultured Gemmatimonas sp.
GACCCTTGTGGTCGCCCATCTGTAAGGCAGCCGGGACAACTCCCAAGGAGGTAGGATATGATAAAGCGTGTCTCACGTTTTCTCGTCGTGGTCCTGTGCCTGGGCCTGCTGGCCGGGAACGCCTGGCCGGCGACGGTGGGCAAAATTATGGGTCGGGTGTCGGACGCGAACGGCAAGCCTCTGCCGGGAGTGAACGTAGCGATTGAGGGGACCAGGCGGGGGGGGGTCACCGACGTGGACGGTTATTACTTCATCCTGAATGTGGAGCCAGGCATCTACGACCTGAAGGCGTCCATCATCGGGTATGAGGCGGTGATCGAGAAGGGCGTGCAGGTGGCCTCGGACCGGACGACGGAGCGGAATTTCACGCTGAAGGAGACGGCGGTGGCCGGGGCGGAGGTGGTGGTGCAGGCGCAGCGCCCGCTCGTGGAGGTGGACCAGACCACGACCGAGGCGAAGATCTCGGTGAAGGAGATCCAGCAGACCCCGATCCTCCGGAGCGTGAACGATCACATTCGCTACGTGGCGGGCGTGGACCCGGTGGCCGGCGATGCGTCCGGGGTGAAGATCCGCCGGACCACGGGCTACACGACGAGCCACTGGCAGACCTGGACGCTGGACGGCATGGAGCTGTCGCTCTTAGACACCGGGTTTCAGGGTCCCCGGCAGTACAGCGACGTTCCGACGGGGTCCATCGGCGAGATCGGGGTGATCCGGGGCGGGGCGCAGGCCTCGCAGGCGGCCTCCCCCTCCGGCGTGGTCAACATCGTCACGCGGGAGGGGACGCGGGACTACCAGGGCATGGTGGACTACCGGGCGGAGCTGCCGATGCAGCGGCACCGGGGCCCCAACGTCTACGAGGCCACGCCCGGCGTGCGCGGGGGGACGAACGCCATCTGGAAGGACAACATGAAGTGGAACGACGCGACCTGGGTCGCCGAGACCGACCCGGTCACAGGGCAGCAGGTCCACGTGAAGCAGGACTACACGAAGTCGGTGGGGGGCCTCGTGGAGGGGTGGCTGACCGGGCCGCTGGGCCAGAACGCCACGTTCCTGGTGAACGGGAAGTACAGCCGGCTCAAGCAGACCTTTCCCACGCCCACGCGGCTGAGCCTGCCCCAGTGGACCTTCCTGGGGAAGCTCACCTTCACGCCCACCCAGAACCTGAAGGTGAAGCTGATGTGGAACGAGTCGCGCCAGCCCGGCTGGGGGTTCGGGGACCGGCGGGGCGTGGGCACGAACATCTTCCTGGTTCGGGGGTACACGGGGTATAAGGAACAGTGGAACAACCGGGTCCTGATGGCCACGGCCACGCACACGCTCAGCCCGAAGACGTATTACGAGTTCCAGGCGGGATTTTTGGGGACGAACATCGACTCGACCGTGGGTCGCACGGACCCCCTCACCAACGGGTCCTTCCGGAGGGACAAGGCCGGATATTTCAACCTGGACCGCCTGAATCGCACCAACCTCCGCATGGACTACACCCGGCACTACAACTTCCGGTTCGATTTCAACAGCCAGGTGAGCCGGCGCAACCTGATGAAGGTCGGGTTCACGCATCAGATGTTTCACAACCGGTCTTTCTACTATCAGCAGGGGAGCGAGAGCGCGGCGTCGATCTACGTGACGGCCGAGAAGAGCGACCCGAACAAGCGGTACCTCACCCACCGGTTCGCGGGCTACGCCGAGGACAAGTTAGAGTTCCAGGGGTTCGTGATGAACGCGGGATTGCGCTACGACGTGATGTGGGGCGGCCCCGGAAAGACGCTGGGGAGCTGGATGAAGATCATGCCCGCCTACCGGACCTATAATGCCTACCAGACCCGCACGCCTCTGGCGAAGACGCCGCCCATGCACAGCTGGTCGCCCCGGATCGGCATCTCGCACCCGATCACGGCCAAGTCGGCCCTCCGGTTCAACTATGGCACGTACTACAAGCCGATGGTGTTCGGCGGGATCTACACCGAGGGGTGGAACCAGACGAACGTGAAGGCCCACCCCAACTTAGACGGCACCTGGCAGGACGAGCCGTGGGCGCCGGGCGGGGGGTGGCGGCTGGACAGCGGGTATCACAGCCCGGGGGGGGGAATCTCGCACACGACGCAGTTCGAGGTGGCCGGGGACTGGAACTTCGTCAGCGACTTCGTCCTGGACATCACCACCTACTTCAACCGGACGGACAA
Organism: uncultured Gemmatimonas sp.; assembly: GCA_964428665.1. Classification (GTDB taxonomy): domain Bacteria; phylum Latescibacterota; class UBA2968; order SICM01; family SICM01; genus SICM01. Next base: position 2,187 of record CAYRZX010000268.1, read on the forward strand.
CGTGAACGGCGCGGCCACGCGCACGTTCTACAACCCGGGGGGCCAGGTCGGCAACGGCTACATCTCGGCTCAGGCGCCGTCCGCCCGGTTTGAGGCCAAGGGGCTGGAGATGACGCTGTTCAAGCCCCTGTCCCACAACTTCTCGTTCCGGGCGTCCGTGGAGGTGGGGTGGAACTTCTACCGGATCTCGGGGGGCGGGGTGCACGACTTCTACTTCTACCCGGACTCCACGTTCATCGCCAGTTCGGTTTACCAGCTGACGGACGCGAACGACAACGCGCGGCCGCTGACGACCGCGGAGATCCAGAGCCTGGGCAACAGGGCCAACAACACGCTCAGGGCCGCGATTGCTTCGGGGGAGGTGCGGTCGGACTTTACGGTACAGACGGCGGTCCGGCCCTTCCGGGAGTACGAGGGCCTGAGCGACGCGAACCGGAACGATCCCAACATTCAGGGCCTCTGGTACCGCCTGAACTGGCTGGCCTACCAGATCGTGTTCGCGGGCCTGGAGTCCCAGCCCACGACGCAGGCGTCGTTCCAGTTCCTCTGGAGCACGCCGTCCAACTGGGGGCCGGGGCCGAAGGTCGGCGGGTCGAAGATCTTCGGCGGCCTCCAGACGAACCTGGTCTGGCGGTTCCACAGCGGGTCCAACGTCCCCTACACGCCCCCCGGAAAGACGTTCCAGGTCATCCACCCCGGCCCGATGTACGTCCGGGCGGACCTCAACATCCAGAAGACGTTCGACGCGGGCCGGATGAAGCCCACGGTCTACGCGGAGATCTTCAACGTGTTCGACTCCTTCGTGGACCTGAGCCGCGGCGACGCCTACCTCCGGTGGGGGTTGAAGACGCCCACGCCGAACAACGCGGATTACAGGAAGTATGGCGACCCCAGCCCGTTCCGGGGAGGGGACAACGGCGGGCGGAGGTACGTGAACCTGGGGCTGCGCATGTCGTTCTAGACCTCACCCACCCCCGCCTCGCTACGCTCGGCACCCCCTCCCTCTCCGTATACGGAGAGGGAGGGGGAACCAAGGGCCTTATCCACAGGCATGGGGGAGGGTGAGGTCGGTTGCGGTTGGTTCTCTTTTCGGGAGATATTCCATGACACGTATGAAGGGGCTTTGGAGTCTGGCGCTGGTCCTGGCGCTGGGGGCCGTTTCGGCGGAGGCGCAGACCACCATCGGCGGCACGGCCAACATCCTGTTCCCCGCCCGGCAGATGACGAGGGGCGTGCTCTGGCACTCCTTCGTGAACACCGGGGCGTCGGGGGCGCGCGCGGGCAACGCCTACGGCGGGGCCTTTGCGGATGTCGATTATCCCGGCTTTTACGTCAGCTCCTACGACTGGTTCTACGGGGGGCGGAGCGCGGGCAACGGGCAGGTGGACCTGCAGACGCACAACGGGCGGGGGCACGGGTGGTGGATCGCGGCCAAGCCGGCGGGCGCGCCGGTGGTCAGCTACAGCAGCGGCTCGATCAAGGGCAAGGAGGAGAGCGACGATGTGATCATGATGGCCGTGGACCCGACGAAGGACTTCGGGGGGCGGTTCGCGACCGTGGGGAACGACGTGATCAACCCCCGCTCCGGCGGGTCGATGTCCAACTGGTGGCCGGGCACGCCGGTCGCCCTGGACGCCAAGGAGCCGAGGGAGATCCTGAACTACAAGTACGGCCAGTACACCGACGTGTCCAAGGACAACTTCCCGGAGGACATCGTCCTGAGCAAGTGGACGACGAAGCTGGGCCTCACGGGGAACAAGGCGGCCTACGCCTGGAACCACCCGGAGTACGGCCACTTCATCATCGAGGAGTGGATCTGGGAGAACACGGGGGACACGAAGGGGGCGCGCACGGCGGACCTGCCGGGAGGGGGGTATGACCTGAAGAATGTCTTCTTCACCTTTCAGCACCGGCTGATGACCTCCGGGGCCGGGGTGGGGCGGGGGAGCTACGTGGCCTACTACTGGGACTGGGGGCCGCTGGACGGGTGCAACAGCATCTTCGGGCTGAACGTGGACAACGGGCAGGACGACAAGGTCAAGTACACGGAGGCCCCCAACTACGACGGCCCGGCGTCGGCCAGGGGGCTGAAGATGACCTACCAGTACGACTGGGACAACTTCTGCATGGTGGGGCAGTTCGCGGACGACGTGGGGGACCCGTGGCGGCAGGGGAACAAGAGCGTGAGCGTGCAGAACCCCACCCTCGTGCGGGATGGAGACCTGACGGCGATCGCGATGGTGGGGGTCGCGGAGATCGACGTGGACCCGACGGACGGGTTCGTGGGGGACACCGGGGTCTACCAGGCCCCGAAGGTGAAACAGCAGCCGTTCGCGCACAATCTGTTCCACTTCCAGTTCCGGCAGGAGAACATCCAGGTGCTGAGCAACATCGTGGGGGACGAGCCGGACCCGACCAAGATGAACGACGCCACGATGTATGAGATGCTCACCCGGTCGCCGGACCCGTCCTACTTCACCTCGGCGCGGGACGCGCGCCCGACGCGGGGGTCCGGGCCGTTGAGCAAGGGCGTACCCCTGCTGCCGCTGGAGGACAACCCGACCAAGCCGATGCCCTACGTGCCCAACCCGGACTGGGAGTGGAAGGGGCGGGCCATTGCGGGGGCCTACACGATCTGGGACACCTACGGGCCATACGATCTGGCGCCGGGGCAGAAGGTGAAATTGGTGTTCGCCTACGTGGCGGGCGCGCCGGTGGAGTCCAACTTCCGGGATTACATACGGGGACAGAACAACAGCGAACTCCGGAAGGAGGAGAACGGGCTGGCCTTCACGAACCTGGTGAAGCACCTGAAGAAGGCGCAGGAGGCCTACGCCCTGGGCTACGACATCCCGAACCAGCCGCCCGACGTGAACGCGAAGATTGCCTCATCGGAGAACGCGCGAAACTTAGTGACCTGGACCGACGAGGCGGAGAAGTCGATCAACCCGGACAAGGGCGCGGCGGACATCGCGGGCTACAGGGTCTACGTGTCGGAGAACCTGCCCGACATGTGGAAGTTGGTGGCGGACGTGAAGGTGGGGGACACGAAGTACTACACCGCGTCCACGAAGACCTACGCGGTGGAGGACGCGAATTCGCTGGCGGGCTTCCAGTACTTTTACATCGTGCGGGCCTACCAGTCGGCCGGGAACCCGACGTTCAAGAGCCGGGTGACGGGCAAGACGGTGACGGGCAGCGTGCCGGCATACGAGGGGGGCTCGGGCGACCCCTCGACGTTCTACCTCCCCCCCAGTGGGGCGGCCCCGTTCAGCCCGGTGCAGGTGGCCTCGGCCGCGGCGGACCGGTTTGAGAAGAAGGTCATTATCGTCCCGAACCCCTACATCAAGGACGCGACCCACACCTATGCGGCGACGATCAAGGTGCGCCTCCTGAATGTCCCAAGGAAGTGCATCATCCGGTTCTACACCATCGCCGGAGACCTGGCGGCGGAGTTCACGCACGACTCGCCGACGGTGGGCGAGGCGACCTTCCTGCAGCTGAACAGGACGGTGACCAATCAGCTCTTCTTCGGCACCTACTTCGTGACGATCGAGTCGCTCACGCCGGAGAGCATGGGCCAGATCCAGCGGACCTATTTCGTGGTGATCAGGTAGCGATCAGGCCCTCACCCCTGCCCCTCTCCCATAAATGGGAGAGGGGTGGCAGGCGTAGCCTGACGGGGTGAGGGCTGGCCGATCACGCTATTCGGTCAAGGAGACTGTTATGCGGAGCATTTATCAGATTGGACTTCTGGCCCTTATTGCTGGCCTTCTTGTCTACACCCCGGCGCAGGCCCAGGTACCGGGCCAGTATGGTCCAGGGACGGGTCAGACCGTCACGACCCAGAAGGTGGGGGGGAGCACGCCGGTGGCCGAGACCTACGTCTCTTTCCTGGAGGTGGCGCAGGGGGCGCGGCCCGCCGGGATGGGGGACGCCTTCGTGGCCGTGGCGGACGACATCAACGCCGTGTTCTGGAACGTGGCCGGGCTGACCAACATGCCCCGGAAGAAGCTCCAGGTCAACTTCAACTACACGCAGTGGCTGGTGGAGTCGCAGTTCAACTCCGGGGCCGTGGGGGTGAACACGGACTACGGGGCGCTCGCCTTCAGCTTCATCGCGTTCGGCACGCCCAAGATCGAGGAGCGGACGATCTACAAGCCCGAGGGGACGGGCGTCTACCTGGACAACGGGAGCATCGCCGTCGGCGGGGCCTACGCCAAGAAGTTCACGGACCGGTTCTCGATGGGCGGGCAGTTCCGGTGGATTCAGGAGAAGCTGGGCCTGGGCTACAAGTTCTCGACGTTCGACTTCGCGGTGGGGTCGAACTACTACACGGGCTTCCGGAGCCTCCGGTTCGCCATGTCGCTGCGGAACTTCGGGAAGGACAAGGTCCTCCTGCAGGAGTCGTTCATCAGCGCCAAGATGCCCATGTACTTCAACATGGCGGTGGCCGCCGAGGTGATCGGGAAGAAGGGGGACCCGGTCTACTTCACGGGCGCCTTCGAGGGGCTCTACGCGGTCAGCTTTGAGAAGCGGGCGCACGTGGGGGGCGAACTCTGGCTTCGCAACATGCTGGCGCTGCGGGGCGGGTACAAGTGGAATTACGATGTCCAGGACTTCACGGCCGGGGCCGGCGTCAAGCTCAAGCGGGGGGACCGCTATCTGCAGGCCGACTTCGCCTGGGTGAACTTCGGCAAGCAGTTCGACGCGCCCCTGCGGTTCTCGGTGACGGGGTCGTTCTGATTGCGGATTGTGGATTGTGGATTGTGGATTGTGGAATGAAAAACCTAAAAGCCTCAAATCCGAAATCCGAAATCCGAAATCCGAAATCGGTGATGGGGTAGCAATGAACAAGATGGCGGCTTTGTGAAAGGGGACAAGGCCGCCATATTCTTTTGGGAATGGTGAGCCGTGTACCGACACTGCATCGTCCTGTGGGCCTTTCTGGTCGCAGTTACGTTCAGCGCCGCAGGGGCGGAGCGGCGGAGGGAGATCCGCTACATCGGGCCGCTGCTGAGCACGCTGGACACCTATCTCTACACGGGGGGGATGTACGCGCAGGTGACGCTGGGGACGAAGGAGGGCCTGGTGCAACTGAGCCCGGAGGGGAGGCTGGTCCCCGCGCAGGCGGAGCGGTGGGAGGTCTCGGAGGACGGGCTGACGTACACGTTTTACCTGCGCCGGGACAACCGGTGGTACGACGGGAGCACGGTGACGGCGCACGACTACAGGGCGGCGTTCCTGTACCAGATGGAGCCCAACCGCCAGAGCAAGTGGATGTGGGACACGCCGCTGCAGTACGTGAAGAAGGCCCTGGACTTTCAGAACAGGGCGGCGCGGGCGGAGGAGGTGGGGATCGACGTGCTGGACGACTTCACGCTGCGGTTCCGGCTGGCCAAGCCCTACCCGGCGTTCATGAACGCGATGATCACGGGGAGCATGTTCCCGATCCACCGGGGGGCGCTGGCGAGGCACGGGGATCAGTGGCACAAACTGGAACACTATCAGGGGAACGGGCCGTACCGGATCGTGGAGTGGGAGATGAATTCCCACGTGATCCTGGAGCCGAACCCCAACTACAACCTGCCGCGCGGGAACCTGGAGCGGGTCATCTCCCGGTTTGCGGGCAGGCCGATGGAGGCGTATCAGAGCAACGAGGTGGATTTCGCGGGGATCACGTCGATCGCGGACATCTACTACGCCAAGCACCATCCGGTCCTGAGCCGGGAGCTGGTCTGGACGCCCACGAGCGGGCTGTCCTACCTGCTCTTTCTCTTCTCGGAGAACCCCGTCTACTGGGACGCGCGCGTGCGGCGCGCGATAGCGATGGGGTTTGACAAGCGCCGGATCGTGGAGACCATCTTTCACGGCCGGGAGGCCCCGGTGGACATGATGTCCACGCCGGCCATGCCCGACTGGGATCCGGGCTTTGAGGACTGTTTCGACCTGAGCGAGGCGCGGCGACTGCTGACGGAGGCCGGGTATCCGGGGGGGAAGGGGATCCCGGAGTCGGTCATCCTGGTCCCCTCCTATCTCGAGCCGGAACGGCTGTCGCAGTTCGTGACCGTCGCCGCGATGCTGGGGGAGAACCTGGGGATTAAATTCGTGATTGATAACCAGGAGCTGGGGGTCTACGCGGACAAGCGGGTCTCGCTCAACCCCCCGGACTACCTCGGGTTCTGCTTCGCGGCGTCGGGCGCGCCCTGGCCGGACCCGGTCTACGGCGCGCAGTGGGCTCAGATCCTCAACTGGACGGACGACCTGAAGGCCTACCGGACCTGGTGGGAGGGTCAGCGGCGCATCATCCAGCTCCGGGCGGGGATGATCCCCTATGAGAAGGGGGGGGCTGTGGCCGATGTGGAGCGGGTGAACCGGGAGGTCCGCGCCTGCGGGGATTCGGTGCTGGCGCTCCACGAGAACGAGAGGCACGGGCCCTACCTGCGGCGAGAGGCGGAGGAGGTGATCCGGGGGTGGCGGGAGTCCGGGGAGGACCTCGTGCGGCGGGCGAAGGCGCCGGGCGCGGACCTGGGGCGGCTCTGGAAGGAGATGTGTCTGACGATCCTGCAGGTGAAGCAGTACCATTATCAGTGGGCGCACGCCAGCGACCTCCGGTGGCGGCTGGAGGAGATGCGGCAGGAGGCGCTCCACTCACGGGACCCGGCCAGGCGGGCGGAGATCGACCGGGAGATGCACCGCGCGGTGCTGGGGAATAGCTGGGTCATCCCGCTCCACGTCATGAACTACTCGAACCTGGTCAAACCCTACGTGAAGGGGCTGAAGTTCTGCCCCTACTGGTGGGGCAACCCGCTCTACATGAAGTGGGTGAGCATCGAGGAGGATCAGAAGGCAACTGAAAGGATGTGAGCGTGATATGCCTGATCGAAGGTCTGTTCTGACGTTTCGCCGGATGTGGGAGGGCATCCTGGTCTTCGTCTTCTGCGGTCTGGGGGGGGACGCCCAGGCCATCTCCCCGGCCGCCGCCGACGCGCTCTACCGGCGCGCCCTGAGCACCCAAAGCCCTGACAGCGTCCGGGCGCTGGTGGGTGCCCTGAAGGAGGCCCTGCCGGGCCATCCGGCCCCTGCGGAGCTGCTGACCCGGATCGGCCTGCTCCACATGAGGATCGAGGAGGCGGACAGCGCACTCTCCAACTTTCAACGGGCCGTCCGGCAGGACCCCGGACTGGCCGCCGCGCGATGCGGACTGGGACGCGCGTATCTGGAGTTGAGGGGGGACGCGAAGGGGGCATTGCCCCACCTGAAGGCGGCGGTGGAGGCGGATTCCACGAACCCCGACGCGCACTACCTCCTGGCGCGGGCCTACCTGAAGTTAGGGAGGGCTGAGGCGAGGCGGGAGGCGGACAGGGCGCTCCGCTACGACCTGAAATACGCGCCGGCCTATCTGCTGCTGGCCCAGGCGTATCAGAAGGAGGAGGACCTCCGGATGGCGGTCCTCTACTACAAGAAATACCTTGAACAGAGGCCGGCGGACCAGATCTCCGCCTACGAGTTCGCGCTCGACCTTCTGAACCGGGGGCGGACTGAGGAGGCGGAGGAGGTCGCCTCCCTCATGACCGACAATCGGGGGCTGCCTCTGCTGGCTCAGGTCCTGATGCGCCGGGGGGACTACGACAGGGCGATGCCGGCCTTTCAGCTCTACATCGACAGTCTGGACCCGAAGGAGCAGGACCTCTACCGGGACATCTCC
>CAYRZX010000269.1:0-9861 GCA_964428665.1 uncultured Gemmatimonas sp.
CCCGACCGTTCTCCCCGGCTCATCCGGAAGGACCCTGCGGCGGCGATCATGGCGGCGTTGTCCGTGCAGAGGGCAGGAGGAGGTATGAAAAGCGAAAGACCGCGCCCCTGAGCCGCCCTCGCCATCTCCTCCCGGAGGGCGCGATTGGCCGCCACCCCCCCGGCCACCAGCACGTCCCGAACGCCGCAGAAGGCCGCCGCGCGAACGGTCTTGGCCACGAGGACCTCCACCACGGCGGCCTGAAAACCGGCCGCCACGTCGGACGCCCACCCGCTGAACGGATCGGGACCTAAACCCTGAACGTGGTGGAGCACGGCAGTCTTGAGGCCGCTGAAGCTGAAGTCAAAATGATCGGCGTCGATCAGGCCGCGGGGAAAACGGACGGCGTGGGGATTTCCGGTCTCGGCGAGGCGGGAGATCAGGGGACCGCCCATGGCGGATGCGCCGGGCCGAAACAGGCCAAGCAGCTTGGCGACCTTGTCGAACGCCTCCCCTGCGGCGTCGTCCCGCGTTCGCCCCAGGGAGCGATACCGCCCGATCTGCGGAACGGAGATGAGGTCGGTATGCCCCCCCGACACGATCAGAGCGACAAAAGGGGGAGAGGGGTGTCGCTCCTCCAGAAAGGCCGCGAAGAGATGGCCTTCGATGTGATGCACGCCAACGAGGGGAAGGCCGTTGGCAAAGGCGATGGACTTGGCCGCGCAGAGTCCAATCAGCAGGGAGCCGACCAGGCCGGGGCCTGCGGTCACGGCAATGCCGGAGAGGTCGGCAATGCCGACGCACGCCCCCTGCAACGCCTCGTCCAGGACCGGAAGAATGCGGCGAATATGATCGCGAGAGGCCAGTTCGGGCACCACGCCCCCGTACCGACCGTGATCGGCCTGCGAAAAGATGACGTTGGACAAAACCCGTCCATCGCACACCACGGAGGCGGATGTCTCATCGCAGGAGGTCTCGATGCCCAGAACTGGCCCGGAGAGGAAAAGAGGACTGCGCGTCACTTGTAGGATTCGGTGATGTTCCTCCCCACGCTGATCTCGCCGTTGTCGATCCTCAGGTTAAAGCCGCACTCCGGGTTCGTGCAGACCCAGGCTTTGTACATAATGGACGCGCCATCCCTGCCATAGTCCGACAGCGGGACCAGCACCCCTGTTGAACACTTCAAACACTCTGGAAAATTATCTTTGTCCATGCCTGAACCTCCCCTCCTCGTGTCGCCTCCCCTCCATCCGCGTGGGCAGGCTTACGCGTTGAACCGTTTACCCCCTCTCCAACACCCCTGACCTCGATCAAAAAGCCCGACCATTACGATGTTCAGAATTTTCCAGAGAAATCCTGACCCTTTTTGCACATGCAAAGTATATAAAATTAGACAAATAGACCGATGAAGTCAAATGGTTTTATTAGTAGGGGCGATCCTGTGTGATCGCCCGTCGCTTTTTTTAAGGGCGACGTTGACAAGCAGGAGCAATTCAATTATACTACAGTTCAACAGAGGAGGCCATGCGCCGCTGCGAGAATTCCAACGCCCTGGCATACCTGAGGCTGCTCCGTCCGGCCAACTGCGCCATCGCCTTCGCCTCGGTCCTGGTGGGGGCGAGCCTGGCCGGAAAAGGCGCTGACGCCGTCAGCGGCCTGGTCGCCGGCCTGTCAGCCGCCTGTGTCGCAGGGGGAGGCAACGCCCTGAACGACGCCTGCGACGAGGCCGCGGATCGGATCAACCGCCCGGACCGCCCGATCCCTTCGGGGCAGATCTCGGCGCGTGCGGCGGTAAGTCTGGCGGCGGTGTTGTTCACCCTCGGCGTCGGCGCCAGCGTCGGGCTGGGCGCAAAGGCCGTCTGCGTGGCGCTGGCCGCCGTCGGAGGGCTGGTGGCCTACGACCTCGCCCTGAAACGGGTGCCGGTGGCGGGCAACGTGGTCGTGAGCGGCATCAGCGGGATGGCCCTGCTCTACGGCGGCGTGGCCGTGAACCGCGTGGAGGCGACGCTCGTGCCCGCCGGATTCGCCTTCCTGTTCCACCTCGGGCGGGAGATCGTGAAGGACATCGAGGACGTGCAGGGGGATGCGGCCGTGGGCGCAGAGAGCGTGGCCGTGGCCTGGGGGATTCGCCCTGCGCTGATCACGGCCACGGCGGTCTATCTCACCCTCATCGCCCTGACGCCCATCCCCTTCTGGCAGGACTGCTACACCTGGCGTTACCTCCTCCTCGCGCTCTGCCCCGTGGATGCGATCCTCCTCTATGCCCTGCTGTCGATGTGGCGGGACCGGTCCCGGCAGAACCTGCTCCGGCTGGACGGCCTGCTCAAACTCAACATGGTCTTTGGTCTGCTGGCCCTCTGGGCCGGCCGCAGATGAGAAAGGCCGCGAGTTCAGGCCCCGCAGCGCTATAACTGTTTTTTAAAATAGCAAGATATCTAAATTCTTCTTGACATCCACCCCTTGTTGTATTAATTTAGTTGCCGTTAAGTCCAAAATAATTAAGCCTTTTATAAGCAAAAACGCCCGCAACGATCCCCAAACGGAGCCGATTTTTATGCCTCGGCGCGCCAGGAAGAGGTGATGACTTGGCCACCACGACCAAGAAAGAGCTGGCCCTGACCGTCAGCGCGGAGACCGGGTGCAAGAAGAACCTTGCGGCCAAGATGGTCGATAGCATCTTCTCAGCGATGCGGGAGAGCCTGTCCGATGGACATCGGATCGAGATCCGCGGGTTCGGGGTCTTTCAGGTGAAGGAGACCAGGCCCAAACCAGCCGCCCGCAACCCCCGGACCGGGGAGGTGATCTACGTCCCTGCCCGCCGCAAGACCCATTTCAAGCCAGGAAAGCTCCTGAGAGAGGAACTCCACAAGCCCATCTGAGAACGCTTCAACAGGGATCGCGTCAAAGGGTGTGCGCCGTCGCAGAGGCGCCACCCTTCGTCTTTTCAGGAGACTGTAGGGGCGACCGGTGGTCGCCCTCCGAGGCGATATGCCATGAAACACAGGATTCTCGTGGTCGAGGATCAACGCCCCGTCCGGGAGGCGATGGGGGAGACGCTGGAAGGAGAGGGCTATGAGGTGCGGATGATCCGAGACGGGTTTGCGGCGGCGGAGGCCGTCCGGTCCGAGACCTTCGACCTGATCACCCTGGACCTCAACATGCCCTCGCTGGACGGCATGACCGTGGCCGAGGCCATCCGGAAGTCGCCCCTCAACGCCAGGACCCCGGTGATCGTGGTGTCGGCCTACCTCTCCGAAGGCGTGATGAGCGAACTGCGCGGGAAGGGGATCTCGCGCTTCCTGAACAAACCCTTTTTCCCCGATGAGCTGATTGCAGAGGTCAAGCAGGCGCTGGAGTGTAAGGGATAGGACGAAGCCCCTCAATGCCCTCCTCCCCTGAAAAACGGATCGACGAACTGATTCGGGAGATTCAGGAGCACGACTACCGCTACTTCGTGCTCGCCCGGCCCACCGTCTCGGATGAGGCCTACGACCGGCTGATGCGCGAACTCAAGGCCCTGGAGGAAACCCATCCGCGCCTCGTCCGGCCCGACTCCCCGACCCGGCGGGTGGGGTCCGGGCTGACCAAACAGTTCCCTCCGGTCAGGCACCGCGCCCCCATGTTGAGCCTGGACAACACCTATTCGGAGGCCGACGTGCGGGAGTTCGACCGCCGGGTGCGGGAGGGCCTCGAAGGGGAGTCCCCGACCTACGTGGCGGAGCTCAAGATCGACGGGGTGGCCCTGAGCCTGACCTATGAGGACGGCCATCTCGCGCGGGGCGTCACGCGGGGCGACGGGACCACCGGGGAGGACATCACCCCCAACTGCCGGACCATCCGGTCCGTCCCGCTCCGGCTGCGGGGAACCTGGCGGCGGGCCGAGGTGCGGGGGGAGGCCTATCTCCCGCAGGAGGCATTTGAAGGCATCAACCGGGAGCGGGAGCAGGCCGGGGAGGAGCCGTTCGCCAACCCCCGCAACGCCGCCGCCGGCTCGCTCAAGCTCCAGGACGCCCGGCTCGTGGCGGGCCGCCGCCTCAGCTTCTTCGCCTACTATCTGGACGCCCCGGAGGTCCGGGCCGGCAGGCACAGCCAGAACCTGGAGCGGCTGACGGAGATGGGGTTTCCTGTGAACTCCGAATGGTCGCTCTGCCGGTCCATCGAGGAGGTGGTGGCCTTCTGGCGGACCTGGGAGGAGCGGCGGGACGGTCTCCCCTACGACATCGACGGGGTGGTGGTGAAGGTGGACGACCTGAGGCAGCAGGCGCGTCTGGGGAGCACCTCGAAGAGCCCGCGATGGGCCATCGCCTTCAAGTTTAAGGCCAGGCAGGCCACCACCCGCCTGCGGGAGATCGTCCTGCAGGTGGGCCGCACCGGGGTCGTGACGCCCGTGGCCATCCTGGAGCCGGTGCTGCTGGGGGGCACGACCGTCAGCCGGGCCACCCTGCACAACGAGGACGAGATCCGCCGGAGGGACATCCGCATGGGCGACGAGGTCCGGGTGGAGAAGGGAGGTGAGGTGATCCCGAAGGTGGTCGGCGCGATCCTCGAAAGCCGCCCAAAGGACGCAAAACCGTTCCTGTTTCCAAAGGCCTGCCCGGCCTGCGGGGCCGCGCTGGAACGGGACGAGGACGAGGTGGCCTCCCGCTGCCCCAACAGCCGCTGCCCGGCGCAGCTCAGGGCCCGGATCGGGCACTTCGCCGGGCGCACGGCGATGGACATCGACGGCCTGGGGACGGCCATCGTGACGCAGCTCGTGGACCGGGGGCTGGTGAAGGACGTCGGCGATCTTTACAGCCTGAGCGTGGAGACCGTGGCGGGCCTGGAGCGCCTGGCCGAAAAGTCCGCCACCAACCTGATCGAGGCCATCCGGAAAAGCAGGGAACGCCCCTTCGACCGCCTGCTGTTCGCCCTCGGCATCCGGCACGTGGGGACGACCGTGGCCAGGGCGCTGGCCGCCGCCTTCGGGTCTATGGACCGGCTGATGTCGGCCACGGCGGAGGGCCTGGAGACCGTGGAGGAGGTCGGCCCCACCATTGCGGCGAGCCTCGTCGCCTTCTTCCGGAGCCCGGAAAACCGGTCGGTCATCGAAAAACTCCGGCGGGCCGGGCTGCGGATGGAGGCGGAGAAGACCGAAGGGACACGGGCGGACGGGGCCTTCGCGGGGAAGGCGGTCGTCGTCACGGGGAGCCTGTCGGGCCTCACCCGCCAGGAGGCCGAAGACCTGATTCGCCAGCTCGGAGGGAGACCCGCGTCCAGCGTGAGCCGGAAGACCGACCTCGTCGTGGTCGGGGATAATCCGGGCTCCAAGTACGACAGGGCTTTGAGCCTGGGCATCCCGATCCTGCGGGAGGAGGAGTTCTCGAAGCTGGTGAAAAAGGGGACGTAGGATCGGTCTCCCGCCGTAAAAACCTCTTGACTTGATCGGGCGATTTTATTATCCTCTCAAGGTTCATCCGTGGAAAAAGGTTATGGGGCTGTAGCTCAGTTGGGAGAGCGCATGAATGGCATTCATGAGGTCAGGGGTTCGATCCCCCTCAGCTCCACCATTTTTTGGACCGTCCTTTATTCTGCCGTCTTCCCGGATTCTTCTCTCCCGTGCGCTCGGCTTTCTCGGCGGCAGACTCAGCGGTAAACAGGCATCCTGAGTGAACTCCGGGGATTTCTTCTGAAGGCAAGCGCGCCGTCGCAAGACGGGTGTCTTGCCTTTTTTTAGGTCCTTCCACGACCATCCATCATGTCCACGAGCGACCTGAGGGCCTATCACGATGCGGTGGCGGCGGAGCGGGACCGGCGCAGACGGCGGAACCGCTACTATCACCAGGAGGTGCAGCGCCTCTATGCGTTCCTGATTCCGCCGGGCTCTTCCGTGCTGGAGGTCGGGTGTGACACGGGAGACCTGCTGGCCTCCGTGCGCCCCTCCTTCGGCGTGGGGGTCGACTTCAGCAGAAGCGCCATAAGAATCGCTCAATCGAGATACCCGTATCTCCGTTTTATCGTGTCGGAGGCGGAATGTCTGAGCGTCCGGGGGACGTTCGACTATGTGATCCTGTCCGGCCTGCTGGGCGAGGTCAGCGACATTCAGGGGGTCCTCGAACAGCTCCAGGGGCTCACGCGCCCGGATACCCGCATCATCGTCGACCAGTACAACTACCTGTGGGAGCCGCTCCTCAGGTTCGGGGAGGCGGTCAGCCTCAAGACGCCCCAGCGCATCCAGAACTGGCTGCCCCTCGATGACATCGCCAACCTCCTGTTCCTGGCCGGCTACGAGGTGATCCGGCGCGGCTACCGGTTCCTCCTGCCCAAAAAGGTCCCGCTCATCGCCCCGTTCGTCAACCGGTGTCTCGCCAAGCTCCCCTTCGTCCGCAAGCTCTGCCTGGTGCAGTTCATCGTGGCCAGAAACGCGAAGGGCGCAACCGCCGGCGAAGACTACTCCTGCTCCGTCGTCATCCCGTGCCGGAACGAGCGCGGGAACATCGAGGGGGCCGTGGCCCGGACGCCGGATTTAGGAAGGCGCACGGAACTCATCTTTGTGGACGGGAACTCCACCGACGGCACGGTGGAGGAGATCCAGCGGGTGGCGCAGGCCTTCCCGGACCGGGACCTCAAGCTCATCCCTCAGGGCGAAGGGAAGGGCAAGGGGGACGCCGTGCGGAAAGGGTTCGCTGCCGCCACAGGGGACGTGTTGATGATCCTGGACGCCGACCTGACCGTGCCGCCGGAGGACCTCCCCCGGTTCTACCGAACGCTCGCGGAAGGCAAAGGAGAGTTCATCAACGGCTCCCGCCTGGTCTACCCGATGGAGCAGAAGGCCATGCGGGCCTTGAACCTGATGGGGAACAAATTCTTCAGCCAGGTCTTCACGTGGCTTCTGGAGCAGCGGATCAGGGACACCCTCTGCGGCACGAAGGTGCTGTTCAGGAGAGACTACCTGAGGATCGCCCGGGGGAGGTCCTTCTTCGGGGACTTCGACCCGTTCGGGGACTTCGACCTCCTGTTCGGGGCGGCCAAACTGAATCTGAAGATCGTGGAAGTGCCGGTGCACTACCGGGAGCGGACCTACGGCGCGACGAACATCAGCCGCTTCCGGCACGGCTATCTGCTGCTCAAAATGAGCTGGCTCGCGTTCAGGAAGCTAAAATTGAACTGAGAAAGAAGGTCGAAAACGATGGAAGAGCGTGAAGTGGAGCTGATCGACTACATCAACGTCATCCTCAAGCGGAAGTGGATGATCGTCGCCGGGACGCTGGTCTGCATCCTCGCCGCGGCGGTCTACAGCTACGGCAAAAAGGCCCCGACGTTCTACGAGGCAAAGGCCTCGCTCCTGGTCACCCCGCCGCCCTTCAAGGCGGACCTGACGCCCCCAAGTTTCCCGGCCTCCGTGTATGAGAAACTGGCCCGCGCCCAGGACCTGGAGCAGGCGGTCATCGACTCATTGGGCTTGAAGCATAACATTTCCAGCCTGGACGGCATGTTGACAATGGAGGTCATGCAGGGAGGGGCATCCGGCTCATCAGCGGCGCCCGCTTCCTCCTTGATCACCTTTTCCGTCAAATCCGATAAGCCAGACCTCTCCGCCCAACTCGTCAATGTCTGGGCCGACCTGTTTGTCAAAAAGAACAGCGGAATCACCCGGCAAACCGTGGCCGGTTCCTACGATTTCATCATCGCCCAGTATGAGACGACCAGAAAGCGCCTGGAGGATACGGAGGACGCCATCCTCCGCTTCAAGACGAACAGTCCGCAGATCCCCTTATCCAACGAACGCACTGCGGTGGCGGCCAAGTTCAACGATGCGCAGACGGCCTACATAAATCAGGGGTTCGATCTCAGCGCCAGAGAGAAGTCGCTGAAACAGCAGATGGACCTCCTGAGGGCGGTGGAGATCGACGGGAAAGCGGTGAGCAGTCTTGTGGAGGAGGGGAGACCGATTCCTTTTGAGGGTCTTACCGAAGACCAGAAGAACATCCGTAAGCTCGTTGTGGACGCGAAGCGGGACCTGCTTCAGGCCGAGAAGGCGTTGTTGGATTTCAACATAGAACACAGAGTTGAACTGCTCAGGGCGGAGGTGGAGAAGAAAAACCTGACACTCGCAGCCCATAAAGCGGAACTGGTGTCGATCGAACTGAGTCGAAAGACAACGCAGACGGCTCTGGAGCAGATCGACCGACACCTCCAGCAGCAAAGTCCGGTGCTGGTCTTATCAAAGGCCATCACGGACGACGCGCTCTGGCAGAGGGCCAGGGACGGAGCGCTCTCACCAGACGACGTGAAAAAGCTGGATGCCCTCAAGCTCCGGTCGGAACAGCTCAACCCGGTCTATGAGGACTTGATAAAGAGGAAGGCCACCCTTCAGCTGGAGTACGACTCCTACACTCCAAAAGAGACGGTCCTAAAGGACCAACTCGAAAAGCTCAAAAAGGAGATTCCGGCGCTCCTGGAGCAGTTGCAGGATGAAGAGAGGAAGCAGGCGACACTTGCCAAAAAAGTGGAAACTGCGCACGCCATTTTTAATGTTTACCAGGAGAACTATTCGACCAGCAAGGTCAACGTGGAAAAACTGCGCCTGGAGATTCAGGCTTTAAAAGATAACCTTGT
Organism: uncultured Gemmatimonas sp.; assembly: GCA_964428665.1. Classification (GTDB taxonomy): domain Bacteria; phylum Latescibacterota; class UBA2968; order SICM01; family SICM01; genus SICM01. Next base: position 8,575 of record CAYRZX010000269.1, read on the forward strand.
CAATACTCAGTCGTTTATGGAATCATCCAGGTCGAGAGCTTTAAGTCTGGAGGATCAACTCAACCTCCTGCAGATGGAACAGGCGCGCCTGGAGCGAGAATCAGGGTTGTATAAAAGCTCGTTCGACCGGTTTGCCAAACTTGCGGAGGATGCGCGGGTCGCCAAGGCGGGAGAAGCGGCCGATCTAAGGGTCGTGATGCGGGCCGTGGAGGCCACGCCCCTAACCCCCAAAGAGTCGAACACCATTCTGCTGGCCGGCGCGGTGGGGCTGATGGCATCGGCCTTTCTGGCGTTTCTCATAGAATACGTGGAGAAGGCGCGCCAGAGGGCCGCGCAGAATGGCGGATAGGGTGAGGGCTAACAACGCCGTCATTCTGAGGAGCGAAGCGACGAAGAATCTCGTTTTATCAACGGCGAGATTCTTCGCTCCCTGCGGTCGCTCAGAATGACCCCTGGATGAAGCAGTTATGAAGGGCGGGAGGAGATCCCGTTCTTCATTCTTTAAGGAGGTATTCAGCCAGCGCCTTCCGTGTCTCCTCATCCATCGCGAAGGCCGGCATCTTCGTGCCGTAGCGCTCCGACAGCGCCCTCAATCGGGGGTCGCTGGCGGTGAACTCCGCCGGGCCCTTCAGGAAGCGGACGAGATCCCCTTTCGTCCAGGTATACTTCAGATCCTTCAGGGAGGGCCCCGTTGCGCTCCCCGACCTGTCGGTCCCGTGGCACCGGGGACAGCCCGAATCCAGGTAGGCGCGTTGTCCGGGGGAGCCCGAGCAGGTGGCCAGGGTCAAAAAGAGAAGAAAGCCAAGCACAAAGACCTTCTTAGCCACTTCGCCTCCCTGGAATACGCTATTCCATAGCCTCGCGACACCGGCCTACGGCCTCCGCCAGCGCCCCGGCCTCCGGCCCGGCCCGATCCACCAGCATCTCCATCAGATCGAGCAGCGCCGGAAAGGCCCCCCAGATCGGGGAGGTCTCCAGCGAAACCCCGGCGGGCAGGCGGATGAGCCGATGGTAGGCCGCCAGCAGCAGCAAGAGCCGATCCCTCTGTTCTGCCCCGATGCCCTCCCCTCCCACCAGACGACCCACCTGCCGCCGCAACCCCTGGCAGCGCGAGGTCCGGTCCTGCCAGCCCTGGTAGAACTCCGGCTTCAGGCTCGGCAGGTCCGGCGCGCTCAACGATAACGATGAAGTCAGAACGATGAACGATGAAGTAAAAGCATAAACCTGTTTTGCTTTGGGCGTAACCGGTCGTGCTCGGTGGGTTTTCAGGCTACCAAAGGCAATGGC
>CAYRZX010000270.1:0-9854 GCA_964428665.1 uncultured Gemmatimonas sp.
TCTAAGTTCAAAATCCCCCCCTCGTCCGGCCCCGCGTTGAACCCCTCGGCCCTCTGGAAAAGCCCCCCCACCCGAATCTTGAGGTTGGGCGTCACCGTGTAGGCGATCTTATACGTCGTGTTGATGTTGGTCGGGTCCACCAGAGCGGGGCCGGGGAACCGCTGAGGCTGCCGCTGCCACTGCGCGCTGACGAAAAACGTGGCGTTCCGGCTCAACGGACCCGACAGGTTCCCCTCCACCCAGTGACCGATCTGCTTGTCATAGTCCAAACGACGGTGCGCGGGGAGAACCTGGCCGTTGGGCAGCGTCACCGCCTCGGCCACCCACGAGGCGTCTTTCCACAGGTTGCGACCCCGATGAATGGCCGAATCATACACATTGGGACCCCAGTGCCGCTTGCCCGCAGGGCTGAACTGATAGTCCACAGAGCCGTGATACCGCTGCTCCCCGTCCCGGCTGACGATGCTCACCACCCCGGCCTGGTTGTTCCCATACTCCGCCTCCATCCCCCCCGTGATCACCACCATCTCCTGGATCGCGCTCTTGTTGATGTTGCGAAACTGCCGATACCCCTGCGCATCGTTGTTCACCAGCTTCACCCCATCCACGTAATAGACCACGTCCCCGGCATCCCCGGCCCGGAACGACACCTCCCCGTCCAGAGACACTCCCCCCTGCAACTCGATCAACCCCTGCGTCGTGCGAACCACAGGGATGTTCTGGATGTCCTGGGCGCTCACCACATATTTGCTGGTCGTCTTGTCCGGCTCCACGGGAGGCCGCTCCGCCTGAACCACCATCTCCCCCATCTCTACGGCCGTCTCCTTGAGGTTGAAGCTCAACTCCGTGGTGTAGTCCGCCTGAATCTTGACCCCCGTCTTGGTCTGACGGTCATACCCGATGATCGACGCCGTCACCCGGTAGACCCCGGGGTCCAGGTTGATGATGAAGAAATACCCGCTGGCGTCCGTGACCCCGCCTCTCTTGGTCCCCTCGATGGTCACGCTCACGCCGGGCAGGGGGTCCCCCTTGGCGTCTTTCACCACGCCGTTCAGCTTCCCCGTCGTGCCTGCAAACCCCTCACTGGCCAAAAGCGCCAGGGACAGGACAACGGCGAAGGCGGTCCACAAGCTTGCGCGTTTTACCATAACACTTCCTCCTCTCCTAAAGAGATGGGATGGGGGGGCGCTGGACGCCGGAAACAAAAAGGCCGACATAGAAGCCCCCCCGAAGATGGAGTGCTACGTCGGCTTACCTTTCAACAGGCCCTCTTCCGTAAAAGAGCGCCGTTTGAGCAGTCTGCCGATGTCCCGGACAGATGTCTCAAATAGGGATTATAGTTTAGTATAATTGAGTTATAATATAATCGTTCGTTAAGAGATAATCTCCTGTAATTTCCACAGATAAAGACTGTATTTTTGAGAAAATTTTATCCTAGCGCCTTCGATATTTTTACTGATACGGATCAGGCGCTTTTAGGAGAAACAGGGGGGACTTTTCCTCATTTATCTTGGCGTTTATCCTATTCCGGTGCGGAAGCCGGCCGGCCGACAGACCGACTCCCGACAACCTCAGAATAGACCCGGATTTCGACCTCTCGAACATGCTCCAGGAGGTGGACCTCCGACCACTCGACCTCGCGCTCTTCCCCCGCCTTCGTGACAACCCTCAGCGGTGCTCTGGATGCGTCCCTGTGGCGCTCATCGTTTTGCACGGCTTTTACCTGTATGGCGCTTCAACAGTGAAATGGGAGCATCGAGTTTTACGGGCTCTCCTTCTCGGGGAGGCCCCACGCCTTCCAGATCGCGTAGATCGCCGGGATGATCGCCAGCGTCAGGACCGTGGACGTGATCAGGCCGCCCACCATCGGCGCGGCGATCCGCTTCATCACATCCGAGCCCGTGCCCGTCCCCAACATAATCGGCAGCAGGCCGATGATCGTGGTACCCACGGTCATGATCTTCGGCCGCACCCGCTGTACCGCGCCTTCAATGACCGCCTCCCGAAGGTCCGCGAACGTCGTCCTCCCCTCCTTCACCCGCCGTTCCCACGCCTCGTCTAAGTAGACCAGCATCACCACCCCGGTCTCCGCCGCCACCCCCACCAGCGCGATGATCCCCACCCACACGGCCACGGACAGGTTGTAGTCCAGCAGGTCCAGCAGCCACACCCCACCCACCAGCGCGAACGGCACAGACAGCATCACGATCAGCGTCTCCGTGATCGAATTGAAGTTCATATACAGCAGGAAAAACACGATGAACAGCGTCAGCGGCACGACAAGTTTCAGCTTCTCCTTTGCCCGCTCCAGATACTGGAACTGCCCGCCCCACGCGACCCGGTAACCCGCGGGAATGTCCACTTTCTCACGCACAACCCGCTTGGCCTCGGCCACGTAGTCCCCCAGCGCCCGGTCCGCGATGTCCACGAACACGAACCCCACGAGCTGCGCGTCCTCGTCCCGGATCTGCGGCGGGCCCGTGGTCGTGCGGATGTCCGCCAGCTGGGCCATCGGCACCTGCGCCCCCGAAGGCGTGGGCACCAGCACCCGCCTGAGCGCCTCCACGTTGTCCCGCAGTTCCCGGGCATAGCGCACGTTGATCGGATACCGCTCCCGCCCCTCCACCGTCTGGTCAATATTCATCCCCCCGATCGCCGTCTGGATAATCTGCTCCACCTGCTCCACCCGCAGCCCGTACCGGGCCGCCTCCCGCCGCCGCACGTCGAAGTCCACGAAATACCCGCCCGTCACCCGCTCGGCAAACGCGCTGCGCGTGCCGGGAATGTCCTTCACCGCGTTTTCGATGTCCACCGCGATCCGTTCGATCGTCCCCAGGTCCGGCCCGAACACCTTGATCCCGATCGGGCTGCGGATGCCCGTGGCCAGCATCTCCGTCCTCGTCTGAATGGGCATCCACCAGATGTTGGGCATCCCCGGAAATTTCAACACCGAGTCCATCTCTTTGATCAGTTTGTCCCACGTCATGCCCTCCCGCCACTCCGACTCGGGCCTGAGCGTCACCGTGGTCTCCACCATCGACAGCGGCGCTGGGTCCGTGGCCGTGCGCGCCCGTCCCACCTTCCCAAACACCCGCTCCACCTCCGGAAACTGCGCCAGGACCTTGTCCTGCGTGTGCAGCGCCTTTTTTGCTTCGGTCACCGACATCCCCGGCAGCGCCGTGGGCATATACAGGATGCTCCCCTCGTTCAGCGGTGGCATGAACTCCGACCCAAGACGCAGAAACGACGGCGCCGTCAGCGCCAGCGCCAACACGGCCAGCGCGATCGTGACCTTACGGAAGCGCAATACCACGTTGATCACCGGTGTATAGACCCAGATCAGAAACCGGCTGATCGGGTGCCTCTCTTCGGAGTGGATGCGTCCCCGGACCAGCAACCCCATCAACGCCGGCACCAGCGTGATCGCCAGGACCGCGGCGAAGAACATCGCGAAGTTCTTCGTGAAAGCGAGCGGTTTGAACAACCTCCCTTCCTGCGCCTCCAGCGTGAACACCGGCATGAACGACACCGCGATGATCAACAGGGAGAAGAAGATCGGCCTGCCCACCTCCACCGCCGCCCGGATGATCACCTCTGACCGGCTCCCCTGCCCGCCCGCCCGCTCCCACCGCTCCAGGTGCTTGTGGGCGTTCTCCACCAGCACAATCGCCGCGTCCACCATCGCCCCGATGGCGATGGCAATGCCTCCGAGCGACATGATGTTCGATGTAAGGTTCATATAGTACATGGGTATGAACGACATCAGCACGGCGATCGGCAGCGTCAGGATCGGCAGCAGCGCACTCCGGAAGTGAAGCAGAAAGACGATGATCACCAGCGCCACCACGATCATTTCCTGCGTCAGCTCGTGCCTGAGCACGTCGATCGCCCGCAGGATCAGGTCCGACCGGTCGTAGGCCGTCACGATCTGCGTCCCCTCCGGCAGAGAAGGCCCGATCTCCTGGAGGCGTTCCTTCACCCGCTCGATCACCTTCAATGCGTTCTCCCCGTAGCGCATCACCACGATCCCCCCCACCGCCTCCCCCTTCCCGTCTAACTCCGCCAGCCCCCGCCGCATGTCCGGGCCGATCTGGACGTGGGCCACGTCGCGCAGGTAGATCGGCGTCCCGTCCCCGTTGGTCCCCAGCGGGATATATTCCAGGTCCTCCACAGACCGGACGTAGCCCCTCCCCCGCACCATGTGCTCTGTCCCCGCCACTTCGATCACCCGGCCACCCACGTCGTTGTTGCTCTCCCGGACAGCGCCGATGATCCGCCCGATGGGGACGTTGTAGGCCAGCAGCCTGTTCGGGTCGATATTCACCTGGTACTGCTTTACGTACCCGCCCACGGAGGCCACCTCCGCCACGCCGGGCACGCCCTCCAGCCAGTACTTGAGGTACCAGTCCTGGAACGACCGCAGCTCGGCCAGGTTGCGTCTCCCGGTCGTATCCACCAGCGCGTACTCGTAGACCCACCCCACCCCCGTCGCGTCGGGCCCCAGCGTAGGCGTCACACCCTCCGGAAGCTGCCCGGTCACCTCGTTCAGATACTCCAGCACCCGGCTGCGCGCCCAGTACATATCGGTCCCGTCCTCAAAGATCACGTAGACAAACGACAGCCCGAAAAACGACTGCCCTCGCACGAACTTCACCCTCGGGGCCGCCAGCATCGTCGTGATCACCGGATACGTGACCTGGTCTTCTACGAGGTCCGGGCTCCGTCCAGGCCACTCCGTGAACACGATCACCTGCACGTCCGACAGGTCAGGAATGGCGTCCAAGGGGACGTTGGCCAGCGCCCAGACCCCCCAGCCCGCGGCGAACGCCACCAGGATAAAGACCATCAGCCGATTCCGCGCGCTGTATTCGATGATCTTCTCGATCATGACCTCCTCCTGCTATTCGTGTTGAGACGCCATCCCGCCCAGCACATTCTTCAGCTTGCTCTCCGAATCCAGCAGGAAGTTCGCCGACGTCACCACCCGTTCCCCTTCCCTCAGCCCCTCCAGGACGTGATAGTCGTCTTCCATTCGGGCGCCAAGTTGGACCTCTCTGGGCTGGAACCGTCCATCCCCCACATCCACAAAGACAATTCGCCGTTTGCCGGAAAACAGCACCGCGCTCTCCGGCACGGCGAGTTGCTCTCCTGCATCCAGCCCCAGCGTCACATCGGCGTACATGTCTGGCCGAAGGCTCATCCGCGGATTGGGGACCTTCAGCCGCACCTTCGCCGTGCGCGTCTTCGGGTCCAGGTAGGGGTAGATGTAGTCCACCGCCCCTCGGAACGTCTGTCCCGGAAGATAGGAGAGGCTCATCGTGGCCCTCTGTCCTTCGCGAACGAACGGCAGCTCATATTCATAGACATCCGCGTAGACCCATACCGCGTCCAACTTCGCGATTTGATAGAGTCGCATTCCCGGCTTCACGTACATCCCCTCCACGGCCATTTTATCGGTCACCACGCCGGACGCCGGGGCGTGGATCGTCATCGCCGTCTGCGGTTTCCCGTTTTTTTCCAGCTCCCGGACCTGCGCCTCCGTCAGATCCCACAGCAACAGCCGCTCCCGGGCCGCCTCCAGCAGGCGCTGCGTCCGGGCGACCGCCTCCCGGTGGGTGAGATCGGATGTCCCTCCGGTCGGGCCTCTATCTTCAGGCCCGGGGGCCGGGGCCGCCTCTGCCGTTGCTCCCAGAATCTCCGGGTCTCTCAGGCGGCTGTCCGACTTCAGCTTTTTCAGGGTGCGCAGCGCCAGCAGGTATTCCTCCTGCGTGGACACCAGCTCCGGGCTGTAGAGCGTGAACAGGGGCTGGCCTTTTTTCACCGGCTTGCCCGTGTAATCCACGTGGAGCTCTTGAATCCAGCCGCTGATCTTCAGATTTACGTCCGCAAGCCGTGTCTCATCGTAATCCACCCTCCCAACCGTCCGCAGCGTCGTCTGCAAGGGCCGTCGCTCCACCGGCGTTGTCGTCACCCCGATGAGCTGCTGCTGCCAGGGCGTAAGCGCGATGAACCCCGGCGCATTTGATGCCTGTGCGCCCCCCGCCGCCCCGGCTTTGGGCACCGGCTGCAAATCCATCCCGCAAATCGGACAGGGACCCGGCGCCTTCGCCTTCACCGACGGGTGCATCGGGCAGGTCCAGTAAGCGATCTCCCCCACAGCTTGCCCTGAGCCTGTCGAAGGGTGCGCGTGCCCCGCGTGCGGACCTTCCGCCCCTGCCCATCCGAACAGCGTCTCCCGGAACACCCACCCGGCTCCGATGACCACCGCCAGGGCCGCGCCAACCGCCAGCCATCCAAACCGTGTCATACTCACTCTCCTTCGTTGATAACCGGGGTCCTCAGGGAGGCGCCCACGGCCCGCTCCAGATCCGCGACCCCCTTCTCGTAGTTTACCATCGACCTGTAATAGTCCAGCTCGAACCGCAAAAGCGTCCGCTCGCTGTCCACCAGGTTCAAAAACGTCGCCCGGTCCGTCTCGTAGCCCGCCCGAACGGCCTCCACAGCCTGCCGCGCCTGTGGGACGATCGTCCGGCTGTAGAGATCCACGTTGTTCCGCGCCACCTGTACGTCCACGTAGGCCTCCTCCACCGCGTAGAGGGCCTGGTTCCTCAACTCCCGGTGGTCGGCCTCCAGCGCCCGAACCTCCGCGTCCGCCTGCCGCACCCGCGCGTCGTGCTTCCCCTTCGACCAGAACGCGAGGGGAACCTTCGCCTCCACCATCAGCATCCATCGGTTCGGGTTATTTTTTACATCCCAGTAGGAGAAATCCGTCATCAGGTCCGGGTAGTAGTCCCTCTTCGCCAGCGCCCGGGCCGCCTCGGCCCGCTCGACAGCAAGCGACAGGGCCTTTAACTCCGGCCGGTTCTCCAGCGCCATCTGCTTCATCTCATCCAGCGTGTATCGGACCGGCCGAACCGGGAAATCCGCCGGAGGACCCAGCGACGCCCCAGGGTCACGGTCCAGCAGCGCGTTCAGCCTCGCCTCGGCGGCCCTGCGTTTCTGCCCCAGCACCAGCGCCCGGTTTGAGAGATCGGACACCTCCACCAGCGCCTTCAGCACGTCCGACTGCGAGGCCCCGTCCTTCGTGTACGTGGCGTACCGGGTCTCGGCGACATCCGCGAACTGCCGGGTCAGGTCCAGGTGCTCCTGCGTAATCTCCATCTCCCGGTGGACCAGGAACAGGTCGTAGTAGGCCGCCTTCACCCTCCGCAGCACCTCCTCCTGCGCCGACCGGTAGCGCTGCTCGGCCACAGCCGCCGTGCGTTCGGCCACCTGCCCCCTCAGGTCCAGCTTGCCCGGAAACGGAAACCGCTGTTTGATCCCATACCAGACCTCCCGCGCGGAGAAAGGGTTGGGGGTGTCGTGGGGCACGGCCCAGAACATCGTGTAAAGACTCGGGTCGTCCAGCGACCGGGCCTGCGGCGCCTCTTCCACTTCAGCCTCCCAGCGCGACCGGGCCGCTGCAATTTGAGGGTTGTGCGCCGTCGCCTCCCGCACGGCCCAGTCCAGGGTAATCGGCGAAGGCGGCTCGGCCCCCGCAGGAAACACAAGACCCATCAGCCCGGCCAGGCCCGCGAGGGAGGCCCGGAAAAATCGGGACATACGGTCACCTCCTCGGAAACAGAACGGACGCACCTCCGGCCCAGGGTTTTGGCCCGGATGTGCGGATCCACAGACCCGGGAGCTACGCCGGATCCGGACGATCAGCGGAAAAGGAAAAAGAAGAACCGATGGGGACAAAACAGGGCGGACTTCACCCCGGAACCTCAGGGGGGCAATTCTGGAGGGATTAAATCAGGAACGACGTGTTGAGGAGATAAAGTGCGGAAGAATGACAGAGGGGTACAGCGCGAGAAGGGTCTGAACGCCGTGCGTGGAAAGAGGGAGAAACGCCGGGAAAGGCAGTCGGAAGGACCGCGTAAAACGGAAGCGCGACCTTAGAAGAAGCAGAAGGGTGAACGGTGAGCGCAGGCCCAGACTCCCGAAACGAGGGGACCACCTTCCGGTCACAGCAGCCGTCCGCCATCCGGACAGCGCCGCACGCCGGCCTTTCGGCCTGCAAACAGCAGCAGGCCCAGACCGGCATCGCGGGCAGGTCGTAGTCCCGGCAGACCAGCCGGACCTTCGCCGAAAAGGAGGCGGACGCGAGCAGCAGGACCACAAAAAGCGTCAGAAATATCCTGGGCAAGGTCTTTTTCCTTATCTATCCCAGAGTTCGTCAACCTGCTTCCGGGCTCGCTTCTTGACCGACGGAGACACGCTGCCGGACAGGAGCTTCTGGAGGGCGGTCAAAAGGCGCGTCTGGACCCCCTTCATCGCATCGTGAAACCGCATCTCCTCAGCGTCCCGTCAATTCTCGGCCTGATCCTTCAGGGCCTGCGCCGTGGCGTCGGCCTCTCTGGCCTTCTTGACCATGTCCTTCTGCGCGTAGAGCGACGCCAGGAGTTCCCAGGCCCGGACGTGGTCCGGCTGGATCGCCGTCACCTCCCTGAACGTCTCGATGGCCCCGTCCAGGTCCTTCTGCCTGACCTGGATCAGGCCGATCTGCGCCCAGGAGTCGACGTCCTTCGGGTCCAGGGCCACGGCCTTCCGGAACACCCCCACCGCCTCGTCAAACTTCTCCTGATGGGAGTAGCAGAGCCCAAGGTTGAACATCGAAGGGCCGTCCTTCGGGTTCAGCTCCACGGCCGTCTTCAGGTAGCCTTCTGCCTTTTCATAGAAAGGCATGGCGTCCTCTCTCGTGGCGGTCGTGGCCAGATGGATCGCCCGGTTCAGGTGGAGCCGGCCCGCCGTGACGGCCACCTTCGCGTTCTTTGGGTCCAGGGCCAGCGCCCGCTCGCACGCCGACATGGCGCTGTCGTACAGCGCCGCAGCCCTCGCGCTGTCCTCCGTCGCCGCAGCCAGCGACTCGTAACCCATCACCAGCTTGGACATGACATCCGCGCTTTTGGGGTCCAGCCGCGCCGCGGCCTCAAACGCCCCCACCTCCTTCTCCGGCCGCCCGGCGTTGTGGTAGGCGATGCCCAGGTTGACGTGGGCGTTCTTGTCCCTGGGGTCCATCGCCAGGGCCTTCTCGTAGGCCTCGATGCCCTGCTCCGTCCGGTCCAGACGCAGATAGGCCAGCCCCAGGCTCTTGTAGCCGTCGGCGCGCGTCGAGTCCACCTGCACGGCCAGGCTGAACTCCTTCAGGGCGTCTTCCAGCCTCTCCTTCTGGATGGCCCGCACCCCGCTGTTGTAGTGCTGCGTCCACACCCTGTCCCGCCGCGCCTGGATGTCCTTGCCGTACTTTTTCGCCTTCAACTTCATCGCCAGGTCGAAATGCCGGTTCATCTGCTCGACGCTGTCCCGGTCCGCGTAGATCGAGCCGAGCAGAAAATGGGCCTCCGCGCTGGAGGGGTCTCCCTTCACCGCAATCTGCAGCTGCTCCTGGGCCTTGTCCCACAGGTGCTGCTGGATGTAGAGCCGCGCGGAGCGGAGGGCGACCGCGGCGTCCCCCCTGGTCGGCTTGCCTTCGTCCGAAAGCCCTGCGCTGCCCATCAGACCGATCAGCGCAAAGACCACGCCCCCCACGCCCAGCGCAACGTTTTTCCAGTTCCTCATATGACTCCCTTCTCTCCCTCCTATGCCCCGCACCAGAATACAGGAGACAGGAGACAGGAGAAAACCGAAGACGTACGCTTCTCTCCTGTATTCTGTATTCTGTATTCTGTATTCTGTCTCCTGTATTCTGCCTTTTCAATACCACTTATGCACCGTGTGCCCCTGGTCCTGGAACCAGATGGCATCCACCACGACCCCTCCGGCCACGGCTAAGATGTAGCCGATGAGCATGCCGAAGAAGAACGGCCTCGACT